>CAZSAY010000095.1:0-5615 GCA_964605225.1 uncultured Thermodesulfobacteriota bacterium | reverse complement strand
TCGGTGTAATTGGAGAGGCGAAAGAAAAAACTCTCCTCACGGAGCCGCTCCACCTCTCTTGCGCAATCCGGACAGCGCCCCCTGTCATCAAGCTGATTCTCTGTAAGAAAATTCTCGCAGGGCGTACAGTACCAGTCCTCGTACTCGCCAAGGTATATGTCACCTGTCTCGGCAACCCTTTGCCAGAAGGATACAGCCGCCTTCTCGTGGCGTGGCTCGGTTGTCCTAATAAAATCATCATTTGAGATATTAAGGACCTTCCAGAGGTCCCGGAAACGGACCATGACGCTGTCGGCAAACTCTTTGGGCTTTAACCCGGCGGCCTCTGCCGCTTTTTCAACCTTCTGCCCGTGCTCGTCCGTGCCCGTAAGAAAGAGGACCCGGTAGCCCTTAAGCCTCTTGTAACGGGCAAGCACGTCGGCGGCCACGGTAGTATAGGCATGGCCGATATGCGGCACATCGTTTACGTAATAGATAGGTGTTGTAATATAAAAGGTCTTATCGCTCATGTATTAAATCCCTCTCAAAAAACTTACCAAAAACAAAAAAAGGGGTTACAAATAATATCCCCTTTAATAAGGGGATAAAAATCAAAGGGGCCTTAGTGCCCTCTCTATGAATTAAGGTGGCTTTTTATCTCAGCCCTTGCCATCGGGTTTTTTTTCTCCGCCGCCCCCGACACTTCTCTCTCCGGCAGGCCTTTTCGCACCTCCGGACCTGCCCTCAGGCCTTCTCGCGCCGCCCCTGCGACCACCTCTGCGGCCGCCACGCGACCTTCTCGCCCCCCCGGGCCTGCCATCATTTTGCCTTTTCTCGCCTTCGGCCTTTCGCTCTCCATCTACCTTTCGCTCACCTTTGGGCCGCCTCTCACCTGCGGGTCTGCGCTCACTCTCGGGGCGCCTATCGCCTGAAGGTCTACCCTCGCCAGCGGTCTTTTTATCATTTTCAGGCCCCCTCTCGTCCCCTCTTCTTCTATCGCAACAGGACTTTTCGCCCCTCCTGCCTTTATCGCCTCCGCTGTAGCCGCGGTACTCGTAGGAAAGGCAGCACATGAGCCTGCCGCATACGCCTGATATCTTCGAGGGATTAAGGGCCAGATTCTGCTGTTTGGCCATCTTTATGGTAACAGGGGTAAAGTCCGGCAAAAAAGACGAGCAACATAACTCCCTGCCGCAGGGCCCGATACCGCCGAGCATCTTTGCCTCGTCGCGCACCCCTACCTGCCGCATCTCAATACGGGTATGAAAAGAAGAGGCCAGGTCTTTTACAAGCCTCCTGAAGTCCACGCGCGTATCTGATGTAAAATAGAATATGGCCTTGCTTGAGTCAAAGAGATACTCGGCCCTCACGAGTTTCATGGGAAGACCATAGGCCTTTATCTTCTCCGTGCATACCCTCAAGGACTCTTTCTCACGCTCACTATTAAATTTGAGCCTCTCAAGGTCCTCGGGAGTGGCCTTTCTTATAACCTTCTTAAGGGGGCGCGGCCTTTTATCAGCCTTCTCTTCTCTCGGCGCCGAGACAACAGTGCCCATGCCAAGGCCCTTATCTACCTCCACGATGACAGAATCGCCGGGAAAAAGCTCAAGAAGGCCCCCACAGTCAAACTCATAAAACTTGCAGGCCCGCTTGAAGCGTATATCAACAACCTTTATCATAATATTACCTCAAAAAAATTCATATAAGTACGCCGGCATCGCGCATGTCCATAAGGAGGACTTCCATGGCAAGGAGCTTATTACCGTAACGAGGCGGCGCTATGGCAGACCTTGCGGCCTCTATCTTCTCATAGACGGTAAGGATCTGACGCAAGGGCGCCCCTGTCTTCATAAAAGACGTAATATCTCCGTTCACCATGAGCCCCTCCATGCCCTCTCTCATAAGGGCCATGTCCCTGCACCATGACTTCATAAATTCCAAAACATCATCAAGCTCCGCGTTCTTTGATAGCTCAAGGGCAAAATCAAGGAGACGCCTCTCTCCCCTGGACCTTATAGAGCGAAGCCCTTCAAGTATATCCGCCCGCCTTTCCATGACCGTTGAGTTCGAGCATGTAAGGGCCCGCGCTATGGATCCATCGGAAAACCTCGCCCATACCCCGGCCGTAGCAGGAGAGACGCCCTTTCTCTCAATTAAAAACTCCTTTACAGCCTCTACGGAAAGGGGCCTGAAGTTAAGGCGCTGACACCGTGAGATAATGGTTGGCAGAAGAAGCCTCGCCATGGAGCTTACGAGTATTATTACGGCCCCGGTTGGCGGCTCTTCCAGGGTCTTTAGCATGGCGTTGGCCGCCTGAGGCTGAAATTTATGGGCCTCTTCGACGATGACAACGTGACTGCCCCGATGAACGGAAAAGCGCAGAGACGCGATAACCTCACGCACACGGGCGATACGTATAAGCCCTGTGCTCGAAGGCTCGCCGTCTTTATCCTCAGGCACTACCTCTATTACGTTCTCGTGGTTAGCGCTATCTATGGCCAGGCAATCGCGGCATTGGCCGCAGTACCCCACATCGACCTCGGCGCAGTTCATGGCCCTGGCAAATGCCCTGGCCAGAGTCCTCTTACCCACCCCGGGAGGACCGGAGAAAAGATAGGCATGTGCCACGCGCCCTGATTCAAGGGCCCTTCCAAGTAGTTCCTTTTCTCTGCTGTGTCCCGCTATCTCACTGAAAATCATAGGTTCGTCTCATCTATGATAGCACATATCTCAAGATGTATGGAATGGATTTCTCTCCTTCCGTCTATGACTCTAACCCTCTTCTCACGGGCCGCTATCTCAAGAAACCCGCCTCTTACCCTGTCGTGAAAGGCCATCTCCTCACGCTCGAAACGGTCTTCTTTTACCCCGTCTTCCCCCTCACCTTCTTTATTATTCAGCCTTGACCATGCCCTCTTAAGCCCGGCCTCGGTCTCTATATCAAGAAAAAAAGTAATATCCGGTATGAGCCCCCCCGAGGCCGTCTCGTTCATGGAGCGGATATGCGCGGCGTCAATACCCCGGCCGCTACCCTGATAGGCCAGCGTGGAATCTATAAAGCGGTCGCAGAGCACGATGGACCCCGCCCCAAGGGCGGGCCTTATTACCTTGGCTACAAGCTGGGCCCTGCAGGCCTCGTATAAAAAAAGCTCCGCAGCAGGGCAAATCTCCTCATCCCCCACTGTAAGGAGATGTCCCCTTACGGACTCGCCAAGGGCGGTGCCGCCGGGCTCGCGTAGAGACAATACCGAGAGCCCCTTATTTTCAAGATACCCCTTGAGGAGTTCTATCTGCGTGCTCTTTCCCGAGCCCTCTATCCCCTCAAATGTTATAAACAAGAGATCAACTCCAAAAAAATATTTTTTTAAATATTACAGTAATATCCCCTTACAGGCAAGCCCATAAGAGAAACCCCGTAAAAGGGCCGAAAAAAAGAAAAACAGAAACAGGCAAAATGGCTTTGACAGAGAGGTGTTTTTAAAATAGAATAAAGGGATGAAGTTAGCGAAGAACTTCAAGAAAACTAATATACCGGTAGGCCTTTTCTTTTCGGCCGGCGCTGTAACGGCACTTGTCTTCGCCGTTGCTCTATGGTCGGTCGGCACATCCACGGATCTCGTCAACGCAACGGTGCGCCTCTGCCACGGCGTATTCAGCCAGTGCCTCGGTTACGTTGGTTTAGTCCACCTCACCTTATTCTGGGCCGGGGGGCTGACGCTCCTCTCCGGGCTTATCTTCGCGGCCTTCAGGGCCATCATCACGCTCATAGGCTCAAGACGGGCATTAAAAAGACTCCCTCTCAAAAACCAGGGCGCCGAGCTTGTCTTTATAAAAGACAGCGCCATGGCCACGGCCTTTACACACGGTATCTTCCACCCCAGGGTTTATATCTCAAAGGGCCTTATGGATAGCCTTACCGGGGCGGAGCTCCGTGCCGTCTTTTTCCACGAGCTATGCCACAAAAAAAACAGAGACCCACTGCGCTTCTTCCTCCTCTCCATATTAAGAGATACCTTCTTTTTTATCCCTCTGGCAGGGCATGCCTTAAGGCTTTTAATAGACCGGCAGGAAAAAAGGGCCGATGACTCCGTGGTATGGCATATGTCCGAGCCGCTCAGCATAGCCGGAGCCCTTCTTAAGCTCCTCGCCTCGACCAGTGTCTCTCCGGCGGAGACCGCCTCCATACTTGGCCACCGGGGCTCTGTAGAAGAGAGGATAAGACGCCTCCTCGGTGAAAAAGAGGGTGCAAAGACCAAAAAAGGCCCTGGCTCCGGAGCCCTGCTCGTTAGCATTATCATCCCTCTTTTCATGCTTATCTCCCTGGCCATGCCACTGAAACAGGGCCTGCCCATGAAGATATCGACATGCACCACATCGCACTGCTCTGAGTCTAAAATAAAGCCTGATAGGGACTGCCGCATACACTGCGACAAGAAAAGCCTTATCGGCAAGCCCGCACCTCTTAAGCCCCTGCCCTGAGGGAAACTCCTCAACACAACACTTCCCTGCCGCATAGAACCAAAGCGTACCTCCACGAAACCTTTTGCCAAAAGACATTCTCAAGAGGCCAGTCTTAAAAATTTTATCATCCCAGGGCCTTCTCAAGTGCATTTTAAGGCCCTCACCATGCGGTCTCTTCCAGGCGTGCTATTATCAAGGGTTTAATTACCCGTTTTTTTAAATATCCCCTCTTAACATGCACTCTTTCATAACAAAAAAGCATGCCATTACAGTAGCGGGCTTTTTTTCGTTCAAGCTCACGCCGTAATCGTCGATGTTATCTATAGTAGACCGATTTATTGATGGGGCAGAAGATACCTCTTCGTCACAGGTGTACGCAGGTAATGCCCCGGTCATATACCCGGGCAGGTTCATGTATGTTATCTCAAGGGGAGGTCATTGATGAGAGTAGCGACAAATAAAAACAGCATACTCATAGTGGACGATGAAGAGAGCGTTGGGCTGGGCATGAGCGAGATGCTAAAAGACGTGGGTTTTGACGCCACCTATGTAATAAACGGCAAAGAAGCCGTGAAAGCCGTTGAAAAAAAAGACTTCAGACTTATTTTCATGGATATTATCATGCCCGGCATGAGCGGCCTTGAGGCATACAGGGAGATAGCCCGCATAAGCCCCGAGACTACGGTCATACTCTTCACCGGGTACTTTCGTGACGCCGAGAGCGTCATCCTCCGCGGCGTTCAAGAGGGCATGGTCGATGAGTTCATAAGAAAACCCTATTTTGCCGACGAGATAATCCGCTCCGTGCAGAAGTACTGCGCCTGAGACGCGCAAGGAGGGCAACGGGCAACTCTTTGTGCCTCCCCCCTTCTCTCCACTCCTTTAAATCCTTCCTTTATTATGATACGTTCCTACAGTAGATTGTAAAGGTACCTCCGAGCTTCGCAAGGTCTTTTTCATAAACGCTGAAGTTTGCCCCCCGTTGGTTTTCTTTGCCAGGCTTTTTGCCGGGCAACGGTAGTATCCAAGGGTGGCCACAGGTGATGTTATAGGCCTTATCGACCCCCTATTGGTTTTCTTTGCCAAGCTTTTTGCCAGTGCAACGGTTCTATCCAAGGGCGGCCACAGGTGATGTTATAGGCCTTATCGACCCCCTATTGGTTTTCTTTGCCAAG
>CAZSAY010000094.1:0-5623 GCA_964605225.1 uncultured Thermodesulfobacteriota bacterium | reverse complement strand
AAAAAACCTTCCGCTTTCTTTTGGAAAAAAGAAAGCTTGGCAAAGAAAACCAATAAGGGATCAATAGGGCCACTAATATCACACGTGGCCGCCCTTGGGTACTGCCGCTACTCTGGCAAAAAGCCTGGCAAAGAAAAACTCATTTGCCGATACAAAAGCTTGAGAAGATGTTATTGAGGATATCATCGGTTGTAACCTCTCCGGTGAGCTCCTTTAGCCCCTCTAAGGCCGCCCTCAAGTCCGTTGCTATAAGGTCCGGGGGTAGGGCTTGACTCAAACCCTCCCCGGCCCTCTCCACCCCTTCAAGGACCTTTACAAGGGCCTCACGTTGGCGCACCGTGGCGATGAACTCTCCGGGAAGGGCTGTGGCTACGGTATCGCCGGGGGCGCGGCCCGTAATGGACTCGTAAAGCGCGGCCTCAAGCGTTTTTACTCCTTCGCCATCAATGGCGGATATAAAAACAAGGGGCATGGCGTCCTTAGGGCTTGAAAATGCTCCCCTTACAAAGTCCCTGCGTTGCCCGCCTATCAGATCCATCTTATTGGCCACAAGGAGAACCTTTTTGCCGGTAAGGCCCGCTAAGAGCGCCTTCTCTTCTGTAAGATCATCTACCGAGGCGTCAAAGACCATCATCACTACATCGGCCCCTGCTATCCTATCCCTTGCGGCGCGTACCCCCAGGGACTCTACAAAATCCGGGGTCTCTCGAAGCCCCGCCGTATCCATAAGCCGCACGGCGATACCGTGGATATTTACGGCATCCTCTATTACGTCTCTTGTCGTGCCGGGTATGTGAGTAACAATGGCGCGCTCTTCGCCAAGAAGGCTGTTAAGGAGGCTGGATTTACCCACATTTGGGCGGCCGAGTATTAGGACCCGAAGGCCCGTCCTAAGGGCCGAGCCCTCTTTATAGGTCTGTAGAAGGGCCTGGATAATGGCCTTTATCTTCCTTAGCTCCGAAGAAATAGAGGCGGTTCCTGTTTCTTCTCTCATATCGTCAGAAAACTCTATATCCGCCTCAATGGATGATATAAGCCCGAGGAGCCTCCGGCTCATCTCCTCCGCCCTTTTACGGAGCGCCCCGGAGAGCCTCTGCCTTGCAGAATCAAGACCACGAGCCGTGCCCGCGCCGATGACGTCCATTACGGCCTCGGCCTGCGTTAAATCAATACGGCCTGATAAAAAGGCCCTCTTTGTAAACTCACCCGCCTCTGCCGGCCGCGCACCAGCGGCAAATACCAACGAGAGGACGTGGCCGAGGACAAGCTCCCCGCCGTGGAGCTGAAGCTCCACAACGTCCTCGCCCGTATAGGTACAGGGCCCGTCCATAAAGACGATAAAACCATCGTCCACGACGCTCCCGTCGCCGGGGTCTATTACCCGGCCATACTGAAGAGCCCGTTTTGTGGAATTTCCGCCCTTCTTTCGGAGGGAAAAAACCGCACTGCCGATGTTATGGGAGGCAGGACCGCTTATCCTGATTATCCCGATGCCGCCTTCTCCGGACGGGGTGGCTATGGCGGCGATGGTATCGCTATCCAGGGGCTCCATAATGATTCACTATATCAGAAAAGATAAGGGGGTGAAATAGTGAGTAGCCGAAATGGAGAAGATACAAAAAAAACCCGTGAGAGAGCCCACGGGTTTAATAAAGATGAAAAGATGAGGAAAGGCTTATATCTTTGCCGTATCGGTCTTATTTATATAATACTGCTGTGCGATGGAAAGGATGTTATTTACGAGCCAGTAAATGACAAGGCCCGCGGGAAATTTCAGGAACATGACCGTAAAGATAACGGGCATGAAGAGCATCATCTTGGCCTGCGTGGGGTCTACGGCTGTGGGGGTCATCTTTTGCTGGAGAAACATGGAGCCGCCCATTATAAGAGGCGTTACGTAGTAGGGGTCCTGCGCCGAGAGGTCGTGAATCCATAAAAAGAAGGGGGCGTGGCGAAGCTCAATGCATACGTAGAGTACCTCATAGAGGGCGATAAAGACGGGTATCTGCAGTATCATTGGCAGGCATCCGCCTACGGGATTTATCTTGTACTTCTTGTAAAGGGCCATTATCTCTTTATTCAGGCGGGTCTTATCGTCTTTATACCTCTCTTTAATGGCCGCTATCTGCGGCTGGACCTTTTTCATACCGTTCATGGATTTAAGGCCATGATGGGTAAGGGGGTAAAAGATTAATTTTATTACAACGGTAAGGATGATAATGGCTATGCCGTAGTTGACCACAAAGGACTGCATGAAGTTCAGAACATGGAGAAGGGGTTTTGCCATGAAGGAGAAATACCCGAACTCCACGGCCCCTTCAAGACCGCTCTTTTCGCTTACAAGAAGGTCGTATTTTTTGGGTCCCATGAAGGTATTGTATGAGTAAAGGGCCGTTTCTCCCGGCGCTATACTGACGGCAAAGCGCGTGACGGCCTCAACCTGCTCTCTAACGGGGGAGTTAAGCCGCCAACTTACGGGAATTTTTGTAATCGGTATCATGGCCGAGAGGAAGTATTTATTCTCTACGCCTATCCACTTCACATCGGCGTTTCTTGTCTCACCGGGGTCTTTGTCCTTGTGCCTTATGACTTTATCGCCGATGCTTACAAGGCCTCCCTCGTGATATGTGGCGCGGCCGCGCTTTTTTTTCTTTACCTTCTTCTGACCCTTTATAACGGTGGTATCGACAAAACCGTTAAATGGAGCGGCGGCGGCGTTAGTAAGCCTCAGCTCTGTCTTTACGAGATAATCAGAGCCCGAGAAGAGGTATCTCTTCTCCACATTCAACCCCTTCGCCGTTACTCCCCTTAACACTACCTCTTTACTATCACCTTTTGCGAGGATAATGGATTTGTCCGTTGAGGTCAGCTCCGCTGTCTCAATGGTAGAGTCGTATACGAGCCTTGTGCGAAGCGTCGGAGTCCCCCCCGGGGAGGCTACGAGGTTTACAGGCCCCGAGGCCTTATCGGCGGTCTTATGGTATTTTTTAAGATTCCAGCTCTTTATGCCTCCGCCAAGGCTTGTAAGCTCGGCCCTATAAAGAGGGGTATCGATGTTGATGATTTTTTCCGTAAAGACCGTCTGCTCCGAGGTTTTTTCAATAGCAGAACCAGCGACCTTACCCTCAACATTCTTTATAAGCCCACCTGTTTTAGCATCGGTAAGTTTTTCTCCTACCGCCTTTTCTTTCTGGGCAGAAACGGACTTTTCCGCCACAGGTTTTTGCGGAGGGAAAAAGCGCTTCATGATGTAGGGGTAAGAGAAGATAACTACAGCGGAAAGAACTATGGCGATAAGAGACCTTTTATCCATAATAGGTATTTAACCTGCTATCCTGTTTTTTGATGTTGTCCCTGGTACGGGGTCAAGGCCGCCGGGGTGAAAGGGGTGACATTTAATGAGCCTTCTAACTGCCAGATAGAGACCCTTAATAACGCCATGACCAAGTATGGATTCGTATGCGTACTCCGAGCAAGTGGGATAAAATCTGCAGTGAGGTGATAAAAAGGGTGAGATCAGGGTTTTATATAAGAGGATAGGTAATAAAAAAAGGCCTTTTGTAACAAGCCCGGTTCTATTAAAGATGCTCTGATTTTGACGTGTTTTTAATAAGAATCTTTTCAAGCTCACCTTCAACAGAGGCGAGGTTCATCGCCTTTATATCTATATTTCTCTTAACATATACGGCAATATCAAGATACCTCAGAGGGGATATCCTCTGCCTGTTAAGGCGAAAAAACTCCCTTAGAAGCCTCTTTACCCTGTTTCTCTTTACGGCATTACCTACCTTGGCGCTCGCCGTAATGCCAAGCCTGTTAGTGCCTAAACCATTAGGGAGGGAGTAGATAATAAAATTCTTCGTAAAAGACCTCTTGCCGCCTTTTCTGGCCTTTTGGAAGTCACTGGATTTCAAGATTCTCATTTCCCGGGAAAAAAAGAATCTTTCGCTGTTCTTGAGTCTCACTTTTTACTTGGGAGAGCTGACCGTAGGGGTAAGTCTCTTTCTGCCCTTTGCCCTTCTTCTCTTTATGGTAGCCCTTCCGCCGGCGGTGCTCATACGTTCCAGAAAACCATGTGTGGAAAGCCTCTTTCTTCTGCTTGGCTGATAGGTTCTTTTCATCTTCTTCCTCTTCCTTTATCGTACTCTTTATATATGTGCTTTATTAAAAAATATACTCTATCTGTACCCTTAAACATGGCCGCCTCTTCTGAATCCGGCCGATTCTTTTGTATGGGTAAGAGAGCTGTTGATCTATTACTTTGTTTACCAAAGACCCCGCTTTATGTACTCCCCCATTCTTGTGCCGCCCTTTGTAATCCCCACCTTCTTGTACCCCCCTCTTTAATCACGCCCCTTTATATTTGCCCGGTTTTGTGGAAACAGATATTAAGACACAAAATAAGCTGGTATGTCAAGATAAATAAGGGTATTAGAGCCTCATTGGCATAATGACATAGGTATAATCATCACATCCCTCTGGCCTCATAATTCCGGGGCTCAGCTGGTCTTTCAGGAAGAGGGTTACTTTTTCATCCTCAATGGAATCGAGTAGATCCAGTATATATACGGCGTTAAAGGCTATCTCCATGTTTTGCTCGGAGTAATCAACCTCCATCTCTACGGTAGCGTCTCCTATCTCCTTACTTGAGGCGGAGAGGACGAGTTTTCCTTGCGCCAGGTTGAATCTCACCCCCTTTATTCTATCTTCAGAGAGTATTGAGACCCTTTTAAGTGACCTTAAGAGCTCGTTTTTGTCAGAGAGGGCCACTTTATCATTACCATCAGGTATTACCCTTTTATAATCTGGAAACTCACCCTCAAGAAGGCGCACGTTCATGGATACGTTTTCCTTTTTCACAAGAAGGGTTTTTTCCGTCACGCCAAGGGAAAATTCTTCCTCACCGTCCTCATCAAGGAGTTTTCTAAGCTCCATTACGCCTTTTCTTGGAAGGAGCGCCCTTGTGCTATCGCCCATATCAAGGTCATAGTTTTTTTCTATAACAGCGAGACGATGCCCATCGGTAGCCACCATCTTTATCTTCTTACCGTCTTTTTCAAGTAAAAAACCGTTTATGTTATAACGTGTCTCATCTGTTGATACGGCAAAAGAGGTCCTGTCTATCATCTCTTTAAGGGTATCTACCCTGACCGTATGAAGGGTAGAGTCTTCCATTGATGGAATCTCTGGAAAATTGCTCTTTGGAAGGCCCATGACGTTAAAGGTGGATTTAGCGCCCTTAATGGTAATTTTGCTATCTACGGAGCACGTTAACTTTAAGGTATCATCGGGCATGGCTTTTATTATTTCAAATAACTTTCTCGCATTTACCGTAATTGAGCCTTCTTTTTCAATAGATATTGTCGGGGCCTTGTCCTTTATCGAGACCTCAAGGTCCGTGGCCGTTACCTCGACGGCACCACCTCGGACATCCATTAAGAGATTTGAGAGTACAGGCATGGTCGTTCTTTTTTCCACTATACCCTGTACCCTTGCTATGGGTTTTAAAAAATCCGTTCTTTTTATAACGAATTTCATTTTTTTCTCCTCTATTATTAATATATTAAGATTTAGTAATAATGAGTAGTAGGGCCTGTGGATACAGGTATAAGTCGGTAACTAC
>CAZSAY010000093.1:0-5823 GCA_964605225.1 uncultured Thermodesulfobacteriota bacterium | reverse complement strand
CTCCGGCCAGTATGGCCATGGCCTCGCCGTAAACCCTGTGGCATGTGGCCCTGCCTCTTCTGAGGTCGTCGTTGTCAAGAGCTGGCAGATCGTCGTGTATGAGCGAGTAGGTATGAATACACTCAATGGCGCAGGCCGTCTTCATGACAGCGGAGATATCACCGCCAACGGCCTCAGCGGCGGCGATGGCGAGGATAGGCCGGAGACGCTTGCCTCCGGCAAAAAGACTGTAACGCATGGCCTCATGAAGGATACGGGCATGACCGGTATCAGAGGGTACATGTGTCTCAAGGGCCCTTTCTATCAAGGCCTTCTTGTCCTCTAAGTATTCCTTGAGGTCAAATGTCTCCATAGAAAAATAATGATATCAGAATATAACTTAAAATACAAGAATCCAGCACGCCATATAAAGCCCCTGGCCTACAAAAAGGCCCCTCTTTGCCATAATGGCAAAAAGGGGCCTTTTATTGAGTATATAAGTCAGGGTAGGTTATGCGCTACCCGGCCACGGGCATACTAAACCCGGCTTACGTTAGAGGCCTGAGGTCCCTTTGGACCATCTGTGACCTCGAACTCCACGCTGTCGCCTTCGTTAAGGGTCTTGAAGCCTTCGCCCTGTATCTCTGAATAATGGACAAAAACGTCTTCACCTGATTCCTGCTCGATAAACCCAAAACCCTTGCTCTCGTTAAACCACTTTACCTTGCCCTGTGCCATTTTACTCCTCCTTGTGCCGGCCTTTTTACTGTCCTGGCCATTTACCTTGTACCGGGCCTCTTTGCGTAAAACAAAAAAAGACCATAGGATTTAAGAGACATCCCACAGCCTTTAGAAGATCTAAATCGCAAAAAGGTACCTCGGTTAAAAAAAAAATACAAAAAAACTTTAACAGGCCAGGAAACAGGTGTCAAGGGTTTTTTTTACCCTATCTCACGAGCTCCGATACGGGCACCACATCAATACCCCGCTCCCTCAATAAAGGGAGCATCCCTCTCAGGGCCGCGAGCGTCTCCGGATAGGGGTGACCTATGGCTATGGCGCTACCCTCCTGCATGGCTATCTTTACAAGGGTCTCAATCTGGCCGTCTATATACTCCACGTCCCTTTTGTTATCAAGAAAGACGTCTCTTTCGGCGTTTATGACACCGGATTCCCGCGCGAGCCTTGCGGCAACGGTGGCGGAGGTAGTGCGGCTGTCAACAAAAAAGAGCCCCCTCTCCTTAAGTATGGAAAAGACCTGCCTCATGCCAGGTTCATCCTCGGTAAATCTTGAACCCATGTGATTGTTTACACCTACGGCCTCGGGTACAAAGGCGAGGTCCTTGAGAACGGTCTTCCTTATGGCGGTCCCGCTCATGGCCGTAAGCAAGGCGCCGGGGCCCGGGTGGTTCACCGCATGGTTTTTCGGTTCCATGGGCAGGTGCAATAATACGTCACGGCCGCTCATATCGGCAATGCGCGATACATCGCGCGAGTGCTTCAAGTGGGGCAGGACCGATATGGTTATAGGTGAGTCCAGTTCCAGAATCTCCTGCAGGCGTCTGAGGTCGCCTCCCATATCGTCTATGAGAATAGCCACCCTGGCAACCGATGCGGGTTTATGGCCAACCTGGGGGGCCTCCTGCTCCATTGGCCCCGCCTTTTCAATAGGCCCCGGAATCTCAGGCGCCGGGCCCCTTACACTCCCGTACCGCAGTACAACCAGGGCCATGGCAAAGCCAAAAACAATACCTATGACGAGGACTAAACCCCGGTTTAAGGAAGGGCCTTTCTTTCTGACTTTTTTACTGCCTTTTTTACCCACATGGACGTCCATTAGTTAAGTGGACCGGCCAGCCTGCAACTAAACCGCCAGCGATGCCACCTCAAATGCAGAACAAATAGCTAAAGCTAAGACTGCGCCGCTCTTTTTCAAATCCCCTCTCTCCCCCCCTCCCGGCCCTGGCGCGGTACCGGCACATCTTAACCGGCTTTCTTTGAGAGCCCGTCGGCGCCTTTCAATCCCTTGAATATATACCAGCTCTTCAAGTACTCCATGGCCCTTTCAAGCTGAATGTCCTCGCCCTTGACGAGCTTGACCTTGTTCTCCACTATATGTATCTTCTTACCGGTCTTCTTCTTATCAGAGCCGCTTTTCTCTGCCTCGAAGTGACGGGTAAGGTCTTTTTCCTTAATATGTTGCCGTGTATCCACGCCTACGACGATATCGGGCTCAATGCCCTTTGCCTGAATGGACCTGCCTGAAGGCGTATAGTACTTGGCCGTGGTAAGCCTCAGGGCCGAACCATCGGCAAGAGGGATTATGGTCTGCACGGAACCCTTTCCAAAGGTACTGGTGCCGAGGATAACGGCCCTCTTGTGGTCCTGAAGCGCGCCGGAGACTATCTCCGAAGCGCTGGCGCTACCGCCGTTTACAAGGACTATAACGGGATAACCGGGCTGAGTGCCCTTTGCGTCGGCCTTAAAGACCATACCGCGCTCGCCGCCCCTGCCCTTGGTAAAGACGATGAGCCCCTTGTTGAGGAAAAAATTGGATACAGAGACCGCTTCCTGAAGAAGGCCCCCGGGGTTGTTTCTAAGGTCCAGAATCAGGCCCTTGAGTTGCCCCTTCCTGGGTTTGAGTTTCCTGAAGGCCTTTCGCATATCATTGGATGTGTTCTCCTGAAACTGTGAGATGCGTATATACCCGATGTTGTCTTCCTTCATCTTGAACTTGACGCTCTTGACCTTGATAATATCCCGTTTAATAGTAAAGGCCTTGGGCTTCTTGAAGCCTTCTCTCATGATGTATATGGTAACATCAGCGCCCTTTGGCCCGCGCATCAGCCTCACGGCTTCATCAAGGGTCATACCCCTTGTAGACTTTTTCTCTATCTTTACTATCTTGTCATTGGCCTTGACGCCGGCCCGCCAGGCCGGGGTGTCTTCTATGGGGGCTATGACCGTAAGGAGTTTATCCTTAATCCCTATCTGGATGCCCACGCCGCCAAAGACTCCCTTTGTGTCAATCTTCATCTCCTTGTACTCATCGGGGGTCATGAAACTTGAATGAGGGTCTAATTTCCCCAACATGCCCTTTATGGCATTATAAACAAGCTCTTTTGTATCTTTTTTCTCCGTATAATCCTGCTGGACAAGACTGAGGACATCGGAGAATACTTTAAGTCCCTCATATGTGTCGGCAGGGACAGAGACTGACTTTGCGGAAAAAGTTATAGTAGCTATACCCAGGACCATAACCGCCGCAACAATACCGGCTATAAGCCCCCTGGACCTGTGAATCCTCTTCATATTTTCGTTCCTCCCTTTTATTTACTATTCGCCATATAAGATTATCTTAGGATATAAACCGCCAGGAGCTATCTCCTGGCCAGCCACTTCGCCGGGTCCTGGGGCACACCTTTTTTACGTATCTCAAAATAGAGCCCCGCCTCACTGTAGGGGCCTGTATCACCCACAACGGCCACGACCTCGCCCTTTGTCACCCTCTCGCCACGTTTTTTAAGTACCCTGTCAAGATAGGCGAAGAGGGTATAAAACCCTCCGCCATGATCAAGTATGAGGAGTTGCCCGTAACCCTTAAGCCACCCTGTGTAGATAACACGGCCATCATAAACGCTCTTTACTTTTTTTCCCACAGGGGCGCTGATTACTATACCCTTGTTAAAGGTAATCGTCTTGAACTTCGGATGCCGCACCTTTCCGTACCGGGACCTGATGCGGCCGGCCACGGGCATGGAGAGCCGGCCCTTCATGGCGCCAAAACCGCTGGAATGTCGGCCCTTACCTTCATCGAGCTTCGCTATAAGACCGGAGAGCTCTCTTGCCGCCTCCTCAAGCTCATTTAATACCTTGAGACCCGAGGCTTTTTTCCTCCTTACATCGGCAAGGAGGGCCACCTTGTCGTGCTTGAGCCTCTTTTGTTCTGCCTTTTTAGCTAAAAGCCTCACCGAGGCCTTCTTAAGGTCACGGTTAAGGGCGGTGAGCCTATTCAACTCGACCTCTCTGGCCTTGAGCTTTGCCTCATAACGATTGAGCATGGCCGCGTCATAATCCGTAATAACGGTCATGTACTTATGCCGTCTCGCTATATCAATGGGGTCCCGGGTCCCGGGGGCAAAGGCCATGGCAAGTATCTCACCGTTACGCATCTTGTATATGGCCCGGAGCCTTGTGGCGATACGCGTACGCTCTGCCTCCGTCTCCGCCTCAATACGGGTAAGCTTTTTTTTCGCGGCCTTCTTATCGTGCTCCAGCTTCTTTCTTGAACCCTTCAACCTCGCAAGCTCTTTACCGGAGCTTAGAATGCCCTTGTTGAGACGATTGACGGCAAGAAGAATGGAGCTCTCTTTTCTACGGAGCTTTCTGACCTTGTGCCGTTCTCTACCGAGCTTTTTTTTAACATCGGCAAGCTTTTTACTGTCCTTTGCGGCCGCCGCGGGCCGCATAGGCGCTGAGATAAATATGAAAATGGATATAACTAACAGCGCAAAAACCTTCCGCGCTCCGCGCCCCTTCATGCCTTTAAGAACCTACCCGTTGATATGATACTTCCTATGGCCCCTGCAAGGGTGCCGAGAACAATAGTAATTAAAAACATCACATATACCGGCGCCGGTATATCGAGTATAAAGGCAAGGTACTCGGGGATATTATAGCGCAGGAGCATGAGCACCGCAAAGACTATGAGAGAGCCCAGGAGACCTCCCATGGCGCCCTCTATGATCCCCTCTATAAGGAATGGCATGCTGATGAAGTTATCCGATGCACCCACAAGCCTTAATACCTCAATCTCCTCTCTCCTCGCATATACCGTAAGCCGTATGGTATTGGTTATGACAAATATTGCCGCGGCGCCGAGCACCCCCCCTATGACAACGGCGGTGAGCTCAAAAAACCTGAATACGCCGTAAAACTTTCGCGCCCACTCCTGACTATACTGCACCTCATCTACCCAGGGCAGTGACCTTATACTCTTTACCACCTTTAACATGCGCTCCGGCTCTCTAAAATCCTTACGTAGACGTATCTCAAAGGATGCCGGCAGGATCGTGCTCTTCATGCCCTCGAGTATGCCCGCATGCCCCTTGAGCCCTCTTTTAAGCTCGGCCATGGCGTCTGTCTTCGAGACATATCGCGCCCCGGAAACGCCTTTAATCCTTACCACCTGTTTTTTAAACCCCTTTGTCTCACGCCGGGGCGCGGAGTCTTTTATATAGGCGATGATATAGGCGTTATCGCCCCAGGAGTTGAAGACAGTTCCGAGATTTACAAATACTATAAAAAAAAAGGCGCATATGGCGATAGAAAAAGCAAGGGTAATGGATGTCAGTATGGTTGTGGCGAGGTTTCCCCTTATGGCTCCAATGGCATCGGAGATAAAGTAACGAAGGTTTGCCCCGCCGAGACTCAAGAGATTAACCTTCCGGCGTTCAGCTCTATAGTCCTCGTACCGAATTTCCTGATGATTTCCCTGTCGTGGCTTGCTATCAATACGGTAGTGCCCCGGTTGTTGACGTCTCTGAAGAGCTCTATTGTCTCCATGGACAATTCATGGTCAAGGTTTCCCGTTGGCTCATCGGCGAGGATAATAGTGGGCTCTTTAACAAGGGCCCTTGCTATGGCAACGCGTTGCTGCTCTCCACCTGAAAGGGAGAGGGGCTTGAAGTTCATCCTGTGCTGTAATTTAAGGTAGCTGAGTATCCTGAGTACTCTGTTTTTTATCTCCCTCTTTCCCACGCCCATGACAACAAGGGCTATGGCCACGTTCTCGAAGACCGTCTTCGCGGGGAGGAGTTTGAAGTCCTGAAAGACAAAACCCAT
>CAZSAY010000092.1:0-5839 GCA_964605225.1 uncultured Thermodesulfobacteriota bacterium | reverse complement strand
AGACGGGTTTGCCTGTGACCACCTCTGGTACGGTAAAGCCCTTCATCATGGAAAATGTATCCATTATCCAGGCCATTACCTGCTCGTCTGTATACATATCAGGCGCGGGGATGTCCTTTTCAGGGCCTATAAGGGGGAATAGTTCATAGGTAAAGCGCCTTGTGAGGCGTTCTTTTTCTCCCATGGAGAGGGTCTTTGAATCGCAGTCAACGCCTCCCTTGGCGCCTCCGAAGGGGATATCCACGACAGCGCACTTCCAGGTCATAAGGGCCGCCAGCGCCGTTACCTCGTCAAGGGTAATGCCGGGGTGGTAACGGATACCGCCCTTGCCCGGGCCGCGGGACATATCGTACTGCACGCGGTAGCCCGAGTAAAAACTCATGGAGCCGTCGTCCATCTTTACGGGGATGCTTACCCTTAGTGAGCGAGTTGGTTTGCAGAGGCGTTTGTAGATGCCGTCGGGGAGGTTCAGGTACTTGTTTGCCCGCTCAACCGCGGAGAGGGTCTCGCTGAAGTAGGCTGGTTTTTTCATGATATTTTAAGGCCCTCCACGTTAGCGATATCTTTAATCTTTTTATTATACTACCGCTTATTAAAAGGCAAAACAGGGGTTTTGTCAAGAAAGCCCTCTTCATGGGAAGAGGTTATTGAGGGTTTTTGTATATATCTCCCGCACCCCGGAGCTAATCTCCTCGTAATCGGCGAGGAGTCTCGCGCCGGGCCTTGTCCCGGCCTCGTAACCGAGAGCTCTGGCGATGGGAGATGACTTCAGCTCGTCTTTTACAAGAAATGTCCCGGCTCTATCAAACATGATCCGCTCACCCATCTCAAGGGCTCTCAAGAAGGCGTACGCTTTGCGCAAAAAGGCGTAATCCTCCTTATCAATAAGGCCGCTCTTTTTCAGGGCCTCAAGGGCCGCTATTGTCCCCGGATGTCGCAGTGACGGGTCCCCCCCGCCCCACCGCAGTTGCAGGGCCTGAACAAGAAACTCTATATCAACAAGACCGCCTCGGCCTGTCTTGAAGTTATACCTTTGCCCGGTCTCTTTTCCAATTTCATTTTCCATACGTTTTCTTATGGCCACCATTTCCCTGACGTCGGCCTCTTTTAACTCTCTCCCGAATAAGAGCTCCTTAAGACCACGGACGGCCTCCTCGCCGAGGGCGCTGTCTCCGGCAACGTGTCTTGCCCGGATAAAGGCCTGTCTTTCCCAGACAGCGGTAGCGCTCCGGTGATATTTAAGGAGTGACTCCAGCGATACAACAAGGGGGCCTGAGTTGCCCGATGGCCGAAGGCGCGTATCGACCTCAAAGCAGGACCCCTCCCTTGTCTTTACGCTAAGGGCGTTGATAATCCTCTGGCCGAGTCTTACAAAGTACTCAAGGTCAGAGATGGTGTTATCCAGAGGTGCCCTTTGTTTAATACCCGGCGGGGCCGGTTCGTAGATAAAGACGATATCAAGGTCAGAGCCGAAGCCAAGCTCCCGGGCCCCGAGTTTTCCAAGACCTAAAACGGCGAACCGCGAAGACTCCGGAGCTCTGTGTTTTTTCCCAAGCTCCCCTGCGGCTACCTGCCATGCCGCGTGAAGGGCCGCCTCGGCAAGGCCTGTCATCTGAGTAGAGACCTCGCGGGGGGTAATTGCCGCGGCCAGGTGGTTAAGCCCTATCCTCATGACCTCGGCGTTTCTTATGCGCCGCATGGCGTCAAGGGCCTCCTCAAGCCCCATATCCCGGGCGAGTACCTGAAGATTGAAGGTGGTTAAGAACTGCTTTTTTGTCTTCACCGGGGTTGAGAGCTCTCTTGAGAGCATGAAGTCGATGTTTTCAGGGTGTGATGTAAGGTTGTTCGAGAGAAAATCGCTGGTTCCGAAGACGTTTATGAGCTCATCGGCAACAGGGGGGTTTTCCATGAGCAGGGCATATTGAGTGGAGCGGGCCCCGGCGCTTGAGATAAACCTCTCAAGGTGTCTAAGGGCCATATCCGGGTCCGGGGCGGCCAGTATCTTAGTGAGCAGATAGGGCGCGGCTTTTTCAAATATCGCCCTTCCGCGTGCGCTGGTGCGCCGAAGTCCGGGGGGCCCCTTTCTTAAGAGTTCAAGATTTTTAAAGGCCTTGGCCGCATTAACGAACCCCATCTCACGAAGAAGCTCTTTGCACTCATCCTCCCCTGTCTCGGGAGAAAAGAGTGAAAGGACTCTTTTATCCACATCGCTACCAACGGAAGAGCCGTAAAAAAGCCCCCTGAAGACGTTGTGAACCGAGTCGGTTATCTTCTTCAACTCCTTTAAAAAGGGCTCTTTTTCCCTGTGCCCCATCATGCGGGCCACCCTTTTCAGCTCTTTTTTTTCCTCTACAAGGGTATGCGTCTGGCGGCACTCTATTATCTGGAGCCTGTGTTCAAGGTTTCGCAGATATATATAGGCCTTTTTGAGTATTTTTTCGTCTTCGGCCTTTACGAGGCCCTTTTCGGTAAGGGCCTTGAGGGCGGCAAGCGTGCCCCTTTGCCTTAGCCCGCTCTCTCTTCCGCCGTGAACGAGTTGCATGGTCTGCGCGAAGAACTCTATCTCCCGTATGCCCCCCTGGCCGAGTTTTACGTTAAAGCCACCTCCATCATGGTGCGGGTTGGCGAGGTTTATATTCTCCTTCATGGTCTTTATCTCTTCAATCGCCGTAAAATCAAGGTTTCTCCTGAAGACAAAGGGCCTTATCATACGAAGGAAGGCCCTGCCCGTCTCCCTGTCACCTGCCACGCAATTCGCCTTTATCATCGCCGCACGCTCCCATTCCCTGCCCTGGGCCTCGTAGTAGTGTTCTGCGCCGGCAAGGGATTGAATAATGGCTCCGCTTCCCCCGCCGGGCCGAAGCGCGAGGTCCACGCGAAAGACAAGCCCCTCTGCCGTTACCTCGGAGATAAGGGCGGTAACTTTTACTGCAAGTTTTGTGTAAAATTCCCCGGTGCTTATGGCCGAGCCCTTTTGCCCGGTCACACCCTCCGTCATATTGTCTACCCTCTCGCATATATACATGATGTCTATATCAGAGGAATAATTGAGCTCCCCGGCGCCGAGCTTTCCAAGCCCTATGACGGCGAAGCCGCTCCCGCCGTGGCAGGGGGCGCCGAAACGTTCCGTAAGCTCTGAAATGGCCGCCGCAATGGCCTCATCGAGCATCGCGGAGGCAAGGACCGAGAGTTCTTTTGTGGTTTCCTCCATCGTGGCTAGCCCCAGAAGATCCCTTGCTCCGAGGCGCACAAACTCACCCTGCCTGTATAGCCGCAGGGTTTTTTTTACGTTTTCCCCCCCATTACCCCTTTGAAGGGCCTCTTTTATCTCCCGGGTAAAACGCTCCCTGTCTTTTCTCAGATAAAGACCCTTTTCCAAAAAGAGCCATTTTAATAACTTTGGTCTTGTACTTAGAAGGTTTGATAGAAAGGGAGAGGCGCCAAGTATAAAGATAAGTCCTTCAAGGTCGTCGGGAAGTTTGGTTAATCCTGAAAGGCAGGCGCCGTCATTGGCCTTGATAACGGCGGAGAGGCCTACAAGGGCCTCATCAGGTGAAGGGGCGAAGAGGGCGAGCTCGAGGATACGCTCGGCCTCAAACTCAGGGGCGCCCTCCATGATGGCATTAATGGCAAAGAGCGCCGCGGCAGGTTCCGTAAAACCTGCCTTTTCAAGGCCTGGTTCTGTGTAGGGCTTCTTTTTTGCCGCCATTTTTTTATAATAACACAGCTCTTTATGGCCGGGAGTAACTTTTTTGTTCATACAACCCCTTTAGCCGCAGGCGCTGTCCCGCCTTGACAGTCAGGGCTCAAAAACCTAAATTACATGTAGTGGGGGCTTAAGGATGCCCTTATTCCCGGACGCGGAAAAGCCGGAGAAACAAGCCGGAGAAACAAGGGAGATAAACCATATGAGACTTGATAAATTTACCATAAAATCACAGGAGGCCCTTGGCGCGGCCGAGGAGCTGGCAAGGTCCGGGGGGCATCAGGAGGTAAGTTCGGAGCACCTTCTTCTTGCCCTTATAAGGCAGGATGGAGGCGTTGTGGCGCCCATTCTCGCGAGGCTCGGCACAGAGACGGGACTTATCACCGCAGGGCTTGAGGAGGCCCTTAAAGAAAAGCCAAAGGTGAGCGGGCATGGTCTGGAGGTTTATTTTTCGCCCTCCGTACAGGCCATTCTTGAAAAGGCCCTGAAGATAGCCCCGGAGATGAAAGACGCCTTTGTCTCCACGGAGCACCTCCTTCTCGCCATCATTGATTCACCTGAGAGCGGGGCCGCGGGCATACTCAAGGCCAGGGGCGTCACCCGCGACGGCATATTAAAAGCCCTCTCATCCATACGGGGCACTCAGTCCGTGACGGATCAGGCCCCCGAGGAAAAATATCAGGCAATACTTCGCTATACGCGCGACCTTGTGGAGCTCGCGAGGGCCGAAAAACTCGACCCTGTTATCGGAAGAGACGAGGAGATACGGCGAGTTATTCAGGTCCTCTCCCGGCGGCGCAAGAACAATCCCGTACTCATAGGAGAGGCGGGCGTGGGTAAGACTGCCATTGCCGAGGGCCTTGCACAGAGGATTGTAACCGGAGACGTGCCCGATACCTTGAAGGACAAAAAACTTCTCTCATTAGACCTTGGCTCCCTTATAGCAGGGGCAAAATACAGAGGCGAGTTTGAGGATAGATTAAAGGCCCTCTTAAAAGAGATAGGCGAGGCCGCGGGCTCTGTCATACTTTTTATCGACGAGCTCCACACCCTTGTGGGCGCAGGGGCCGCCGAGGGCGCCATGGACGCCTCCAATATGTTAAAACCCGCCCTTGCCAGAGGTGAACTTCACTGCATCGGGGCCACCACCCTTGATGAGTTTAGAACGCATATCGAGAAAGACGCGGCCCTTGAGCGGAGATTTCAGCCCGTACTGGTCTCCGAACCCACGGAAGAGGCCGCCGTGGCAATACTCCGCGGACTTAAGGGACGGTACGAGATTCACCACGGCATAAGGATATCCGAGGGGGCGGTGGTGGCCGCCGTAACCCTCTCCAACCGGTATATAGCCGATAGGTTTCTTCCAGATAAGGCCATAGACCTTATTGACGAGGCCGCAAGCAGGCTACGGATAGAGATAGACAGCATGCCAACGGAGATTGACCGCATGGAGAGGCGGATGATACAGATAGAGATGGAGTCTCAGTCTCTGGTAAAAGAAAGTGACAAGGCCTCTCTATCAAGAAAAGAAAAACTCGACGAAGAGCTCGCCGGGCTTAAAGAGAGAAGCAGGGGTCTAAAGGCCAGGTGGGAGAATGAAAAAGAGATAATCTCCTCTATACGGTCCATTAAAAAAGAGATTGAGGAGGTGAAGGCGCGAGCCACCGGTGCCGAGCGTGCCGGTAACCTCGCAGAGGCCTCGGAGCTCAAATACGGTAGATTAACGGCCCTTGAAAAGGACCTTGAAGAGGCCAAGAATAGACTCGAAACCCTGGACCAGGGCCCCCGTATGCTAAAAGAAGAGGTAGACGCCGAGGACATCGCACGCGTTGTCTCAACGTGGACGGGCATACCCGTAGAGCGGATGATGGAGGCCGAGAAGGCCAAACTCCTTAAGATGGAGGATGCGCTTAGAAAGAGGGTTGTAGGTCAGGACGGCGCGCTCTTCGCGCTATCAAGGGCTGTAAGGCGGGCGCGCGCCGGGCTCCGTGAGGCCGGGCGCCCAATAGGGTCTTTTATCTTTCTCGGGCCAACAGGGGTGGGAAAGACCGAGACGGCACGCGCCCTCGCCGAGTTCCTCTTTGACGATGAGAAGGCCATGGTGAGGATAGACATGAGCGAGTTCATGGAGCC
>CAZSAY010000091.1:0-6021 GCA_964605225.1 uncultured Thermodesulfobacteriota bacterium | reverse complement strand
GGCTGGTGAGCCACCTTCTCGGCTGAGCCTGGATGTCGTTGTAGCACACCCTCGTATCCCTTGTGGGAGCGGATATCTCTTCCGCGAGGTCGCGTGCCGAGGAGATCTCGATCTCGTCGCCAAAGAGTTCCTTGACCTGCTCGCGGGCCTCTCTGTAGGTATCGCCGTGGAGACCGGTATGGTGAGCCTCCACCTTCCACTGTTTGTAGTTTACCTCTCCGTTTGTTAATCCTGAGAAGCCCATAACCACATCGCAAGCGGTCTTCTGGTCCTCAAGGGCGATGTAACGCTCGCCGTCAACTACCGTATCGTTAGTATGGGCGCTGTTGACGTAGTTATCGATATAGTCCTCATATACCTCCTTACCGTCTATGAGGATGCTGTGGAAGCCATATTTACCCTTCATGAGCGGCCCGAAGGCACAGAACCTGCCGTGATGGTTGGCAAAGTCCCTTGTCACAACGGAGATGTTGGGCATGGTCTTACCGGGTATTGCCTCGCACTCGCCCTTTGTCCAGTCCTTGATGCCGTCCAGGGCATGCTGACTTATCTCGCCGGGCGTATCATGGCTGATAGCGAAGGTCATTACGTCCTTCACAGGTTTCGGCAGGTGCTTTTTGGCAAGGGCCGTAAACTTCTGGGAGAGAAAATCAAAGGCCTCCCAGTCGCTCTTTGACTCCCAGTTGGGACGAACCGCCGCGCCCATGGGGTGTATGTATGAGTGCATGTCCGTCGTGTTAATGTCCTCCTTCTCATACCAGTGCGCCGTAGGAAGCACGATGTCCGTATACGTGGGCGTCGTATTCATACGCATGTTGAGGTCAATAAGGAGGTCGAGTTTGCCAAGAGGGGCCTCTCTGTAGTTCATCTGCGTTACATACTGCTTCGCCACCTCTTCGGCGCATGTGTTGTTATGCGTTCCGAGAAGGAATTTGAAGAAGTACTCCTGGCCACGGGCGCTGGAACCAAGTGCGTTGCCCCTCCATATCATCCATACCCTGGGCCAGTTCTCAGGCGCGTCGGGGTCGGTGATGGAGAAGTCAAGTGAGCCTGACTTCAACTGCTTGACCACGTAGTCGACTATCTCTGCGTCGTTCTTGGCGCCGTTCTTGGTGGCCTCTTCAGCCACAACAAGACTGCTCTTGTTGAACTGAGGATACCATGGGAGCCAGCCCATCCTTACGGCGCGGATGTTGTAGTCCACGGTATGCTTGAACTCAAGAGCCGAGGCGTCCGGCACGCTGTTATAATCAGCAACGTCGGAGTCGAACCTGAACTGCTGGGTATGCACAAACCAGAAACTCGGCGCGTTCTGGAACCTTGGAGGACGAACCCAGTCGCCGCCGTGAGCAAGAAAGCCCCATGCGTCAAACGGCGCGAGCCTCTCCTGACCGACGTAGTGGTTCATGCCGCCGCCGTTACGGCCCTCGCAACCGCAGAGGTTAAGTGCGTTGATGAATGCCCTGTATATGAGGTTGGCGTGGTACCAGTGGTTGATACTGGCGCCGCAGATAACCATGGACCTGCCCTTGGTTACCTCGGCGTTTGCGGCGAACTCCCTTGCCACCTGTATTACGGTATCGCGGCCAATGCCCGTGTACTGCTCCTGCCAGGCAGGAGAGAAGGCCTTTGTATCGTCATAGCTTGAGGCGTAATCGCCGCCAAGTCCCGGACGGGCCACGCCGCACTGGGCTATGTTGATATCAAAGACAGTACATACGGGTACTTTTCCCTTGGGCGTCTCTATATACTTGACAGGCACCTGCCTCTTGTACTTCTCAGGCTTGTCAAGCTCGTAGAATACCACCTCAAGGGCGTCGTCCTTGAAGTCATAGACGCTGAGGGCAGGGTCGATCTTGTCACCGAACTTACCGTCTTTAAGGAGGAGGTTCCACTTGCCGTGGGACTCCTCTTTCTCGGGATAACGATAACCCATGCCGCCGTTTACTACCCTGGCCTTGCCCGTGGTCATATCCCACATGGTGAACTTCCACTCGGGATTGTCCTCGTCGGCGTAGTCGGCGAGGTCACAGGCACGGAGGTATCTGCCCATCTCATAGCCGTCTTTACCCTTCTCGATCTTTACGAGGTTGGGTAGATCCGTGTAGGCCTTTACGTATTTATCAAAGTATGGCACTGTGCGGTCAACGTAGAACTCCTTGAGGATGACGTGGTTCATGGCCATCCAGAAAGCGCCGTCAGAACCTGTCCTTACAGGAACCCAGAGGTCGGCGTACTTTGTGACCTGCGAGTAGTCAGGGCTGAGGTTGACCATCTTACTGCCGCCCATGCGGAACTCACTGATAAAGTGGCAGTCAGCGGTACGCGTCATGTTGAGGCAGGCGCCCATTACGATGGTGTAGCCGGAGTTATACCAGTCGGCGCTCTCGGCAACGTCCGTCTGCTCGCCCCAGACCTCGGGGGATGCGGGCGGAAGGTCTGTGTAGTAGTCGTAGAAGCTGAGGCTTACAGCACCCATGAGCTGATGATAACGGGCGCCTGCGGCGTAGCTTATCTGACTCATGGCCGGGATGGGAGAGAAGCTGATGTTCCTGTCCGGGCCGTATTTTTTGATGGTGTGAACGTGCGCGGCGGTGATTATGTCGCCGGCCGTATCCCAATCAAACCTTCTAAAGCCGCCCTTGCCTCTGGACCACTTTATCTTCTTATGGAGCTCGGCGTTATCAACGATGCTCGCCCATGCGTCCACAGGATCGGAGTGCTTGGCGCGCGCCTCTTTCCATGCGTCAAGAAGTGTGCCTCTGCAGTAGGGATACTTGATCCTTACAGGACTGTAAACGTACCATGAAGCGGAACAGCCCCTCTGACAGCCCCTGGGCTCATAAGGAGGCAGAGTGGCCTCGAGCTTGGGGTAGTCAACGGCCTGCAGCTCCCATGTAACAACACCGTCCTTGACATATATCATCCAGGAACAGCCGCCCGTGCAGTTATTGCCGTGAGTGCTTCTAACGGTCTTGTCGTACTGCCAGCGGTTTCTATAAAACTCTTCCCACCCTCTTTTGGCGGGATTTACCTCGTCTTGTATCCAGCGTGTTGCCATTACCTACCTCCTTTGCCGCCATAGTTTCTCCAAATGGCCTCATGAGCGGTACCTCTGCACCTGTTTCTGTACCTTCCGCTCCAGATTATATTGAAGACGATAAGGATACCGATAAAACCACCAATGCCTATGATAGTAAAGAGCCCCGTAGGAGCTTTCCTTACCGCGCCCTGACTCTGACGATCGAAAAAGGCCCGAATATTAGCGACCTCTTCGTCAGTTATAGGCCTGTCACGAAAAATAGGACCCATTGTCGGCGAACCGGCGTTGTTGATCCATGCCGCGTTGATGAAGGGATTCTTGGAAGGATCCGCGTAGGCCTTTGTGAGATCCGGCCCAAGAGAACCACCGCCAAGGGCTCCAAAGCTCACATTGTGACAGGATATACACGGAGGGCCGCCATTCTTGAACCTCTTCTGCCCGGTGTAGTACTTGAGCCCTGTAGCATAATCCCCGGACTCATCCGCCTGAACCGAACCCGCCGGTAGCATACCAGCGACGAGGAAAACCGCCAGCGCTATCAAAAAGGCTCTACCCAGGACCTTTGTGCATCTCTCAAAAACCATTCCTGCACCTCCTTCGTTTTTTACAGCTTTTTAACTAACCACTAACCACATTTTACGTTACGTTTTCAGCTCTGCTTCTTACCCTTCCGCTTTGCAGGCAATTCACCTCGGGCGAATACGCTTAACGGGTATTCAAAGCGTACTACGCACAAAAGTCCCTGCCAACAGCGAAAGACAAGGTGTTATAACGCCAATGCCGCCTCAAGATCATCCCTGGCAAGGCTGAATGTCTTTCTCGGCCGTTCAAGACCGGACATATTAAGCCATTCAACTCTCTTTTTAGTGCTGGGACATGCGGGTTTTACTGTAGCGTTACTATCGGAAATATCGGAATGAAATGTTTTTGTGTGAGATTCGAGGCCCGGGAGGCCTAATATAAAGGAAGGGGAGATAGGTTGGCAACGACTGGGAAAAGAGAGGGTTACGGCCCTTGCGATAAGGGTTCCTGCCCTGACCAGTCTTCTTCTGCGGTATGACAAAGTGGATACCGCGAAAAGATGAAGGGGTTTGAGGAGAGTAACGGACATTACCTCACGCCCTAACGCGGCAGGGCGGGAAACACGAAGCGCCGCCGTAGACATCAGAGCACGGCAGAGCAGTCCGATCTTTTTTGCGACCTTTCGTTTCAAAAGCCAAGGTCCTCTTTTAAGATGCTAGATTTATAGATAAAACGCCTGAAGACGCTCGGAAAATCGCATCGCCGGCAGGCGAAAATTTGTTCGTTGTTACAGTGTAGATTGGAAGTCCGTGGTAAAATAACAGATAAGTTACGGGCTGTCCAGTATTTTCTTGCACAATGAAAAATACGGCGTGTCTCTATTTTCTATACTCTTTTTTTGTATGGCCAGATTATAGTACAAAGCCATAAACCTGTCTACAAAAAAATCGCCTTTCAATCATTTTTTTTCACCACCACCAGGAGGGCTAGCCGTATCGGCGGCGCAACGTCTCGAAAGTAGTAGGATTTCAAAAAAAAGGCCTCTCATGAAAATTAGATGCCGCCGCGCTTTCGCCTCTTTTCCTCTATGATTTTCTCTACCTCCCCGGCCATAACCTCGATAATATCCCCTTCAGGCACCTTTCCAAGGACCTTACCCCCAACGTATATGAGCCCTACGCCGTCGCCGCCAGCCACCCCCACATCAGAGCCAAGGGCCTCTCCGGGCCCGTTTACCACGCAACCCATTACGGCCACCGTAATCGGCTCCACAACATGTGCAAGGCGCTCCTCAAGGCGTGTGGCGATACCGGCGCAGTCGAACTTCACGCGGCCGCAGGTGGGACACGATACGATATTAACGCCTCTTTTTCGGAGCTCAAGAGATTTTAATATCTCCCAACCCACCCTCACCTCGTCAACAGGGTCGCCTGTAATGGATACGCGAAGCGTATCCCCTATGCCCTCGGAAAGAAGCGCACCAAGCCCCACGGCGGACTTTACGGAACCGGCAAAGAGGGTCCCTGCCTCGGTAACGCCTATATGAAGGGGGTAATCCACCTTTGTAGAGAGCACTCTGTAGGCCTCAATGGTAAGAGGGACGCTTGAGGCCTTGATGGATATCTTAATATCACTAAAATTCATATCCTCCAGTATGCGTACATGGCGCATAGCGCTCTCCACAAGCCCACCGGCGGTAGGAGCGCCGTCGCGTTCAAGGATATCGCTCTCAAGGGAGCCCGCGTTGACACCTATCCTTATAGGGATGCCCGAACCGGCGCAGGCAGTGACCACTTCTTGTATCCTCTCACGGGAGCCGATATTGCCGGGGTTAAGGCGAAGCGCGTCAACGCCCGCGTCCACGGCCTTCAGGGCAAGCCTGTAATCAAAATGAATATCCGCGATAAGGGGTATGGTTATGGCCTTTTTTATCTCACCAAGGGCTTCGGCGGCGGCCATATCAGGCACGGCAACCCTTATTATCTCGCAACCGGCCTCTGTAAGGGCCTCTATCTGCGTGACCGTGGCATTGACATCATCAGTCCTTGTATTGGTCATCGATTGCACGGAGACAGGCGAGCCGCCTCCTACGGGCACAGGACCTATCATTATCTTTCTCGTCTTTTTTCTCAAGAGCCGGGGCCTTCTTCGCATGGAGTTATACGCGATGAGTGAGAGTGAAAATTCACCACCACGCATATATTTAAAACGGGAACCCCATTACTCTAACAGAAAACCGGTGCATGAAAAACATAAAAATCATGCCCTCATTAGACTTATACCAGGGCGTGCCCCTCCGGCAAAGAAGCTACGAGAGCCGCTCTCTGGACAAAAGCCTGCAAGAGCGCTCTCTTGTCTATGGGCCCTGGCAATGCTATACTCTTGATAATAAAAATCAATATTAGGGAACGTCTGATTAATTCGTGCAAATAGAGATATTATTCATTAGTGGCTCG
>CAZSAY010000090.1:0-6081 GCA_964605225.1 uncultured Thermodesulfobacteriota bacterium | reverse complement strand
TCAAGGAAGATGGCCTTTCTCGTTACATCAAGGATAGCGGGTATATCGGAGCTGATAATGGCCTCGCCATCGCCAAGCCCCACTACCATGGGGCACTCAAACCTCGCCCCCACCACGGTATCGGGCTCTGATTCGCTTAAAGCGGCCATGGCGTAGGTGCCCTTTACACGGCGCGCTGTGGTCCTTACGGCAGATGCAAGGTCCAGGCCTTTTTTTATCTCATTGTTAATCAGGTGTGCCAGGACCTCTGTATCTGTCTCTGATTTAAAGGAGGCGCCGCCGCTGATGAGTTCTTTTTTAAGGGCAAGGTAGTTCTCGATGATGCCGTTATGGACTACGGCCACGCTCCCTTCCCTGTGGGGGTGGGCGTTGGCCTCCGTGGGCCTGCCGTGCGTTGCCCAGCGTGTATGGCCTATGCCGGTGTTGCCGGTGAGGGTGCGTCCCGCTATGGCGGTTACAAGGCCGTTGAGCTTTCCAACACTCCTTATTATCTCGATATTTCCGCCTTCAAGAAGGGCAAGGCCGCTTGAGTCATAACCCCTGTACTCAAGCTTTTTAAGCCCGCCCATAAGTACATCTGCCGCTTTTTGTCCGCCGCTGTAACCTACTATGCCGCACATTTTTTTATAATCTCCACTGTAGTGGCTTCTTCTGTAATATCCTATACCCTTGTCCCGGTAAGACGGCCCCTGAAGGGTAAGGCGGTATTATATCTTAATATCCCGGGGAGAGTTTACTTGCCGAATTTTTTTTTGACCCAGCCTTTTTTTATTTTTTCACTCCCCCTTGATGTGGCAAGCGCCCCGGGAGGCACGTCCCGTGTAAGCGTTGTTCCGGAGCCGACATATGCTCCCTTACCCACCCTTACGGGGGCTATAAGCTGGGAGTCGCTCCCGATAAAGGCCCTGTCGTCTATACGGGTAAGGTATTTTTTCACCCCGTCGTAGTTGCACGTTATGGTCCCGGCGCCTATGTTAACGCCGGCGCCGATGAGGGAGTCTCCAAGATATGATAGGTGCCCCGCCTTTGTGCCTTTGCCGAGGGAGGATTTTTTTATCTCAACAAAATTACCCACCCGTACCTCATCTGATATCTTATTACCGGGCCGTAGCCTTGCGAAGGGGCCGATGGATACGTCTCTGCCGATGAGGCTTGATTCTATAATGGAATATGCCCGTATCGTACTCCCCCTGCCTATCTTCGAGTCCGTAATAATGGCGCCCTGCTCTATTATACATTCGGCGCCTATGGTGGAGTTTGAGATACTTACCGATGGGTGGATAATTGTATCGCGGCCTATCTTGACGTCGGCCCCGATGACCGTCCTTTTGGGGTCTATGATGGTTACGCCTTTATTCATAAGCGCGTTAAGGATACGTTCTCTCATAACGCGCCCCGCCTCTGCGAGCTCCATCCTGTTGTTTATGCCCATGATTTCCGTGGGGTCGGAAAGGGTGAGGGTAGAGACCTTTCGGCCTGCTTTTACGGCAAGGGGGATAAGGTCGGGTAGATAGTACTCACCCTGCGCGTTTGAGGAGCCGATATTTACAAGGTTTTTAGCGAGAAACCTTGCGTCGGCGAGATAACAGCCCGTGTTTATCTCTTTAATGGTCCTCTCGGGGCGGCTTGCGTCCCTGTGCTCGGCGATGCGGATGAGAGCGCCCCTCTCATCCCTTATTACCCGTCCATACCCGGAAGGGTCCTCAAGGATGGCCGTTATAAGCGCCATGGCCCGTGTTGGCCCGGCCTTTTTGTAGGCCTTGAAGAGCCCCTTTATTGTAGGGGCTTTAAGAAGCGGCACGTCGCCTGATAGGATTAAGACATCGCCTGAGTAACTCTTCAGCGTCTTCATGGCAGTAAGTACGGCGTGGCCTGTGCCGAGTTGCTCGGCCTGCTCCACGAAGGTCACTCCAAGGCCTCCGAGCCTCTCCCTGACCTCGTTGGAGCCGTGCCCTACGACAACTATGATACGACCCAGACCAAGGCCCTTCAGTAGCCCTATGACGTGGCTTATCATCGGCACACCCGCCACCTCGTGCAGGACCTTGGGAAGACGGGACTTCATGCGTGTGCCTTTTCCCGCGGCAAGGACTATAGCGGTCTGGTTCTTCATAAGTTTTTAAGATATATTAGACACTTGAGTTCGTCAAGGTTTTTAAGCGGCCGCTTCTATCTTCCCATTTGCCGGGGGCTTGAAGCCAGGGGTGTAGTAAGAGACAGGGAATGTGCCCCTGCCGTGGTCTTATTGCGGAGTGGCCGGTGAGCCCCGGGATTGACAAATCACTCTCTCGCGCTTATTATAATTTAATCCATTTTTTTTGAGGTGTATTTTATGATAGATAAGACGGATATAAAAGATGTAAAATTTGACGCCGCAGGTCTTGTGCCCGCCATTGCGCAGGATAGGGTGACAGGTGATGTGCTCATGCTGGCCTATATGAACAGGGAGTCTCTTCAAAAAACTCTCGAAGGCGGCAGGGCCTGTTTTTATAGCCGTAGTCGTGAAAAAATCTGGCTGAAGGGTGAATCGAGCGGTAACTTTTTATACGTGCGTGGTATTAGCTATGACTGCGACGGGGACACGTTGCTTCTTACCGTAGACCCGGCGGGGCCTGCATGCCATACGGGAGAAAGGTCTTGTTTTTTTAGAGCACTCCCGGGGCCCGGGGTAAAAGGGGTCGGCGTAACGCCCCCTGCGAGCTCTATCCTCGAAGGCCTTCAGAAGGTCCTTGTTGAGAGAAAAAGCGCTTCAGCGGAGAGCTCATACGTGGCAAGTCTCTACGCCGGGGGCGCTGATGCCATACTCGCCAAGGTCGCAGAAGAGGCGGGTGAGTTCATTGATGCGGCCCGCGGCGAGCCCGATAAAAATACGATACACGAGGCCGCGGATCTCCTCTTTCATACCATGGTCATGCTTTGCAAGAGGGATATAAAGATAGAGCAGGTCCTTGGCGAGCTGGCGAGGCGTTTTGGCACATCGGGCATAGAGGAGAAGCGCTCAAGGTCAGGGAAAAAGGGGGGCGCAGATGGGTGAGTGTATCTTTTGCCGCATAGTCTCCCGCGAGCTGGAGGCCGAGATACTATATGAGACAGATGAGCTTATCGTTATAAAAGACAGGTATCCTCAGGCCCCTACGCATCTACTGGTTATCACAAAGACTCATTACAGAAACATCATTGAGTGTTTTGAGGATGGGGGCGATGGAGCAGGCCCTGCCCTTGCGGCGAAGATGCTAAAGGCCGCCGTGGATGTGGCAGTGATGTTCGCCTTTGCAGAGAGCGGCTATCGGAGTATAATAAATACCAATGCCGGCGGGGGCCAGAGCGTCTTTCACCTTCATATGCATATACTGGCAGGTAAAAAATTATCGGAAAAGATGATATAATATAAGTCAAGCAGGTAAATTCAACAAACAACACAAAGGAGTAAAGGAGTATGGATATGGACAATACAACTATGCCGGAACCGCCTCAACTATTACCCGCGCCATCGTGTCAGAGCTGTGGCGCTGAGATGAAAAGACCGGCGGAGTTCGGTACTACGGAGAACAGGGTAATCGACGTTAATTTCTGCAGGTACTGCTACTGGCTCGGTAAATACACCAAACCCGATATCACCATGGAAGAGCAGATAGAGAAGGCGGCAGAGGCCATGGCCATGAAAAAGAGGATATCCCGGGAACGGGCCCATAAGATTGTCGCCAAGCTTATACCCACCCTTGAGAGGTGGGCAAAAAAGGCCGAATAAGGGGGCAGGGGGCAAAAAGGGGGATAGCTTTACATGCAGTCCCTAAGATAAGAGAGGGGCTAAGGGCATGGGGGCAAAGGTCTTCAGGCCCATGTGAGGCGGCGCGCGTTGTGGGCAGAATTTACCTTTACGCCCGGGAGTCTCTACCCTGCCGCATGGCCTCGAAGAGGGCTATACCACCGGCCTGCGCCGCGTTAAGGGAATTTACGGGTCCGGTGATGGGTATGGAGAGACACTCGTCGCATGCCTCCCTTACGAGCCTCCTTACACCGCTCTGCTCGCCTCCCACTACAATGGCAATATCGCTTCCGAGGTCCGTGGAATAGATACTACCCTCACCATCGGCCTCAAGGGCCACGGTCCAGAGATTAAACTCTTTCAGTTCTTTAATTGTCCGCGCGAGGTTAGTTACCCTCGCTACCCTCATATGGCTGACGGCCCCGGCCGAGGCCTTTGCCACCGCCCCCGTGAGGGGGCATGCCCTGTCACGGGGGATAATAACCCCGAGGGCGCCGGCGCATGAGGCCGTCCTGATAAGAGAGCCAAGGTTGCCGGGGTCCTTTACGGAGTCAAGGACAAGGACAAGGGAGCGCTGTCCATTCTCCCTGTTTTTTTTAAGCGCAGTAAATATCTCCTCCAATGAGCTATAGGCGTATCCCTCCCTCATAAGGGTGGCGAGCCCCTGATGTTTCGAGGTGCCCGTGAGCTTTTCAAGTTCACCTGCCGAAACCCTCTCTACGGAAATTTCCAATCTACCTGCCCTTGAGATTATCTCCGCCGAGGCCCTGCCGTGGGCGCCCTTTACCACCATTATCTTTTTAATAGCGGTTTTTTCTCCTCTAAGGGCCTCTTTTACGGGGTTTACGCCGTATATTATGGCCATCATGCCTTTGGATTTTTTACCTTGCACCCCTTTTCCCCCCAACCCTTTTTGGTGGTTTCAAAAGCTCATCACTCACTTTCATCGGATAAGTCAAAAAAGTTATGAAGCCTCAAGATATAGGATAAGTCTCCTCCATGTCAAGGGGCATGCCACGGGTGCCGGGAAAGGGCAGGGGGCTTGCAAAGTAAAAGGAGCTGTGCTAATTTGTAGGGCATGCGCTTACACATGGAAAAGGTGGAGAAGATAGCCGCCCTTGCTCTTAAGGGGCTAAAAGACAAAGGGCTCATTACCTTCAAGGCCGATGAAGAAACGGTTCTGAAGAGGATGATAGATGCCATTGTCGCTGACCTTAGCGCCGAGGATGCCCTTGACAGAGAGGTCGAGGCAAAACTCCAGGACTATTCCAAAGAGATGGATAGCGAGGGCGTGGATTACAGGAAGGTCTTCCGTATGCTCAAATATAAGCTTGCCCGGGAGAGGGGGATAATACTTTGAGGCTCTCAGATGACAGAATTTCACATATAGCCCACCTGATGACCGACGCCATCTGGGAAGACGACCTTGTGGATTATACCGATGACGTAAAGGCCCTTGCCGAGGTAAAGCGCGTGGTAATGGAGCTTTTCAAGGTTGAGGACGACGCCGATGAGACGGCGAGGCACAAGATAAGGTCCCTTACGAGAGACATACCAGAGGGTTGCAGAGAGTGGGAGATACTCTATAAAAAATATTATGATGAGGAGATGAATAAACACAGGTGAGGCCCCACCGGGCCAAGGCCTTTTCCCTTATCTCCACCTCAAAACCTTCCCCACCTCTTCCCTTGCCGAGACCGGCCTTTGATTCAAGACGAGACACTTCCCTTAAAGATTTTTCAGACAAAGATTATTTTATACACTCATGGACGCTATACTTTTCCACTATAAAATTCTCATCATACCTCCCATCCTTGGCGCCGTCATAGGGTGGCTCACCAACTATGTGGCCATTAAGCTCCTCTTCAGGCCCCTGAACCCGGTGCGTCTTTTATGGTTTACCTTTCAGGGCCTTATACCCAAGAGAAGAAAAGAAATTGCCCGCTCCATCGCAGGCACCATTGAGCGCGAGGTCATAAGTCCCGAGGACATTACGGGGCTACTCTCGGGCATCGACTGGGAGACAGAGGTTGAGGGCATGATAAACGACCTTGTGGAGAAAAGGCTCGGCTCGAAGAAACTGCGCTCCATACCCGTCTTAGGTTTTGCCTCAAAAGAGTTGACTCACCAGCTTAAGCGCCGCCTCACAAAAGACATCATCAGGCAGATTGATAGAAAAAAACACGAGCTCGCCGCGCGCTTCAAGGACGGTATCGACTTGCAGGCCCTCATGGTGCAAAGGATAGACAATATGAACTTTGAGAGGTTCGAGGGCCTTCTTACGGGTTTTATCTCACGGGAGCTGAAGCACCTTG
>CAZSAY010000089.1:0-6237 GCA_964605225.1 uncultured Thermodesulfobacteriota bacterium | reverse complement strand
CAAAAACACATGAGAGCAAGTTAATAAACGCGGACATCGTAAGAGAAAACTTCAAAGTATTCAGAGACGTCTTTGAGCACCTGACTCAGGAGGAAAAGTTCGACCTCATGCACTTTCTTATAAAGAAGGTGGTCTATTTTGAGGATTCGACAGAAGGCGGAAAAAGCGCTAAGACTGGAAATATAAAGATGGGTCTATGGGAATTACCGCCCATAGACCCATCAATGATTAACTCAACAAAACCATCTGACCTGAATTTTGCTGAGAGTGCTGATTGGCTCCCGGGGAGGGATTCGAACCCCCGACAGGGTGATTAACAGTCACCTGCTCTGCCAGCTGAGCTACCCGGGATTAAAATTTCCAGATGAGTAAACTATTTAAATACTATATTCGCCTACTATTAGTCAAGGTTTTTTATACTCTAAGGGGCCTTGAACAGGGGTTTTTGAAGGCGTACCTGCCCCGGGGCCGAGAGTATTATCTCCGGCCTGCCCTTATAGCGGCGTACTACTCCCGTAATAGAGAGCATCTGGCCTGCAAAACGTGCGGGATCCATACCCGATTTTTTAAATGCCTGCAGGGCCTCTTTAAATATAAGGGCTGTAAAACCATGCCTGCCGTCATGGCTGAACTCCAGAAATACCACCCCGCCCCTCTCCCTCACGCTACTTACAGCCCCCTTTATTCTCACCATCTCACCGATATGCCGGGAGGCCTCTTCGGGGCTTAAGATAAGTGCACTACGGGCCCCGCCTTCGGCCTTCCATAGCCCCTTGCCAGAACTCCTCGCCTGCCAGGCAAGCCTCCCCAACAGCGTCCTCTTCTCGTACCCGCAGGGAGGGATAATAAGCGGACGGGCAAGGCCTCTTGCAAGTAGCTCTCCGTTTACAAGCCTGCCCCCGGCATAGACCCAGACGAGCGTCCTGCCGTACCTGTCCGCCCTCTCGCCCCTGCACTCCACTACCTCGACGTGCCCGGCCTTCAAGAGCGACTTGTTAAGCTCTCTCGCCTCCTTGAAAAACTCCTCTCCCCGTTCAGGCGTATCAATACCTATATAACGCAGGCGTTCGCCGCTGCCGGTGACTATGGTATCCCCGTCAATTACATACCTTACCCGTACGCTCCTGCCACGGGAAACCATGGCCCCATGTATATTAGGAGACTTTAGAGCAAAAACACCAAATATAAGCAGAAAGGCTGGAATATAAAAAAGATAGGCTCGTGGATGGTCAAAAGCGGTCAAGGTGCACCATTTTTAATCAAATCTTATAAAAAACACCTGGAGTATTACTTTTCGCCATTTAAGGGGGGACAAAGTGAATGGAGGTAATATCTCTCAGGGACCAGGCAGGGAACTACCATTTTTCTCTCATGATATGTATCTCTTCCTGAAGCATATTTATCTCCCGGCCGACGATACCTACATCATGCGTTTCACTTGAAAGGTCGTCTGTAATATCCTCAAGTTTTGTATCCACTACATTATTGAGCTTATTGTACTCCCTGCTCATCTCCTCGAAGTTTCCAAGAAGTGAGTTTACATTTCCTACAAAACGCCTTATATGAAGGTCGTCACCGTCCCTCACAGAGAGCCTCCGTCTCAACTCACCGGAAGAGATAAGCTTCATCTCATACTCAAGCCTCCTGAAGGGGCCGATAAGTTTATATGTGAAAATAGCACATAACATTAGGATAAGAAAGATGTAACCGGCGATGAGGATAAGACCATAATGGGTGGGGCCAAGATCATAATGCAACACAACCCATCTTGAGGTAAACTGCAGGATAGCTCCGCCGAGGAGCGTAACGACAGCTATTACGGCTATCGATAGATGTAGCTGTTTACTGGAAAAAAGGCCGCGCTGATTCTTGCGTTCTGTCTTCGTCAAATTACCTCCAGACATTACTTACCTCTTACTTAACCTTATATTACAAAAATAATTATCTGTCAATACTTCTTTATATTAGCACAGAAATAATTATGAACGGTGTGACATGAATCACGAAATTAGCCAGAAATGACTTGACGGTGGATTATTGGAAACTTAAAATATTATATACAGGGAAAAAAACAGCCGAAAAGAGATTGCTTTTAAAAGGAGGATGCCTGTGAAGACAAAAATAGTGCGGATTGAGCATGGAAAAGAAGGGGTATCCCTGCCGGAAGCGTACCTCATGGAGCTTGAACTTATACCCGGCTCTGAGGTTGAGATAGGGATAGATAAGGAAAAAAAATGGATAATCTTACGTCCCCTCCATGGAGAGGACTTTTTAGAGCACTTTAAGGATACGATGGACCATATGGCTTAGCGGATAAGGCCCCGGAGTAACCTCCTCCCGAAGAAGCCCGCCCCCATTATATAGACGGACGGCCCACCTTTGCCCCAACCAACCCTCTTTATGCCCAATCGGCCCCTTATTGCCCCCAATGGGCCCCTTTACGTCCCACAATCTCCCCCATTTGTACCTGCCGGGCCCCCTTGTCAGGCCCCTTCGACGATTGGTATTACGCTTCGCTCCTGTCCTATGGCCATGATATGAGCGCCGTGGCAGAACTTCTTAAGTTCAGACACCTGTCTTGAGGCTATTTCAATACCCTTCTGCAACTGATCAGGCGCGGCGTTCAGCTCATCTATGTATTTATCCGGCACATTCACGCCAGGTACGTTTTTATTAAGGAATTCCGCCATCTTAGCTGATTTTAGAAGCAGTATCCCGCCGAGTATCTTAACGTCGGGGTACTCGGCCATGGCCTCATCAAAAAATCCCTTGAACCTCTCCATATCATATATGGCCTGAGTCTGAAAAAACTTTGCTCCCGCGGCAATTTTTTTGCCGAACTTTATCTCCTCGGGTTCCCATGGGATAGCCTCGGGAGCAACTACGGCGCCTGTATAAAACCCCGTACCACCGCGAAGCTCCTTTCCGTTCAGATTTTTCCCCTCGTTCATGACCCTTATGACGTCAACAAGCTGAACTGAATCGAGGTCAAATACAGGTTTTGCGCCCCTGTGATCTCCGGCGCTCACATGGTCGCCGGAAAGGGCAAGGATATTTACCGCTCCCAGGACCCAGGCCCCGAGAAGATCCGACTGAAGGCCGATGCGGTTTCTGTCCCTGCAGGTCATCTGAAATACAGGCTCTATGCCCTCTTTAAGCAGTAGCACCGAACAGGCAAGGGAGCTAAGCCTCATAACGGCACGCTGGTTATCCGTAACATTAGCGGCCACTATCGTGTCTTTAAGAAGACGCGCCTTCTCCATAAAGGCCGTCGTATCCGTACCGCGAGGCGGGCATATCTCGGCCGTTACGACAAAACGTCCGGCCTCAAGCTCAGTTCTGAGCCTGCTCTTCTCTACCATGAATCAAACTCCCTCTAAAACAAATTCAGTGCAAAACCCTCTATAATGGATTGAAAGAACGTCCGGCCGTCAGTGCCGCCGAGTATCTCCTCGCTCGCCCTCTCCGGGTGCGGCATCATACCAAGGACATTTCCAGACTCGTTTATAATGCCCGCGATATTGCCCACAGAGCCGTTGGGGTTGGCCTCAGGGGAAATCTCACCTTCGGAGGTTGAGTACCTGAAAACAACGCCGCCCCTGTCTGTCAGGGCGTCGAGCTCTTCTCCCTCAAGAAAAAAATTGCCGTCTCCATGGGCGATGGGTAAAGAGATGACCTCTCCTTTATCATATCCCGCTGTAAAGTTCGTGGAGCTATTGTCCACCCTGAGGCTCACGTCGGAGCAGATGAACTTCAGGTCTCTGTTTTTCATGAGCACACCCGGAAGAAGGCCCGCCTCTGTAAGTATCTGAAAACCATTGCAGATACCGAGGACAAGGCCGCCGCCTCGGGCAAACTTCACCACCTCGCCCATAACAGGCGAAAAGCGCGCGATGGAGCCCGTACGGAGGTAATCGCCGTATGAAAAACCCCCTGGCAGTACCACGCAATCAAAACCCTTCAGCTCTGCGGTCTTGTGCCAGACATATTCCACGTCTTGACCCATGACGTGCTTCAAGACATGGTAGCAGTCATGGTCGCAGTTGGAGCCTGGAAATACGATAATAGCGAACTTCATAAGACAAAAGCCCCTTCATTCGAGATTATACAAAAAAACCCTTAATCGCGCTCTATCCTGTAATCCTCGATAACAGGGTTGGCAAGGAGCTTCTCGCACATCTCCTTAACCCTCCTGTCATCGCCGCCGCCCTCTACATCCTTTATCTCAAGCTCCATGAATTTTCCGATCCTCACATCGGTTACCTCGTCAAAATCCATGGACTGGAGGGCGCCGAGAACGGCCCTTCCCTGCGGGTCTAACACGCCTGTTTTTAACGTAACATATACCCTTACTTTCTTCACGACATCACCTTTTCGAGGACCTCTTCGTAGGCCTCCTCAACGGAGCCAAGGTCCCGCCTGAATCTGTCTTTATCCATCTTCTCGCCTGTATCACTCTTCCATAGCCTGCACCCGTCAGGGGTTATCTCATCTGCAAGGAGTATCTCGCCCTCTTTGGTCCTTCCGAACTCCAGCTTAAAGTCCACGAGAGTGATGCCGCGGTCGGCGAAGAACTCTTTCAGATACTCGTTTACCGAAAAGGCCGTATCCTTTATTTCCTTCAATTCAGCCTCTTCGCAGAGTCCGAAGGCCGCCACATGATAGCCGTTTATCATGGGGTCGCCGAGGTCGTCGTCCTTGTAATATAACTCAAAGACTGTTTTAGTAAGGGCCATGCCCTCGTCAACGCCCATCCTCTTTGCAAGAGAGCCTGCCGTGACGTTACGCATGACAACCTCAAGGGGTATTATCTCAAGCCCCCGCACCACCATCTCTCTATCAGACGGTTTTGATACAAAATGGGTCTTTACGCCGCGCTCCTCAAGGTACTGGAATATCCTCGTGGAGATAGCGTTGTTCATTATGCCTTTATTGACGATAGTCCCCTTTTTTGCGCCATTAAAGGCAGTGGCGTCGTCTTTAAAATACTGCACCACAAGGCCGGGCTCGTCGGTGGCGTAGAGTATCTTCGCCTTTCCCTCGTATATCTTATCAAGTTTTTTCATCGCAACAAAACACCTCTCTTAAAAAAATAATTACATCAACTCTTTCCAAAGACCCTATTGAATATATAGGATACGTTTTTTATATATGGTGCGATATCAAAGCACCCCTCAATCTCTTCGGGCGTAAGGACCTTGGCTATCTCCTCATCTTCCAGGAGTATCGTCTTAAAATCAACTCCTCCGGCGCCGCCCTTCCAGATCCGCATGGCGTTGGCCTGCACAAGGGCGTAGGCCGCCTCGCGGGTAAGGCCCTTTCCAGTAAGTTTAAGTAAGACCCTCTGCGAAAATACAAGCCCGTGAGAGCGTTCCATATTGGCCCTCATGTTCTTCGGATATATGACAAGCCCCTTTAGTAGCCCCGTTATCCTTACAAGCATGAAATCAGCAAGGGTCGTGGCGTCAGGCCCTATGACCCTCTCAACGGAAGAGTGGCTGATATCGCGCTCGTGCCAGAGGGCGACGTTCTCAAGAGAGGTCCCGGCGTATCCGCGCACAAGGCGCGCGAGTCCCGTAAGGTTCTCCGAGAGTATGGGGTTGCGTTTGTGCGGCATGGCAGATGAACCTTTCTGCCCCTTTGTAAAGGGCTCCTCGGCCTCCAATACCTCGGTCCTCTGAAGATGCCTTATCTCCAGGGCTATCTTCTCCATGGAGGCGGTGAGTATGGCAAGGGCGCTGAAAAACTCGGCGTGACGGTCACGTTGCACCACCTGCGTCGAGACAGGCTCGGCTCTTAGCCCGAGGCCCTTAAGGGCGTATTTTTCCACGCGGGGGTCAACGCTTGAAAAGGTCCCAACCGCGCCTGAGATCTTACCGTAGGAGATGACCTTACGGGCAGACTCCATACGTCCTAAATTACGTCCCATCTCATCATACCACATGGCGAATTTGAGCCCCATGGTAGTTGGCTCGGCGTGTATGCCATGGGAGCGCCCCATCATCACCGTCTCCTTATGTTGCAGGGCCCGTCTCTTCAAGACCGTCCTCAGGGCCTTTATACGGGTGATGATAATGCCCGCCGCATCACGTAGCTGTAGGGCAAAAGAGGTATCAAGTACATCAGAGGAGGTAAGCCCCATGTGAACAAAGCGTGATTCCGGTCCCAGGGACTCGGAGACGGATGTAAGAAAGGCGATGACGTCGTGCTTAACGCTCTTTTCTATCTCGTCTATAC
>CAZSAY010000088.1:0-6263 GCA_964605225.1 uncultured Thermodesulfobacteriota bacterium | reverse complement strand
TCCTCACGACTACGGCCTGCCCGCTTAAAAAAGAACTTGAGGATAAGGCGAGAGAAGCTGTATTAGGCATAGAGGGGATAAAAGATGTCGCCATAGACGTAACGGCAGAGGTGCCGCAGTCTAAGAAAATACCCGACAAGGCCCCTATTCCCGGGATAAAAAACACCATAGCCGTTGCAAGCGGAAAGGGAGGCGTCGGCAAATCCACGGTAGCCGTAAACCTTGCCCTCTCGCTGGCGGCAACGGGCGCGCGCGTCGGGCTCCTTGACGCCGACGTATACGGGCCGAGCATACCCCTTATGATGGGCATACACGAGATGCCCGGCGCCACGGAAGATGAAAAACTCATCCCCATTGAGAACCATGGCGTACAGCTCATGTCCGTTGGTTTCATGCTCGACGAGGAGACGCCCCTTATATGGCGCGGCCCCCTTGTCATGCAACTCATAAAGCAGTTTCTTACAGGCGTTGTCTGGGGCGAGCTCGATTACCTCATAATAGATCTGCCTCCCGGCACAGGAGACGTTCAGCTCACGCTGGTACAGACCATCCCCCTTACGGGAGCCGTTATCGTCACAACGCCTCAGGACATAGCGCTCCTTGACGCGCGGCGCGCCATAAAGATGTTCTCCGAGGTAGAGGTGCCCGTCCTTGGCATCATAGAGAACATGAGCGTATTTGTCTGCCCGCACTGCGGAGAAAGCACGGAGATATTCAGCCACGGCGGAGGCCTTAAGACAAGCGAGAGATACAACGTACCGCTACTCGGCCAGCTCCCCCTTGACCTTAAGACAAGAGAGGGCGGTGACAGCGGAACCCCCATTGTCATCATGGAGCCCGAGTCTGCTCAGGCAAAGGCCTTTAATGAAATCGCCTGCAACATGGCCGGCAAGATAAGCATACTTGACCTCGCATAGACCAAAGGGTCGAAAAAAGACGGCAAAAGAAAATCGGCCCTTTTAAGGGCCGATTTTTGCATTTAAGAGCCATCCCCATTGCATGAACGGACCTGCGGTAAAGTTTTAATAAGGGTGCGCTCAATGAAAAAGGTGGAAGAGATAAAGGGCAACATCGTCTTCCTGCTACTCATAGCCGTCATCATAGGCGCGGCAACGGGTTGCCTTGCCGTGGGCTTTCGTTATCTGCTCATAGGCGCGATAAGGCTCTCCTGGGGTAATTCCTCCAATATTATCGAGACCGCCTCGGCCATGCCATGGTACCTCATACTCCTCATACCTACCGTGGGCGGCCTTCTTGTAGGTCCGATAATCGCCTTCCTCGCCCCTGAGACGCGCGGCGCAGGTGTGCCCGAGGTAATAGAGACGGTCCTCGTCAATGAAGGCGTCATAAGGCACCGCACCACCCTATTCAAGATGCTCGCCACCGTAATCTCCATCGGCACAGGCGCCTCCGTTGGCAGGGAGGGCCCTATTGTACACATAGGGGCCTCTGTGGGCTCATCTCTTTCGCAGATAATAAAACTAACCCCCGAGTGGAAACGGGTCTTTCTGGCATGCGGAGCCGCCGCGGGTATCGCCGCCACCTTCAACGCCCCCATGGCGGGCATGCTCTTTGCCGCCGAAATTATCCTTGTGGACTTTCAGGTCAGCTACCTGAGCCACATAGCCATATCCTCCATTACGGCAACGGTCATATCCTATCACTTCCTGGGGGTGCTCCCGGCCTTTCTTGTGCCCAAATACACCCTTCTCAGCTACTGGGAGATACCCCTCTATATTTGCCTCGGTATCCTGGCGGGAGGAGTATCCATCTCCTTCATACGTCTGGTGGGGTGGGTGGAGGATGGCTTTGACTATCTTAAAATCCCCATATACATACGCCCCGCCATAGGGGGTCTGGCCGTGGGGCTCATCGCCCTGAATTTGCCCCACGTGCTCGGCGTTGGATACGAGTCCGTGAACCTTGTCTTTACGGCAAAGGCCGCCCTCGGGCTCATGTGCCTAATTGTTATCTTCAAACTTCTCGCCACCTGTCTCTCCGTGGGTTCGGGGCTCTCGGGAGGGATATTAGCGCCATCACTTGTCCTTGGAAGTATGCTCGGAGGGGCCTTCGGCATCGTGGCGCAGGCCTTGTTTCCCGGTACGGTAGCCCCCTTTCCGGCCTATGCACTTGTGGGCATGGGAGCCGTGGTGGCCGGGAGTACGCTTGCCCCCATAACAGCCATATTCACCATATTCGAGCTCACCTATGACTTTCAGATAATACTTCCCCTTATGACAAGCTGTATCGCCAGCCTTGTAATCGTACAGAGCATACAGGGGCACTCCATCTATGAGGCAAAACTCATAAAAAAAGGGATAAAACTTACACGGGGAAGGGATATCAACATCCTGCGCTCCATGCGTGTAGGCGATTACATGGAAAAGAGTTATGGTAGCCTGAAGGAATCAACGCCTCTCAGTGAAGTTGTCTTCAAGGTTGAAGAGAGTAGCTTTCCCCACTTTCTCGTATTTAACGAAGACAAAGAGCTTGTGGGCATGCTCTCCATAACTGACCTTAAACCAATAATAGCCGAGATGAAAGACCTCTACGATCTTGTCGTGGCAGGTGAAATAATGACACGGCACGTAGAGACCATAACGTCCTTTGATAACTTCGAGACGGCATTTAATATCTTTGAGGGTAAACAAATTTCCACACTGCCAGTGGTAAGTAGAACCAACCCTAAAAAAGTCATGGGTATACTCAAAAAGAGCACGCTACTTATGGCGTATAATGAGAAGGTACTGAAACACGAGACACTGGGGAAAAAATAGGAGAGAAAAACCTTCCGCTTTCTTTTGGAAAAAAGAAAGCTTGGCAAAGAAAACCAATAGGGGGGCGATATGGGCAACTAACATCCCCGCGGCCACCCTTGGATTCAACCATTGCCCCCTCAAAAAGCCTGGCAAAAAAAAGGGGGGGCTCTCTTCCGAGAGCCCCCCTTTAAGGCTTATCTTCTATATAAAGGCCCTATTCTTCCCAATAGGGCCCTCTTAACCTTCCCCCTTAGAGGTCCTTGTGGGCGCCGTCGCAGTATGGAGGTGTGGCCGTCTTCTTGCAGTTACAGAGCGGTACCTTCTGTTTTTCATCAATCTCAAAGCTTACGGGGGAAAACTCTCCTGTTTTCTTATGGGCCCCGTCACAGAAAGGCTGTGTCGCGGAAAGGCCGCAACTGCACCAGTAATATGTGCCCTCATCAAGCTCCATGACAACGGGTTTTTTATCAAATATAACAGGCTCGCTCATCTTAAACCTCCTTTTATATGTTACTTAAGACCTATCGTGCAAAGCCCCTTCTCTCAGGAAAGGAGAGTTGAAAACGCCATCTGCTCCTATCCGCCACGGACAAGGCCTATGGGCATTGCAGAGAACCCCTGAGCTCCGAGAGGGTCATGCCGTGACGGGTAAGGTACTCGGCTATACCCCCGGCGACCTTACCGGAGGCGGCAGGGTTAATAAAACTCGCCGTGCCTACCTGCACGGCAGAGGCCCCTGCTATGATGAACTCCAGGGCGTCCCTGGCCGAACTTATCCCGCCAACGCCTATAAGGGGAACGGAGGCAACTTTACTCGCCTCCCATAGCATCCTGAGGGCCACGGGCCTTATGGCAGGCCCTGATAACCCGCCCGTTACGGTAGCAAGCCTCGGGCTCCGCCTCTCCACATCAACGGCCATGCCAGAGAGGGTGTTTATAAGGGAGATGGAGTCCGTGCCGGCAGACTCGACGGCCCGCACCATTACCTTTATATCCGTCACATTGGGCGAAAGCTTTGTCATTACATGCATTCTCTTTACGGCCTTTTTCACGGCCCCGACTACCTTTTCCGCCTCAGCCGGGTCGGTGCCAAAGACTATGCCGCCCCGCTTTACGTTTGGGCACGATATATTAATCTCAACGGCCTTCACGGCCTCGCACTCATCAAGCCTGCGGGCAACCTCGCTGTACTCGTCTACGGTCTCGCCGAAGATATTGGCTATAACGTGAGTATCAAGGTGCGACAAAAGGGGGAGCTTTTCGGTTATAAACGCCTCTACGCCTACGTTCTGCAGGCCTATGGCGTTAAGCATGCCGCAGGGCGTCTCGGCTATCCTCGGCGGGGCGTTACCCATACGGGGTTTTAAAGACAGCCCCTTTACGATAATGGCCCCGAGAGACGAGATGTCCATGAAGGGCCTGAACTCAAGGCCGTAACCAAAGGTCCCCGAGGCGGTCATGACGGGGTTCTTGAGCCTGAGGCCGCCAATGTCTACGGAGATATCTATTTTTTTTTCTTCCATGGGCCCCTGGCCGCTCGCTTTAACTTAACTAAATATCGTCCCACTCAATATCCACGCTATCAAACACAGGCCCCTCAGAGCAGACCATGCGGTACCTGCCCTCTGTCTCCTGCCTCGTCTTCACGGCGCAACCAAGGCAGACACCGATGCCGCAGGCCATGGTCTTTTCAAGGGAGACATAACAGATGGCGCCGCTACGCTCGCTCATGGCGGCAACGGCCTTCAGCATACCCGGAGGGCCGCAGGCGTATACAATGGCGTCGGGCGTTAACTCATCGGCCAATAAATCCGTTACAAGACCCTTTTTCCCAACTGAGCCGTCTTCCGTAGAGATCTCTACCCTGCACCCGAGCCCGGCAAAATCGGCGGTAAGCCCGGCATCGGCCTCTCCCCTTGCCCCGAATAAAAACACCCCGCCGCCCACGGCCCCTGCCAGCATGTAAAAGGGCACGATACCCATGCCGCCGCCTACCATTATAATCTTTTTGCTTTTGTCATCTGGCACCTTAAAACCATTGCCAAGGGGGCCGAGGAGAGTAGTAGTATCACCGGCCTTAAGCCCCGCGAGTAGAGACGTGCCTCTTCCCACTACGTTATAGAGAAACTCCACACCGGAACCTGAAAAACTTCTCTCTCCGGGCTTCGCGCCAACGGCATTTCCATGGGAGTCAAGGACTCGATACGCCCCGAGGGGACGATTCAGCAGGGGGTCAATGGAGTCTGCCGTGCGTATCATAAAAAAATGGCCCGGCACTATGGCCTCGGCCCGAAACCCCAGGCCAAGCCTGTAGGCACCGCACTCCGTCTTTGTATTATAAAGGACCGTAGCCCCTTCGTTAAGTTTTATCTCCATCTAAGACCTGCCCGAAATAAAATTGATAATAATGCCTCTATAAACCATTGGAATAGAAGAACACGTCTACCGTGAAAAGGCCGCAGGGCATCAGGGCCTCTCTTAAAATAAAAGCGTCATTACCAGGGCATCTTCGTCGCCGTAATACTTTTTACGCTCATAAGACTCCTTGAAGCCAAACTTTCTGTATAGCCTTATGGCCGTGGAGTTGGATTTTCTCACCTCAAGAAAGGCCCCTTTTACGTATGCCTCGTTAAATATCTCAATGACCCTCTCAAAGAGCCATGTGGCAAGGCCCCTTCGCCGAAGCCCCGGCCGCACGGCAAAATCCAGTATATGCGCCTCGCCGTATACTATCCAGAATATGATATATGCGCCAAGCTTCGTACTGCCGTCTTCCCCCTCGACATACACAGTATAAGGGTATGATATGGGGTTCTCTATCTCCCGCTCAAACTGATCCCTTGTCCAGGGCATGCTAAAGGAAGCCCTCTCTATGGGCAGTACCTCCTCGAGGTCCGCCGGGGTCATGGACTTCAGGCTATATCTCTCCGAATTTATGGTGTCTTTATTTTGCAAGGTATCACAAAAAAACCCGGGCCATCAAAAGAGGACCCGGGCCATAAGAGAGGGGGCAAAAGGCCGCCATAGAGAAACCATTTTATAAATCAATGCGATGATGTGTATCCTACAACCAACCAGGCCTCTTAAAAGCAACGTCATGGTGAAACCCTGAAAAACAACGCGGCCCCTCAGGGGCGGCGAACCAGCTCAATTACTTCTCATTCGTGGCAAAGACTATATGCCAGAAGTCGAGTTTTTTCAGCATATACTGCTTTGTAACATTGAGCCCGGCGTTCCTTATGAATTCATTAAGGGATAGATCGGACCTCCACCCTATCTTCTTACAGATGGGGTTCATCCACTTCTCGCAGACCTCAATAAGGGGGTTCTTGCTCTTGAAGTGATTGACGACTACAACTACGCCGTCAGGTTTACAGACTCTCTTCACCTCTTCCATTACACGGTAGGGGTTGGGCACAACGCTGACCACATGGGAGAGAAAGACCTTGTCAAAGGTATTGTCGGCAAAGCCCACGCTCATGGCGTCCATGTTCAGGACGTTTA
>CAZSAY010000087.1:0-6286 GCA_964605225.1 uncultured Thermodesulfobacteriota bacterium | reverse complement strand
ATTACCATGAAGCTTGGGCACAGCTTCGAGATTGTTATTACAGACCCCAAGGTCGTAATTGGTCTCTTTATCGGAGGCACCCTGCCATTCCTAATCGGCGCCCTTACCATGACAAGCGTTGGTAAGGCCGCATTTAAGATGGTTAACGAGATAAGAAGGCAGTTCAGGGAAATCCCCGGCCTCCTTGAGGGCAAAGAGGGGGTAAAACCCGATGTCGCGAAGTGTATTGACATCAGCACCAAGGCCGCCCTTACGGAGATGATACTGCCCGGCCTTATAGCCCTTTTAATGCCCATTATAATAGGTTTTATCCTTGGCCCTTACGCACTTGGAGGCATGCTTGCCGGAGCCACGGTAACGGGCGTGCTGCTGGCCATATTCATGGCAAACGCAGGCGGGGCATGGGATAACGCCAAGAAGTTCATCGAGCAGGGTAGCCACGGCGGCAAGGGTTCCGATGCCCATAAGGCCTCTGTTGTGGGAGATACCGTGGGAGATCCCTTCAAGGACACATCGGGCCCGTCCATGAACATCCTTATAAAGCTCATGAGCGTTGTCTCTCTCATCATAGCGCCTCTTCTTGTCTGAGGAGGTGGGGGCCGTTGCGGGTTGTTGTTCCGTGGGGGGGTAAGCGGGAGTGCTTGTAGCCCGGGGTTCTCTCTGAGTTTAATAGCAGACCTTTAGCGTTACCATAATATGTGCTGAATCGGGGCGGTTTTATGGAACCGCCCCGATTCTTTTTTTGCGAAATATACGCCTTTACGTCAGGGGCATTGTAATCATAAGCAATATACTGTAAAGAGGTTAATATCCATGGGTTTCAACTGCGGCATAGTCGGCCTTCCAAATGTAGGTAAATCCACCATCTTCAACGCCATGACAAGCGCCGGGGCCGCTTCCTCCAATTATCCTTTCACCACTATCGACCCCAACGTTGGTATGGTGGTTTTAAGAGATGAGAGGCTCGATAAGCTCGCCGAGCTTGTAGAGCCCGATAAGATAACACCCACGGCAGTAGAGTTTGTCGATATCGCCGGTCTCGTAAAAGGAGCGAGCCGCGGCGAGGGCCTTGGCAACCGTTTTCTCGGCAACATCCGCGAGGTGGATATGATAGCCCATGTGGTAAGGTGTTTTCAGGACCCCGGGGTAGTCCATGTGGCGGGTAAAATTTCTCCCGTAGATGATATCGAGGTAGTGGAGACGGAGCTCATGCTTGCCGACCTTGATACCGTTACAAAGAGGCATCACCGCACCTCCAAGCTCGCTAAATCAGGCGATAAAGAGGCCATACGTTTGATCGCCGTCTACGATGCGTTGAAAGCGGCCCTTGAAGATGGACGTCCCGCGAGGAGCGTACTTACTCCCGAGACGAGACCCCTCCTTAAAGACCTTCCCCTTATTACGGCTAAACCTGTTATATATGTTGCCAACGTTGGCGAGGATGACCTCGGGGGCGACGGGGAAGCCGCAAGGAGCGTAGCCGAGGCCGCGAAGAGACTTGACGGCGCATATGTTCCCATGTGCGGTTCCATCGAGTCGGAACTCTCGGAGATGAGCCCTGAAGAGAGGGACGAGTTTCTCGATGGCCTGGGGCTCAAGGAGTCGGGGCTCGACAGGCTTGCCCGTGCATCCTACGAGCTACTTGGCCTTATAACTTTTTTTACCGCCGGCAAGCAGGAGGTGAAGGCCTGGACCGTTAGAGACGGCGCAAAGGCCCCGGAAGGCGCCGGTGTCATACACACGGATTTTGAACGAGGTTTTATTAAGGCCGAGGTCATAAAATATGAAGACTACATCAAATTGCAAGGCGAGGCCAAGTGCCGCGAAAAGGGCCTTGTGAGGATAGAAGGCAAGGACTATCTTCTGAAAGACGGAGATATACTTCACTTCAGGTTTGCCCTCTGAAAATCAGTCGCCCATCTCCATTATTTCCATAACTATCCAATATCACAGATGTTTATCCCATCAAAAAAAGTCCCGTGGCTGATTTTACCTTGTCAGTTCTTTCAGGGAACAGACTTTTGTAAATAAGTTCTTGACAATAATATAAATATAGTGTATAATTTTTATCATAATCAGTGGAAAAAATATTTAATAGCAACTGGCGATATATATCTCTCTCCTATGAAAATATTATTAAATATTTGTAATCCTTTGCATTGTTTGCGTTTTTTTTGGATTGGCATTCTGCCCCGTCCTCTATCTCCCCTTTTATCTTATAAATTAATAGTTAAATAGAATCATTACTTCTGTTTCAGGTGTGAAAGACAGGCACATCAGGGACTTTTTTGGCTTTTTTATCTAAAATATAAACTTTTACTTAAGAGAGATAAAAGTTGGCAGGTAAGATAAAGATAGATTTGGATAATTTTTACGGCAAGCTTAACGGCGAGGGTCTTGGCCTGCGTGATTTGCTATGGCCTCTATCCGAACTAAGCCCCAGGGAGAGGGCCGTTTTTGTGGAATATCATTACTGGAGTACGCATATGAAGGTCATCGCGAAGAGTCATAGAATATCACTTGGGAGGGCATATGAAATACTTTACAGGTCTGAAGAAAAAGTCGCATCTACAAGGGCACAGGAAAAGGCGAAGGAAGATATCTATTTCAACCCCTGAGGTGGAGCCCGTGGTGAGTTGGAGCGAGTACAAGACTATAAGGCAGTATCAGTCCCTTGGAGACGTTCTCGACGAGTTCAGGATATACGGCTTTTCTGCCGGGATGGAGCATATCTTTGAGAAGAACATGGTCTTCGAGAGAGATAACGGCCATTACTGGCTCACCTCGGATAAAAAAAAATAGCCTTGTTTTTATCGTTGCCTCAGTCTCTCATACTACGTTTTTATTAGTCTCATAATTATATACATATCTGTAAATATAAGCCGCGCGGATCTAAAACCGCGCGGTATTTTTTTGTCCGTAATCTGGCCGGTGAGCCCCGAGGGTAGAATAATTTTGTCCTATTTGTCTTGATAAAACAGCATCATAGGCCGCAAGGGGTAGAAAAAAAACACCATAGTGTATGGAAAAGAAAAAAATACATCAGGAGGTAACAGACATGAGCGATATTTCCGGTCTTGGTACAGGCGGCTTTGGTGGTCTTGATTGGTTTAAACACCGTCAATTTGGAAACAGAAAGGTCCTCTTGAGAGAGCCGGAGAGGTGTCTTGAATGCGGTCATGTCTTTATCAGTCTCTATCCCCTTGGGAGATGCGTTGACCATGATGGCCTTGAGGAGATTTGAGGATGATGATTGAGGCAGGCGAATCCCTCTCACCGCTCACTACTTCGAGGAGCCGGGAGCTGGCAGGGGAACTTGTTAGTAAGTTGCTCCTTGAGGTTGAGCATGAGGCCGGTGAGCGGCCAGAGACGAGGGCCGGGGAGATAAGGGGGCAAAGAAAGGACACAAGTTTTAAAGGCGATGCCCTTAAAAAGGAGGCAAGATCTCAGGAGAGAGCGGCAAGGATCATCGAGCACCATCGTATGCTCTGGGATAAAGTCAGTAAAAAATTGGTGATTGGTCTTAGAAAAACAGACCCTAAAGAGGGCCTTGAACGTTTAAAGGTAGTAAAACTTGCGGGAGATATATTAAGTGTCGTCGTCAGAGGGCAGAGGCAGGCATGGGGTCTTGAGGCCCTTGAGAGTGAAGGCGCGCCCGGTGATACTGAGGAGATTATCGCGGAGATGGCATCCCTTACGGCGCCATCACGAGCAGATGCGTCTCTGGAATGAGAATAAACGCTTTGCCGTAGTAACGGCCGGGAGACGCTCCGGCAAGACGGAACTCGCTAAAAGAAGGCTCGTTATGAGACTTGCGGATAGAAAACCATGGAGTCCGCCTCGCTACTTTGCCGCGGCCCCCACACGTGATCAGGCAAAGAGGATTTTCTGGGCGGACCTTAAGGCCCTTGTCCCATCAAAGTGGGTGGGGAAAATTTACGAGAGTGATCTGTGTATTAAGACAAGGTTTTCAAGCGAGCTCTGGGTTGTGGGACTTGACAGACCTCAGAGGATAGAGGGCATAGCCTGGGACGGAGGAGTCCTTGATGAGTACGCTGATATGAAGTCAGGCGCCTGGACAGAGAACCTGAGGCCGGCGCTCTCGGACAGGCAGGGCTGGTGCTGGTTCATAGGTGTTCCCGGAGGCTTTAATCATTTTAAGGACCTTGCCGATTACGCCAAATCCGGAGAGGATCCGGACTGGGGTTTTTACAGATGGAATTCCAGCGATATCTTGCCGTCGGGGGAGATAGAGTCCGCAAAGAGGATACTGGACCCCAGGACCTTTCGTCAGGAGTATGAGGCGAGTTTCGAGGGCGCGACAGAAAGGGTCTACTACGCCTATCGTTCTGATAGGCATATGAACGGTCATATAAGGCTAAACCCGGATCTACCCATAATCATCTGCTGCGACTTTAACGTTGACCCATGCATCTGGGTCCTGGCACAGACCGAAGGCAGAAGGGTCGATGTCTTTGATGAGATAGTCCTTCATAACACCAATACCGTTGAGATGGGGCGTGAGTTTTTAAGAAGATACGGAAAGCACGGCGCCGGAGTGGTTGTATACGGAGATTCCGCCGGCTCGGCCCGCAGCACCACGGGTAAGACGGACTATGTACTGCTATCCGAGCTCGGTCTTACGAGGCAGAGGATAAAACGCAGAAACCCACCGGTGAAAGACAGGGTAAACGCAGTAAACAGCATGCTTGAGAACACGAAGAACGAGAATCGGCTTTTTCATCATCCAAGGTGTATTCACCTGAAGCAGGACCTTGAGAGTGTTGTATGGACAGAGGGCGGGATGGATATAGACAAGACAAACTCCGAGAGGACTCACGCAACAGACGCCCTTGGGTATTTTATCGAGTATGAATTTCCTCTTCGCACTAAGAGGTTTGACCCATCAAGAAGGTTTTATAAATAATAGGCGAGCCGTAAAACAGGGAAGGCAAATAAAGACAAAAGAGGTTAGAAGTGACTAAAGAAGAGCTTGAGAAAACACATCCTCATTACGATGCCTGGGTTAAAGAGTGGATATTCTACATCAGGTCTTATCTTGGCGGCGTACTTTACAAGAATGCCGATTATCTCCTGCAACATCCCTTTGAGAGCTCCACGAATTACAGGCGCCGTAAGGAAATCGCCTACTATTACAATTACTGCGGTCCCATAATCGATATCTTCGTATCCCATCTTTTCAGAAGAAGCGTAAAGAGGGACTACGGGGAGCTTGCACTGGACCCGCTCTTTAACTCTTTTCTTAAGGACGCCGACCACAATGGCTCCAACTTCGCCCAGTTCATGCGCGACGCACAGAGGTTTGCCTCGGTTTACGGTCGCGTATCTATCCTCGTAGACAGTCCTGTTAATTATGCCAGAACAAGGGCAGAGGCCATAAGCGGGGACATTCGCCCCTATGTGAGCCTTATTACCCCTGAGAACATGCTTGACTGGTCTTTTACGAGGCTCCCATCGGGCAAATCCGTATTGGAGAAGGTCAAGATACAAGAGGGGGATAACACTTACCGCATCTGGACGAGGGAGTTCTGGGAACTCTGGGAGGTGGACAATGAGAGTGGAGACGTGCATCTTAACGGTTTCGGCGAGCATAAACTCGGCGTGGTGCCCGTGGTGACTCTCTACAATAAGAGGAGTACTACCCCCATGGTTGGGAGCTCGGACCTTCAGGATATCGCTGATATAAACAAAAACATTTATTATCTCTGTTCCGATGCCAAGGAGATTATCGAGAACACGGCCTTTCCCATGCTGGCCATGCCATACGGTAAGTCCGGCAACGAGGAAGAGAAGGAGATAGGCCCGAGAAATATACTTCAGTACGACCCCTCGGAACCAAACGCCAAACCATACTGGCTTGAGCCGCCGCACTCCTCTCTTACGGAGATACGCGAGTGGGTAAGGCAGGACATCGGCGAGATACACAGGATAGCCAAGCTCGGGGGCGTGAAGACGGTAGAGGATTTTTCACATATGCGCTCGGGGGTAGCCATTGAGCTTGAGTACCAGCAGTTATACGCAACCCTTAGCGAGAAGGCCGACAACATAGAGCAGGCCGAGTCACAGGTGCTCGACCTCTGGGCAAGATGGTCCGGCGGCCGTTTCGAGGGAGTAATCGACTACCCCGATGATTTTTCCGTAAAAGACATGGCAAGGGACCTGGACAATGCCATTAAGGCGCAGTCCGCCGTAGTGGATTCAGTGACCTTTAGAAAAGAATTGCAGAAAAAGTTAGCTACTACGATCTTACCAAAGGTAGATGAGG
>CAZSAY010000086.1:0-6374 GCA_964605225.1 uncultured Thermodesulfobacteriota bacterium | reverse complement strand
TGACTCTTCTACTCTAAATTAGCCTTAACTGTAAACGCTTTTCGTGACTACCGCACATTATCAATACCTTCGAAGCCCCCCCCCTTATCTCCGAATGCATTGATAATATCAGGATAAGCCGTATCGGGGAAGCATTTTCAACCTTCTTCGCAGGCACATCTTTCCCGTGGTGAATATCATTAACTTAGTTTTTTTAATTGTCAATACTATATAAATTAGGATAAAATATAAAATTTAGAGTATTCTTATCATGCAAGAGGCCTCTCAAGTAGCTCACAAGGCGAAAAGAGACCTTTTTTTAACGCAATAAAACCTTTAAGACATCACGTGTCTTGATGTAAGTGGACTATGATATTTCCAAGCCAGATATTTCTATTCTATTTTCTCCCGCTCCTCCTCGCCCTGTATTACGTTGCGAAGAAAAAATACCGCAACCATGTGCTCCTCGCCTTCAGTTACTTCTTCTACCTCTGGGGAAGCGGTACTTTTCTCTTTACCCTTGTGGCCGCCACGGCAGTGGACTTCTGTCTCGCGCTCAAAATCGAGGCTAACGAGGCAAAGGCTCGCAGAAACTGGCTTGCCCTCTCCATAGCCATCAACATCGCGCTACTCGGGTACTTCAAGTACTCAAACTTCTTCATCGCCGAGGTAAACGCCATGCTCGGCTCACCGGGCGCCCCTTACATAAAATGGACAGAGGTAATCCTTCCCATAGGCATCTCATTTTTCACATTTCAGAAGATAACCTATCTTGTGGATGTATACAGGGGAGAAAAAAAGGCCCTCCACAGCTTTGTGGATTACGCCCTATACGTTGCGCTCTTTCCACAGCTCATCGCCGGTCCTATCGTGCGTTTTCATGAAATAAGCGACCAGCTACAATCGCGCATGGAGACCTTCGATGGCTTTTACGAGGGGACCCTTCGTTTTTCATGGGGCCTTATGAAAAAGGTGGTCCTCGCCAATAGATGCGGAGCCATAGCCGATGCAGTATTTGCCCTTAACACCGGCGCCCTTGACACAAAGATGGCCTGGACAGGGGTGGCGGCATACGGCCTGCAGATATACTTTGATTTTTCAGCCTACTCCGATATGGCCATAGGGCTTGGCCATATGTTCGGGTTCACGCTACCGGAAAACTTCAGGCGGCCCTACTCCGCCATAAGCATTACAGACTTCTGGCGGCGCTGGCACATTACGCTCTCACATTTTTTCCGCGATTATCTATACATACCACTTGGCGGCAACCGCGTCTCACCCACTAAAACATACATCAACCTCATGATTGTCTTTACGCTCTGCGGTCTATGGCACGGCGCCAACTGGACATTCATCATATGGGGCATTTTTCACGGCACGCTACTTATAATAGAACGCCTCACAAATTTGCGCACCACTGACGCGAAGAATTACATTGTTATAAGGCGGGCCGTAACCCTCTTTCTTGTAATGATAGGATGGGTTTTTTTCAGGGCCGTGGACATGAGACAGGCCCTCTACATGTTTAAGATAATGTTTGTTCCGGTAAATCATCCCCTGCCATTTCCCCTCTTCGCGGCCCTTAACTACAGAAATATTTTCTTCATGCTTGTGGCCTCTATTGTTTTCTTTCTTCCCCGCGATTTTCACGGCCTCTCTCTCATTGAAAAACACAGGCAACCGCTTATAGAAGCGTTAAGGGTTGCCGCGGTAATCATCATGGTCCTTTATTCCGTGGCCCTTATCGTAAGCGGCTCCTATAACCCCTTTATCTATTTCCAGTTCTAAGAGAGACATGAGACGAAAGATTCTAACAGGCTTTTTTATGCTTATTCTCACCAGCGGAGTCTACGGGCTCGCCTTTGGGCGCAGGGCCGGCCTTGATGAAAAACGCCTCATGGCGAGTGCGCCTGAATACAGGGCGGAGAAGCTTCTCAATCACGACTACTATTCAAAGCTTGGCAAATACCTTAGTGACCGCTACCCCTATCGCAGATCCTTTATCGTCTATAAAAACTGGATTGACTACTATGTCTTCAATACGAGCCCATCTCACAAAGTGCATCTTGGAAAAGACGGCTGGCTTTATCTGAGAGGTGGTCTGTATAGCTACTTGAAAGACGACTGTAACAAGAAAAAAAGGGCGCTTAAGCTTGCCCGAACCCTCAACTCAATTGAAAAACTTTTAAAGTCATGGGATAAGAGGTTATTTTTCATAGTGGCCCCTGACAAGGCCACAATATATCCCGAGCACGTCGGGTTTGAAAGACCTCAAAATAACTGTGGCGAAAACTTTTATGAACTCTTTTTAGAGGCCCTTGAAAAGTATCCGCTACAGGGATTTATAAGGCTGGACAGGCGCCTTATTGATGCTAAAAAGGACTTTCCCCTATACTACACAACGGGGACGCACTGGAATGACCATGGATCACTGATAGCGGCTAACACCATACTGGCAACGCTCTCTACCCCTATGGAGACGTACAGCCTTCCTGATGTAACATTCAGAAAATCCGAGGATCTGCGCGACCTAAGCACGATGTGGGCACTGAATCTCAGGGAACAAGTAGATATCGCCCGTTTAAAGAAAGATGAAAACAAAAAAATAAAGATAAAAAAACTAAAACCACTTAAGAACTTCATGCCACACCTGAATATAACCACTACAGCCGGACCGGGAATCCCCCTTGTGCCTCACACCATTATATACAGAGACTCCTTTATGACCATGCCTACGAAGATGATGGAAGGATCCTTTAAGGAGCTTGATACGCTCTGGACAAAAAACATTCCTGTGAGCGAGAGTATAGATTTTTCTGCGCTTAGAGACGCCAGGATAATTATAATTGAGGCAGTCGAGAGGAATCTTTCCAAAGTAAGGATTAAAGAAAGACCCCTTGTATGGGCCCTGGGCGGAGGGCTCCGCTACAAAAGGGGCAAGCACGGGCTATAAACGGTTCACCCATCTAAAGAGCCGGTATAAAACACCGATAAAAATACAGTAGTTCCCAAAGAGCCACAATGCGTCGCAATTTCCATGAAATTTGAAAGAGGAGCTCTTATGAGGAAAGCTGATTGCCCACACTGCAAATGTTCTGTAACCTCTCCCTTTATGACCGAATCAAGGGAGATAGAGTGCCCTAACTGCGTGACCCTTTTTACGGCAAAGGACGTATTTGTGGCCACCGGTCCTTACTCCATTTACAGAGAGGTACTCATCAGAAGTATGCACAAGTATGTGCGCCTTCTAAGAGAGGCCAGGGCCGAGATTAGAGAGCTTGAGGAACTGGGAGTAGACTCTCTGCCATACAGGGAGTCGGCAAAGACCATAAAGGTTTTTGTGGAAAATCTGAGAGAGCTACTGGGCAGTTGCCGCGACAAGCTTCGCGTCTCCGGAGGTAAAGCAACTGTAGATTACTATATGGGAGAAGACATTTACAGAGGGGTGCTTAAAAACATCAGCTCAACGGGTATCTGTATGGCGGTCCCCCAAACGTCTCATAGAATCGGGCCAGGGCGTATTATAAAACTCCGCATAAAAGACGAGAGCCTCTCCGAACCGCTCTGCCTCCGGGGTTGGGTCGTATGGAGCACTGAAAAAGGCATCACCGGAATAAAATTCGTAAGTCTTGACGAGTCTGCCCGGGAGGCCCTTCATAAATTTATCTCCTTCAAGGGATCCCTGGAAGACCTGTACGCCCCGGCAGAGGAGGTAATGGATACAGAGGGATGAATCTAAAGCGGCTTAGATGTCATATAAAGGCATTTACTCAATCGTGATGGAGAGGGCCCGGGTAAAACCGCTAAAGGGTGTGAAAAAGAATTAACTCCGTCCCTTCAAATGCCGTAAAGTTGAGGCTACCGCCTCTTAAAAGGTCCCCTTCCCCAACCTCGATCTCACCTGCCCTACCAAGGCCAACCGTCATGTAGGCCATGAACTGCCCGTCAAGGGAGACCTCCCCACCCTGTTCAAGAAGGGCCACCTCTACAACGGTCCTACCGGCTATTGTCTCACTCTGGGCCGAGGGGCCGCCGTAAACGCGGGTCACCGTTCCCTGAAGTAGCTTATAGAGCCTGTAAGCAGATGGTTCTCCTTTTTTTTCAGGCAGGACCCATATCTGAATCATCCGGTTTTTTGCTTTGTCAGGGTTCACCTCGTTATGAGAAAACCCCTCACTTCCGGCGCGCTGGACCTGCACGTCCGGGGCCTTAAGTTCCTGCCCATGACTCAGCGTGCCCTCGTGCCTGATACGCCCCTCTACCATCACGGAGATTACATCTACTTCCTTATGGTCATGTAGATGGGTCTCACCTCCGGGGTTAAAACGCGCGTCGGCAAGATATACGAAGTTACCGAGCCCCGGCCATGTGCCGGGGTTTGCGTATTCACCAAAGAGCTCTGGGGCCATAACAAGGCGGTGTTCACGAAGTCCGGCAAAACCGCCGAGGGGAAGGTCATTTCGATGCAGGATGGACAGGGTCATGGTTTTATCTCCTTTGATGTAACCAAGAGACTGAAGAGTGCGAGGCGAGAGGCCGCAAGACCTCAAAAGAAAAACAGATATTCAGAGATTGGGTAATATTGTTAAGTATAGCTGGTAATCCATATGGGGCAAGGTGTTTTTTAAGAAGGCTTGAAAAAAAAAAGAGTCTGTCGTAAACTCTATGGGCGTAGTTGATGCTGAATACTCAAAGAAAACTCTACGGAATTAACTCTCCCATAAAGCGGTGAACTTCAATGCTCTTCAAGAAACACTATCCCTGCCTTGACTTTCTACGCTCTCTCGCCATCATCCTTGTCATGGCCCTGCATTTTAATTTAAAATTTTATCCTCTTCCACAAGATAAGTACCTCTACCATTTCATCTCTTGGGGCTGGAACGGCGTCGGGCTCTTCTTTGCTCTTAGCGGTTTTTTAATAGGCGGGCAGATAATAGAAGGGTTGCGTGCGGGGTCGTTTAGTTTTAAACAATTCTATATAAAACGTTTCTGGCGGATATTCCCTCCATATTATTTTTCACTCCTCGTCGTCATGGTATTCATATTCACAGGGATAGGACGCCCAATAGGGACCACCACGGAGACTATTAAAACCCTGGTGTACCATTTATTCTATCTGCAGAATTATCTTCACCTCCCCAAGGTGCGCCTTGCCCTGTACTGGTCCCTTGCCATTGAGGAGCAGTTCTATATACTGGTACCACTTCTTCTTTATATTTTATGGAGATACTGCAGACGCTACCTCTTTTTCATCATAACAGGTTTATTACTAATACCCATTGCCATGAGATTTATCGTTTACTCTCCGAGTATTGATTGGTCATTGGACATACGTTTTCTCTTCCATACGCGCTTTGACAGCCTGCTTTTCGGTGTGGTGGCGGCCTATCTTTTCATAACCTATAACGACGGACTCCGGAGATTATCCTTCCTGACCAAAGGAATATTTTTCCTGTGTTCTCTTGCCTCCATAGGGGCCGGCCTTGTATTTGGCGGCGCCACCAATAGCTACTTTAATATCTGCTGGCAATTTACACTTACAGCTTTTGGCTCCGCGCTCCTTACCCTAACCATAGCCATCAGCTCATTTGATTCTTATATCCACATATACCCAAAAAGATTCTTTGCCCTTGTGGCAAAGCTCAGTTACACGATGTACCTCTACCATATACTGCTGATTTATCCCGTGGGGGTTGTTATCGTAAGGATACATAAAATCCTTGGATATAAACCAAACAATATCGGTTTTGCCTTGGGCTTTTGTATCTATTTTTTAGTGGTTTTATCTACCGCCGCCATCATATATTATTTCATCGACAGGCCTGCCATGAATCACAGGAGAAAGGTCTTAAAGAGGATGAGCGGTAAAGATGCAGGCGAGACGCCTTAAGGCAATGTGTGCTACACATGTAGAGGAGTTAAGATACAAAAAAAGCGGGTAACAACCCGCCTTATTTCAAGCAGAGAATCGGTTGACTATTGTATATTACCAACGTAAAGAAAAAATATTATCTTTTTTTGCCTTCGATAATTTGACATTGATACGCCTTTGATTACCAGTTTTTGGTGGGCCGTGCCCACCCTACCCGGCTTCATCGACAGGCCCGCTATGAATCACAGAAGAAAGGTCTTGAAAAGGATGGCCGGTAAAGATGCAGGTGAGAGGCGTTAAGATACAAAATAAGCGGGTAAAAGCCCGCCTTATTTCAAGAAGAGAATCAACAGGCTCTTTTGTGTTAACAACGTAAAGAAAAAATATTATCTTTTCTTGCCCTTCGATAATTCGGCATTGAGACACATTTGATTATCAGTTTTTGGTGGGCCGTGCCACCCTACCCGGCTACAAGGCTTTATTTAATCTTTTCTATTAAACACCGCAACAGGCACTTTAACTG
>CAZSAY010000085.1:0-6664 GCA_964605225.1 uncultured Thermodesulfobacteriota bacterium | reverse complement strand
TCGGCGCGGGTGTGATGCTGGCGGCTACCTCCTTTTCTCTCATCATCCCCGCCATAGAGGTATCTATCGCCGATGGGACGGGTAAGACAGGCTCCGCCTTCATCGTTGCCGGCGGCATGTTCCTGGGCGCGATATTTCTCCACCTCAGCGACAAATACTCCCCTCACGAGCACTTTATCTCAGGCCCCGAGGGTGCGGACCCGAAGAACCTCAAGAGGATATGGCTCTTTATTATCGCCATTACGCTCCACAACTTTCCCGAGGGCCTTGCCGTGGGCGTGGGTTTTGGGGGCGGCAATGTCTCCAACGGAATAGCCCTTGCCACGGGCATCGGTCTTCAGAACATCCCCGAGGGCCTTGTCGTGGCCCTGGCCCTCCTTACGGAGAGGTACTCAAGGCCGCAGGCCTTTATGATAGCCCTCTTATCGGGGCTTGTGGAGCCCATCGGCGGGGCCATAGGCGCGGGCGTGGTGACGCTTGCAAGGCCGGTGCTACCCTGGGGACTCGCCTTTGCCGCCGGGGCCATGCTCTTTGTCATAAGCGATGAAATAATCCCCGAGTCGCACAGAAAGGGTTTTGAGAAAGAGGCTACCTTTGGTGTGATGATAGGCTTTGTGGTAATGATGCTACTTGACGTTACGCTGGGCTAAAGGGGTGAGCGTAGTTGCCCCTGTAAAAACCCCTTACGTTGCAAGCTCTTCCCCTGGCGGGCTTTTACTGAGGAGTTTTTTAACGGCAACAATAAATAGTCCCGTAAGTAGCAGGTTAAGGGCAAGGGAAAGCATGGCTATTGTCACCATGACCCCGCCGATGCCGTGGGCAATGGATATGATAAGCACCCCCGCGCCCACCTCGCCGCGTGGAAACATGCCTACTGCAAGGGCCAGCCGCTCCTTCCAATGGGCCTCGGCGCTGTAGCAGAACAGAGGAAATAGCTTTCCAAGGTTTGATAATATGGTGACCATAAGTACATGAAGGGCTATTGTTGGCCACCCCGGAGCCCGTGGCATGGTCTTCGCGGCCACTATTGCCTCTGCCGAAGGACGCTTTTCTTCTTTAGAGTGCTCGGCGTTGATTATATATGCCTCCACAACCTCCCTCTCGGCACGAATAACCTCTTTGCCGTGACCGGCGATATTCGCTACAGGCGGCATGGAGAGACCGACGAGGGCCATGAAGACCGTGGAGATAATTACTGTTACGAGCAGTTCTGACGGTCTCTCAATAATATGCTCCCCATTCCCTTCTCCTCCACGGGCCATCATGCACCCAAGGACAAATGCCGGTAGGAGTACCTCTATATGAATGGGCACGACCTCGTCAAAGAGCCTGCTGGAGATATATATCGCCTCGGAGATAAGGGTAATTACCACGCCGTAGCCCAGTACCCAGGGCCATGTTACGGGTATTCGAAGCCTGTGAAGGTACTGCCACGCCGCGAAAAGCAGTAGCGCCATGGGAATCATAACAATACCTAACTGCCACCTCATCCCCACTAGCATCATCTGCAGGGGTATCATAAGGAGGACTGTATCAAGGTCGTCGAATATGGCGAGTACCCTTATCTTTTGGTACATCCATGTGCCCGTTAGTCCCGCGGCCGCGAGCATGGAGAATAAAACGCCCGCCGAGGTAGGCGAAGCGAACCTCGAGGTGAGCAGGGCCTCCTGCCATAGACCTGCATTGTTACCGTTACTGATGATGAAGACAAAATAGAGTGCCACGAGTATCCACGGGATGGTGGCCGCCGTTGCCGCGACAATATAATCCCAGCCGTATGAGCCCAGCCTTGTCTTATCAATATCAAACTCGTAACCAACGCGTATCATGATAAAGGCCAGCATAATGGTGGTAAGTAGCCTTGTGGCGTGGGCGAAAACCTCGTAGCCATGGGAGGTTAGAAGTGACGGCACGGCCTGAGAGAGGACAAGGCCGAAGAGGAGAAAGGAGGAAAATAAGATTATTTTTTTCATACAACCTTCCACTTTCTTTTTTTAAAAGAAAGTAAGATAACTAAAAAACTTTCCGCTTTCTTTTGGAAAAAAGAAAGCCTGGCAAAGAAAACCAATAGGGGGTCAATACTGCCGCTAACGTCTCCTGCGGCCTCCCTTGGGTACTACCGCTACTCTGGCAAAAAGCTTGGCAAAGAAAATCAATAGGGGATCAATGCTACCACTAACGTACCCTCTGCCCTCCCTTGGGTACTACCGCTACTCTGGCAAAAAATCGGGCATAAGAAAGTCAATATGGGGATTAACCCTACTATCCGGGCTCTCGCCTGAAGAGGTCTCTCTTCATATTCGAAACCCTGTCGATGAAGAGTATTCCGTCAAGGTGGTCTATCTCGTGTTGCAGGGCCACGGCCTCAAAGCCCTTTGCCTCGATTGTGACGGCTTTACCCCCGGGCGTGAAGGCTGTAACCCTTACCTTTCTCGCCCTTGTGATATTGGCCCGGTACTCGGGTATGGAGAGGCAGCCCTCCCGGCCCTTTCTCTTTCCGCTTGAAAAAACAATTTTGGGGTTTATTAGCCTTAAGAGGCCGTGACCGGGGTTTGTTGGTGTTACGTCCACGATGATTATCCTCTTAAGAATCCCTGCCTGCGGGGCGGCTATGCCTACGCCGCCGCTAAGACGCATTGTATCCACAAGGTTTTCCACAATAGTGGATATGTGGGGTTTGAAATGGAAAACCTCGGCGGAGACTTTTTGCAGGATCGGATCAGGGTATAAGAGGATTTTTAATATGGACATTTTAATTGGTTTATTATCGCGAATGACCCTTTGCAGGTTAAGTGGTCAATAAGCCCAACCCCCTATTGATTTTATTATGCCAGGCTTTTTGCCAGAGTAGCGGTAGTACCCAAGGGCGGCCGCAGGGGATGTTAGTGGCGAAATCGACCCCCTATTGGTTTTCTTTGCCAAGCTTTCTTTTTTCCAAAAGAAAGCGGAAAAGAAAGCGGAAGGTTTTTTTGTAGGCTATATTTTCTTTTGGAAAAAGAAAACATAGCCTACAGCTGTCCGAAGTCCTCTATTGGTTTTAGTTTAAGACTTACGCCAAGCTTTTGCCCTAGGCCCTGGAGTTTTATCTTAAGTTTCTGTAAATCCGTCTCTTCCTTTATATACAGTTCCATCATCATCATGTAGAGCTGTTTGCCGTCGTCACCATCTCTCCGGGCGGTCTTTGTCTCAAGGTCCGTTATATTTATCCCCTCTTCGAAGAGGAGGCAGGCCGTCTTGTATATCAGACCCGTACTATCCTCTCCGTAGAGAGTTAGAATATAATTAGCGAGGGCCGTACGTTCTTCTTGCGGCCCACCGGGCACTTCCTTCATATCTATGGTAAGAGAGCATTCTTTGCCCACGTGGTTTATCTCGGCGACAATGGCCTTGAAGTCCGCTCCCCGGGGTATGGTCATTAAGAGAATAACGGCAAACTCGGCTCCGAGGATAGTCATGCTTGAGTCCTCGATATTACAGCCCCTCTTGAAAAGCGGCTCTGTTATGGCCGCTACTATCCCGGGCTGGTCGTGGCCTATGGCGCTTAGCGAAAAACTTTTCATAATTGGCTCTCCCTGCTATTTGAGGGTTAGTCCCCCTTTTTTTTTGTCTTTAGCATGGCGCGGATTGTCTTCTCATAACCGCGCTCCGTGGGCTCGTAATAGGTCCTTCCACTGAGTTTTTCAGGCAGACACTCCTGATCAACGACGGCGTCCTCGTAATTGTGGGGATACTTATAGCCCCCGCTGTAACCCATTTTTTTCATCAATGAGGTTGGCGCGTTACGTAGATGGAGGGGCACGTCAAGGGAGCCCCTGTCCATAACATCGCAAAGGGCCTCTTTATAGGCCTTGTACGAGGCGTTGCTCTTTGGGGCCGTGGCAAGGTATGTGGCGGCCTGTGCAAGGGGTATCCACCCCTCTGGCATGCCGATAAACTCAAGGGCGGCCTTTACAGAGATGGCCACGGAAATGGCCCTCGGGTCGGCGTTGCCGATGTCCTCGGAGGCGAATATTACCATACGCCTTACGATGAAGAGGGGGTCTTCTCCGGCCTCGATCATCCTCGCGAGCCAGTACAGTGCCGCGTCCACGTGACTTGCCCGCATGGATTTTATAAAGGCGGAGATAACATTATAATGCTCCTCGGCCCCTTTGTCATAGTGAAGGGTTTTTTTCTGTAGCGCTTCTTCTGCCACGGCAGAGGTAATGTGAACTATACCGGCCTCGTTAGCCCCGGCTATCATGAAGGATACCTCAAGGCAGTTTAGCGCCGCCCGGGCGTCTCCCTGTGCCTGCTCCACGATAAAATCCACGGCATCGGGGTCTATGGTTGCCTCTATACTCCCGAGGCCGCGCTCGGTATCGGTAATGGCCGAGGTGATGATGTTTTTTAAAACCTCTCCGTCAAGGGCCTTTAAGACGATGACGCGGCACCTGGACAGTAGCGGTGCGTTCAGCTCGAAGGAGGGGTTTTCCGTAGTGGCGCCTATGAGCGTAAGGGTGCCGTCCTCCACGGAGTGGAGAAAGGCGTCCTGTTGAGATTTATTGAAGCGGTGTATCTCGTCCATGAAGAGCAGGGTCTTTCGGCCCCGGCTCTTACGGCCTTTGGCCTCCTTTATAACGGCCCGTATCTCCTTAACCCCTGAAGTTACCGCCGATAGCTCCACGTACTCGGCCCCGGAGCTCTTTGCGAGTATCCTTGAGAGCGTGGTCTTGCCCGTGCCCGGAGGGCCCCAGAGTATCATGGAGGGAATTTCGCCGCCGCGCACAACGCTACTCAGGAATTTCTCCCTGCCCATGATATGGTCCTGACCGAGAAATTGTTCAATGGTTTCCGGTCGCATCCTCTCGGCAAGGGGGGATTGGGGCGAGGCAGAAGGGTTTAGCGTACCCTGGCCATTATTCATATCATTGTCAAATAGGTCCATGAAAAAATACTACATAATGGGAGAGAAAATAGCAAGGATGAGAAAAATCATTTAAGCCTAAAGGCGTTTTAGGATATAATATATAGATATATATCTTTTATAAAAGAAGATAACAGGTGAGATTATGCCGCAACGTGAAGTACTGAAATATCCCCATCCATTTTTAAGGAAGACCTGCGAGGCCGTCTCCGAGGTGGACGAGACCGTTACCTCCCTTATAGACGATATGGTAGAGACCATGTACGCCAACAAGGGCATAGGGCTTGCGGCGACGCAGGTGGGTGTGGCCTTGAGGGTAATAGTCCTGGATGTGCCCCCTCATTCAGAAGAAGAAGATGAGGATGAGGATATGAGGCCCGGCAAGGGTAAGTGCCTTATGGCTCTTATTAACCCGGAGATTACATGGCGTGACGGCAAGGCGCGGTTCGAGGAGGGTTGCCTCAGCATCCCCGGTGTAAACGAATACGTGGAGAGGTCCGCCGTCGTAAGGGTAAGGGGCCTTGGCCGTGACGGCGAGGTGATTGATATGGGCGCCGAGGGGCTTCTTGCCATCGCGCTTCAGCACGAGATAGACCACCTTGACGGCGTACTCTTTATAGACAGGCTCTCGTGGCTAAAGAGAGACCGCATTAAAAGGCGCCTTAAGAAGGCGGCCCAAGAGGCCGAAGAGCAGGCGGTCTGAGAGGGCCTTATCATCTCTCCCCCTACAGATAAAAACCTCGGGCAGTTGAATCCCGCGCATTTGTTGTAGGCGGGTTTTTGTCGTTTACTGGAGCGGTTTTTTCAATCAGTCAATATGGCGGATAAAATAAAAATTATATACATGGGTACCCCGGAGTTCGCCGCAGGGCCGTTACGGGCCATACTCGCCGATTTAGAGGACGTTGTAGTCGGTGTTGTTGTAACTCAGCCCGTAAGGGGCAAGGGCCGGGGCCAAAAGCCCTGCGCCTCGCCGGTACAGATTGTGGCCGCCGGGCAAGGTATACCTGTCCTCACGCCGGAAGCTATAAAAGAGACCTCTTTTATAGCAAAGCTAAAGGCCGAGGCCCCGGACCTTATTATCGTAGTGGCATACGGGCAGATACTGCCGGAAAAGATTCTCTCCATACCCCGGCTGGGATGCGTAAACCTTCACGCCTCACTACTTCCGCTTTATCGCGGGGCCGCCCCCATTAACCGCGCCATCATGGACGGTGCGGTGGAGACGGGCAACACGACCATGATAATGGATAAGGGCATGGACACAGGCCCCATGCTACTTCGGGCACCTCTTACCATAGGAGAAGACGAGACCGCGGAGGAGCTTCGAGAGAGGCTTTCCGCCTCAGGCGCGGGGCTCCTTGTGAGGACCATAAGAGGACTTATTGATAACACCCTAAAGGCAGAGCCTCAGGACGATTCACTTGCCACGTACGCGCCGTCTCTAAAAAAAATTGAGGGGCTTATTGATTGGACAAAGGGCGCTCCTGAGATAAAAAATCTTGTTCGCGGCGTATATCCATGGCCCGGGGCCTATACGTACCGTGGCGGTAAGGTCCTGAAGGTGCATAAGGTTCGGGCCAGTCCATCCGAGTCACCCGGTTCCAGGGCCGGCACCATCGTGGAGGTAAAAAAAGATAGTTTTGCCGTAGCCACAGGTGACGGCCTTCTGGAGATACTGGAGGTTCAGCCGGAAAACAAGAAAAAGATGGAGGCCAGGGCCTTCATACAGGGTTATAAACCCGTAGTTGGCGAGGT
>CAZSAY010000084.1:0-6664 GCA_964605225.1 uncultured Thermodesulfobacteriota bacterium | reverse complement strand
AGGCTTTATAACCTTGGCAAAAGTCACGGGGCAGGAAAAAAAAGAAAGGCCTGAGCTCCTCATGCAATACTACGAGGCCCTTTACGAGGCCTTCGGGCCGCAGAAGTGGTGGCCCGCGCGCACAAGGTTCGAGGTAATAGTCGGCGCGATACTGACGCAGAACACGGCCTGGAGTAATGTAGAGAAGGCCATGAGGGGGCTAAAAAGGGCCCGTGTCCTCACTCCGGAGAGGCTCTCCGCCTTAACTCATGAGAAACTCGCGGACCTTATCAGGCCATCGGGCTACTTTAATATCAAGGCCCGACGGATCAAAAATTTTCTGAATTTTTTGTTCAGGGAGTCTGAGGGCTCTTTAGACCGCCTCTTTAAAAAATCTCCCCCAAAAGAGCTTCGCCAACTTATCCTCTCCGTTAATGGCATAGGTCCCGAGACGGCTGATTCCATCCTGCTTTACGCCGGTGGCCGCGCCGAGTTCGTTGTAGACGCCTATACAAAGAGGGTGTTATCCCGCCACGGCCTTGTCCTCGAAGGCGCGGGTTACGATGAAGTGAAGGCCCTCTTTATGGACAACCTTCCACGGGAGACAAGGCTCTTTAACGAGTATCACGCCCTTCTGGTACGGCTCGGAAAAGACTTCTGCAGGCCCCGTAAACCCCTCTGTGAGGCCTGCCCCTTAAAGGCCTTCCTTAGTCAATGAACCTCCTCCGCATATGATCAATATGGATAACAATAAGACAAAAGAGGCCCTTTCGGACAATGCGCCCTGGTACTTTAGAAGCGGCCCCCTTGTAGCGGTCCTCCTTGTAACGGCCCTCACCCTTATCATATATCTACCCGCCGTTAACGCCTTCTTTATGCTTGATGACGAGGTTAATATTGTAAGAAATCTGAGGCTCCATGACCTTTCAAACTTCTGGCCCCCAGCGGGCTCAAGGTACCTCGCCTACCTCTCCTTTGCCCTTAACTACGCCCTCGGCGGCCTTCATACGAGGGGATATCACCTTGTAAATATGCTCTTGCATATACTCTCCGCCATGACCCTCTACGGTCTTATAAGGAGTCTTTTCCAAACCCCCGCCATGGGGGGCGGTCTTAAGGGCGAAAATGGCCCGGGCAATCACATCGCCCTTATTACAGCCCTTATCTTTACGGTCCATCCCCTTAATACGCAGGCCGTTATCTACGTTACACAGCGCCTTACCGTCATGGCCTCTCTATTCTATTTACTCTCCTTATACCTCTATATTAAGTGGAGGCTTAAGGGACATGGGGGCCTCTCGATCATCTTCTACGCACTCTCCATCATAGCGGCCATCGCGGCGGCCAAGACCAAGGAGATTAGCTTTACACTTCCCTTTGTCATCGTTCTTGCCGAGTATGTATTTTTTACTGAACAGGGTAGATGGATAAGTAAAAAGAGGCTCTACGCCCTTATCCCCTACGCCCTTGTACTTATTATCATACCCCTTGCAGTATTCGGCCCCGAGATGGGGCTATGGAGCGGCAAGACCGTAGTAGACGAGGGCCTTACAAGGGTTCAGCAGATACTCGATATTAAAGAGCTCTCTTCCTATACATACCTTTTAACGCAGTTCACTGTTGTCCCAAAATACATAAGGCTCTTTCTTATTCCTTTGGGGCAGAACCTTGATTACGACTACCCCCTCTATCACTCCCTTTTTAACTTGAGAGTTATGGCGGGGTTTTTGTTCCTCCTCTTCATATTCACCTCAACGCTCCTTACGGTCTCTTTCGCTAAAAAGACCAAAAAACCCCTTCTCCTTCTGGCTACAACTGGTTTACTCTGGTTTTTCATCACCCTCTCCATCGAGTCTACCGTCATACCCATTCAGGACGTAATATTTGAGCACAGGATGTATCTTCCCGGCGCGGGTCTGGGTGTGGCCCTCTCTACTCTTATCGTATATCTTGCTGTGGGGCACGGGAAAAGGGCGGCCGGCAAGGCCCTTTTCGTAGCGGCCCTGATTGTCATCATCCCCTTAACAACGCTGGCCTTCAGGCGATCCCTTCTATGGGGGGACGGTATCGGTCTCTATGAGGATATCGTAAGGAAAAGCCCTGAAAAGGCGAGGGCACGAAACAACCTCGGCACCCTCTACGCCAGGAGCGGCAGATTCGATAAGGCCATAGGGCAGTTCAAAAAGGCCATTACCATGGAATCCGATTATCCGGCCCCTCATAAAAACCTTGGGAGGGCCCTCTTTGCCAGTGGGAGAACCATTGAGGCCAGGGAAGAATTCAAGGCCGCCATCAGGGACGAACCCGGTGACTTCGAGGCCCATGAGGCCCTTGCCGGCCTTTACAGGGACGCTGGACTCTTTTCAAAGAGTGAAAAAGAGTATAAGATAGTCCTGTCACTTACGCCATCGAATATGAACGTCAGGGTAAATCTCGCGAACGTATATATCGTTGAGAAGAGGTTCGGCGAGGCTATAGCGGAGTTTAAGAAGATACTCATTATGAATCCCGGCAGGGTAGATGTTTACTACAATCTTGCTCTGGCCCTTGAAAAAGCAGGCTCTACAGAGGAGGCCCTCTATTACTACAGAAAATTCGTGACAAATGCCCCTGCCGGGCTGAGTGCATACAGGGAGCAGGCCCTTGGCAGGATAGAGGGGCTTGAACTTAAGAAGAGATAATGGTTATGAGAAATAGGATACAAGTACTCGATACCCTTGTGGCCTCGAAGATAGCCGCGGGAGAGGTCATTGAGAGACCGGCCTCAGTGGTAAAAGAGCTAATGGAGAACTCCCTTGACGCCGGGGCTACCTCCATATCCGTGTTTATTAAAAACGGCGGCCGTGAGCTCATACGTATCGTGGATAACGGCTCCGGCATAGCCGCCGAAGACGCGCCCCTTACCATACTTCGTCACGCCACAAGTAAGATAGCGCAAGAGGAAGACCTCTTAAGGATAAAGACCCTTGGTTTCAGGGGCGAGGCCATGGCCTCCATAGCCGCCATATCAAGGCTTACCGTAACAACGCGCGTTCATGGCGTTGCCAGCGGGGTGAGGCTCGTAGTGGAGGGCGGCGGAACGCCGCAGGTTCGGCCCGCCGGATGCAGCGAGGGCACCTCCGTGGAGGTTAAAGACCTCTTTTTCAATACCCCTGTGAGGCTTAAGTTCCTGCGCTCGGCAAAGACGGAATCGGCGCGCATAATGGATGTCTTCAAGGCGCTTGCCCTTATAAACCCCTCCGTGAGGTTCACCATTGAGCGTGACACCGGACGTAATCTTATCCTTCCCGCTGTAGAGCTTAAGGAGCGGATAACCCTGCTTGCCGAGTTAGAGAGCACCGCCGGGCTAACAGCCATATCCTCGGCAAACATCCTTGGCTACACAGGGGACGCGGAGCAAATTTATACAACGGGCAGACACCTCTATACATATCTTCACGGGCGCCCCATAAAAGACCGTATCGTTGGAAAGGCCATCATCGACGGCTACGGCAGGCTCCTTCCCGGGGGGCGCTACCCTATCGCGCTTATTAACCTCACCATACCGCCTTCTGATGTAGACGTGAACATCCACCCCGCAAAGACAGAGGTGCGTTTCAAGAACCCCGGCGCCGTCTACGCCCTTGTAAGGGACGCCGTACGAAAGGCCTTGGCCGAAAAGGGCTCTGGCGTGAGCCCGGCCCCTATCTATGATATGAACGCCGGCAGGCAAGGCCCTTTTTCCGTGACAGGAGAGGCGGGGCAATCCTATTACAGGGGCCCTCACAGGGCACGGCCAGAGGGGCTATTTACCCGTACTGAGATTGAGGACGTCAAAAACCCGGAGTTTCTTTGCCTTCGCGTTACCGGTCAGCTCTGGGACGAGTTCCTCATCGCCGAGAGCGGCGGGGGGGGTGATGGGGCGGGTGAAGAAGAGACCTTTTACCTCATAGACCAGCACGGCGCCGAGGAACGCGGCGCCTATGAGAAGATTAAAAAGGCCTTTCACGAGGGGGGGGTTCCCCGTCAGCTCCTCCTTATACCGGAGCGTATAGAGACCTGCGCCGAAGAGAGCGAGGCCCTTGCCGGGGCCGCCGAGAGGCTCGACAAACTGGGTTTTGAGATAACCCCCTTTGGCAATTCCCCCGAGGGCGGAGATACCTTTATTATCAAATCCATACCCCATATCCTCCCTGCCGCGGAGACAGGACCCATGATAATGGCCCTTGCAGGTGAGATTTCCCGAGAAGGCGGAAGCGGCGCCGTAGAGGACGTAATAGACAAGGCCCTTATGACCATAGCCTGCCACAGCGTCATACGCGGCGCAAGACGGCTTACGAGGGAAGAGGGCGAAGAGGTCCTTAAAAACCTCGCGCGTATGGACTTTGCCGGGTACTGCCCCCACGGCAGGCCCGTGGTAAAGAGATTTGCACGAAAGGAGATAGAGGGTTTTTTTAAGAGATAGCACGTTTGCGCCTGCCTCTCTTAGCGCACCGATGAAACCAATGAACCCCAGGAAACCCAGGATAATCGTTTTACTCGGCCCCACGGCCACGGGTAAGAGCGCCCTTGCCATGGAGCTTGCGGCCCGCTTTAACGGCGAGATTATAAACGCTGACTCCATGCAGGTCTACAGATTTATGGATATCGGCACGGCAAAGCCGGATAAGGCCGCGCGCATGGCCGTAAGGCATCACCTGATTGATATAGCGGACCCCGGCGAGCAGTACAGTGCGGGGAGATTTTACCGGGATGCCGCAAAGGCTATCGAAGAGATTGGCTCACGGGGCAATCTCCCTTTTGTCGTAGGCGGCACGGGCCTTTATATAAGGGCCCTTACAGAAGGGCTCTTTAACGGACCTGCCAAAGACGCGGCCATAAGAGATGAACTCATGGAGGAGGCCCGCGTATACGGAAAGGACCGCCTTCACGAAGAGCTTGCCAGGGTGGACCCCGAGAGCGCCCGCTCCATACACCCCAATAACCTCAGACGGGTGATAAGGGCCCTTGAGGTATTTCGTCTGGAGAGGCGCCCCATATCAGAGCTTCAAAAAGAAGGGACCCTAAGGCCTCTTGCCTACGATACCCTTAAGATAGGGCTTAAAAAAGAGAGGCCTTGCCTCTACGCCGATATAGACAGGAGGGTAGAGGAGATGATACAAGATGGTCTTGTAGAAGAGTCGGAGATGCTACTTAAAAAAGGCTATGACGAGTCCACCGCGGCCATGGGCGGCCTCGGGTACAAGGAGTGCCTCAAGTACCTTCACGGGGCCGGCAACCTGACGCTTCCAGAAGCCATAGAGCTCATAAAAAGGGATACACGCCATTACGCCAAGAGACAGATGACGTGGTTTAAGAAAGATAACGATATAAAATGGTTTAATCCTGACGATAAGCAGGATATAATAGCCGCTCTTGAAAAATTTCTGGATTAACCTCTTAGAAGGCCATTAAGGGTTACAGGTGCTTAAAAAAAATATTCGAGGCCTCGGCCTTTATATAATACCGGCGCTCATGGCGCTTATCATATCTATTCCTCTGGTATCTTTCGCGGCCCGGGATACGCTTGGCGTAAAGGCCTATGGAAAGGCCGTAAATAGCGGCAACTCCGGCACCACAAGAGACGCGGCTATTGAGGGGGCGATACGCGACGCCGTTTCCACGGCAGTAAAGGAATACCTCGTAAGCCACGGCATCAAGGCCGACGAGCAGGCCCTGGCAACAGGCATATACTCACGGGCCGCGAGTTTTGTAATGAATTACAAGATACTCTCGGAGAGATGGATAAGCGAGATGCCTGCGCTTGCCGAGGATTTATCGGCAGAGGGAGACGGACAGGGCGGTGATGCCTCACCGGGTGGGTCCGGGGGCGATGCAAAAAAGCCGGAAAAAGCCGGCCCTGATACCTATCACGTGCTTATAGACGCCACCCTTGACATGGGCGCCATCAAGAGCGCTATCGTCCGTGTCATGGGCGCGGAGCATTCCGTAGACCTTAAACTCGTCCTCCTTGATATTAGTGATTACGAGACCTTTACGGCCATCATGAAGTCACTTAAGCGGATAAGGGTTATAGAGGACATATCTTACGTCTCTTTCTCAAGAGACAGGTTTGTAGCCACGGCTCACACCGTCATGGACCCCGTCACCCTCTCCGGGGAGATAGGAAGAGAGGCAGGTCCTGATTTTGCCGTCACCCCCTACGGAGTGGATACCATAATAATCAAGGCCTTTCCCGGTACCGAAGCTACGGAGCCGGCGCCGGTGCATAAAGGTAAGAGATGAGAAAAATATTTTTAAGGTTTACTGTTTTATCGTTCATACTCATAACCCTCATAGGATGCGGTGGGGCCGTTAAGCACGAAATCTCATCGGGCTTTATGGCGGGAAGGCCGGATACCGTAGCGGTCATGCCTGTACTGTGGGATGCCGCAGAAATAAAGGGTTCGGCAGAGATAGGAAAACTCTTCAGGTCTATCGCCATTGAGAGACTAATCTCACGTGGTTACGGCGTTGCCCGCATGGAGGTAGTAGACGCGAGGCTTACGGAATTTGCCGAAATGGACCCCGATGGGATTGCCAGAGCCCTTGGCGTTAAGGCCGTACTCTTCATACATGTAAATAAGTGGAAGACCCGCACCCTTGCCAACTACGCGGCCCTTAAGATGGAGGCCGTCTATAACCTTTATGGAAGAGACGCCTCTAC
>CAZSAY010000083.1:0-6666 GCA_964605225.1 uncultured Thermodesulfobacteriota bacterium | reverse complement strand
AAAATAACTACTTATCCATGCTATAAGAATAAAAAAGCCATGTCAACGCTTTTTACCGCCTCTTCTCTCTTATGAACTCAAAAAACCATACTTTCTAAGAGGTTGACAACTTTTCAATTTGGCGCATAATGATACCTGAAATTATATACAGCGCCTCGCCATATCTTCCATTCTTTAATCTATGCCGAGTGTAGTGGCAGGGTGTGCCTGAGTTGACCGGAGGCGTATGTTCGCGGCTGATTTCAGTAAACTTCGAAGAGAAGGAGATAGACATCATGAGATTAGTTTTCCTATTGCTCTTGCAGGTCCTGCTTTTTTTGCCCCTTACGGCCTTCGCCGGTGATGGCGGCAAGGCTCCCTTCTTACAAAATCATAAGGCAATAGAAGTGACTGAGGCCCAAAAAGCCGGGATGATAAAGGCCTACGGCAGAGTGCCCCTTTATTTTATCGAGAATAAGGGGCAGGTGGACGGGCATGTAAGTTTTTATGAGAAAGGCGCGGGGCACACGGCCTTCTTTACTGAAAAAGGCGTAGTCCTCTCCCTTACCAGGCGCGATGGCAAGACCGGCAAGGTAGCTAAAAACAATGTCCGTGAGGTTCTGAAGGTCACCGGTGAGGCCTTGAGCCTTTCATTTGTAGGGGCCAATAAAGGGGTGAAGATAACCGCCGAAAATAAAAAAACCGGTCATGTGAACTATTTTATTGGTCGCGACAAGTCAAAGTGGCGCAGTAATATCCCTACCTACGGGGCCCTGACCTACGAGGGCGTCTACAAGAATATCGACATAAAGTTTTATGGTAATAACAACAACATCGAGCATGATGTAATAGTCCGTCCCGGTGGCGATATTTCAGAGGTAAAGTTCGCCTATCGCGGGATTAAGGGGCTGAAGATCACAGATAGCGGCGACCTTGAGGTGATGCTCAAGGATGGCAAACTCGTTGGGCAAAAACCTCTTGTCTATCAGGTGATGAAGGGAAGGAGAGTTGCCGTTAATGGGAGTTACAGGCTCTTTAAGGGCGATAAAGGGGCCTTTAGCTACGGCTTCAAGGTGGCATCCTATGACCATGCTAAAGAAATCGTTATCGACCCGGTTCTTGAATGGTCCACATACCTTGGCGGAGCGGGCGTTGATTTTGGATTTGACATCGCCGTTGATAGTACAGGGGCAACTTATGTCACGGGAGACACTACATCTGCAGATTTCCCAGTTGTCAGCCCCATTCAGTCTATCAATGCGGGTACATTCGACGCCTTTGTAACCAAGATAAATCCTGCCGGGTCTGCTATTGTTTATTCCACTTATCTTGGCGGGGCTAACTCCGACCAGAGCTCTGCAATCGCTGTTGACAGCTCCGGGGCCGCCTATGTAACGGGAAGCACCCTTTCCGCTGATTTTCCCGTTGTAAACGCCTTGCAGGTTAGCACCGCAGGTGGATTTGACGCCTTTATAGCCAAGTTAACCCCAACGGGTTCCGCCCTTGTTTATTCCACCTACCTTGGCGGCGTCAGTACTGATGTTGGCAAAGGCATCGCCGTCGACAGCTCCGGGGCCGCCTATGTAACGGGAGGCACCCTTTCCGCTGATTTTCCCGTTGTAAACGCCTTGCAGGTTAGCGCCGCAGGTGAATTTGACGTCTTTATAGCCAAGTTAACCCCAACGGGTTCCGCCCTTGTTTATTCCACCTACCTTGGCGGCGTCAGTACTGATGTTGGCAAAGGCATAGCCGTTGACAGCTCCGGGGCCGCCTATGTAACGGGAAGTACCATCTCCGCTGATTTTCCCGTTGTAAGTGCCTTACAGGCCGGCAACGCGGGTTTAGATGACGTCTTTATAGCCAAGTTGAACCCCGCCGGCTCGGCCCTTGTCTATTCCACCTACCTTGGCGGGGCTGTACAAGACAAGGGCAATGACATCGCCGTTGACAGCTCCGGGGCCGCCTATGTAACGGGAAGTACCATCTCCAAGAACTTTCCCGTCGCGAGCCCCATACAGGGGGTTTTTGGTGGCGGGATACTTGATGCCTTTATCACGAAGCTAAACCCCGCCGGTTCCGCCCTTGTCTATTCCACCTACCTTGGCGGGGTAAATGTTGATGAGGGCCGTAGCATCGCCGTTGACAACCTTGACACGGCCTATGTAACAGGGTGGACCTCATCTTCGGATTTTCCCCTCATGGAACCGATGCAGGCGTTAAATGCCAGCTTTGACGCTTTTGTCACGAAGCTAAACCCCGCGGGTTCCGCCCTTGTCTATTCCACATACCTTGGCGGAACCGGTGACGATTCCGGAGATGGTATCGCCGTTGACAGCGCCGGTTTCGCCTATGTAACGGGAGAGACCTCATCCCTTCTTGATTTTCCTCTTATGAATCCCTTACAGGGGGCCTCTGGCGGCTCGACTGATACCTTTATATCCAAGATAAGCGGCAGGCCCGTTGTCTCCGTAACCCTTCTCCCCGACGTAGTTTCCATTGGGCGTATCGTCCGTGGCTCCACCCTTGGGTTCAAAGTGAGGGCCACGAACTCCGCGGCCACTAAGCAGTGCTTTAAATACTGGGCGAATATAAGCCTGCCAGACGGCTCCATATACCCGCCTGTAGGCGAGCTCTTTGGTCCGGCCACTCGATGCCTGGGCGCCGTGGCATCAAAGACAGTGCACCATACCCTCGGAGTGCCCGTGGGCACACCGGCGGGGGCCTACGTATTAAACGCCTTTATAAGCACAAACTCCATGCAAGTAATAGCCGAAGCCCACTTCAACTTTGACGTGACTCTCTTAGGTCCCTTGACAAATCATCCCGAGACCTCGTGGCGTTTAATCGAGAAGGGCTTCTAAGTAAGAGTTTAACCTTGCAGGTTCATAATTCAAAGATAAAGGGTCGCCAAAAACAGGCGCCCCTTTATTGCGCCTAAAACCGGAAAACCCCTCTTTCGGGGGATAGACACTTGTCCCCTTTCGTGGTATAACTTGTTGTAATCTCTTCAGAATCAACTATTTCTCGTCTTTTGCACGTTGTCTGTTTTTAGACTAAGGGGGGGGGATGGGACGGGGCGGGGTTTTTTATCTCGTATATTATTTAAGGGCGAGTGGTTTATGATACTTAGACCCTGATTTTGGGGCTCTCTCATTCGATACGTTAGCTGTTTTTTTTATAGGTCCTGTTTTTCACCCTTTAGAGGCCTCGCGGCCCATGGGGGGGGCAATCTTCTCCTCCATAAAATCAGGACAAAAACGAGCTTGCCGGGTCACAAAGGGCCGCCATTAAAATCCTTGCGAGAGATTCCCCCTTTATCCGGCCCTCATGGTTTTTTTATCAGCCTTTTATGAAGGGATGATAAAGGTTGACTTAGTAACAGGGTTGGATTTAAAATTACGATTCAGACAATATATGATATCTGCGCTGAATTTTTTACGGTTAAAGACCGCCTTTTTTCCTTTTAGCGGGGTTGCGGGTGAGACCTGTTAGTATAAAAAAAATCTATTTAACCTCACTTTGTATGGCCTTCTTTTTTCTTGCGGCCATCTCATCGGCCGCCTTTGGCGGCCCCCTTGGGCTTGTGGTCATAGACCCGGGCCACGGCGGTGTTGATAAAGGAGCCATGGGACCGGGCGGTATAAAGGAAAAAGACCTCACCCTCAAGGTGGCGAAGAGGCTTGCCCGAATCCTCACCAGAAAGTATGGTTACAGGGTGAACCTCACAAGAGATGACGATACTTTTATCCCCCTTGAGGACAGGACGGAGATGGCAAATTCCCTCGGGGCGGACCTTTTTATCAGTATACATGTCAACGCCTCGAAGATCAGTTACGCAAAGGGCGTTGAGACCTTTTTCCTGAGTTATGACGCCTCTGACGAGGAAGCCGTAAGGCTCGCGGCCGTAGAGAACGGCTTTAATCCCTCCCATACCGGTATCGAGTATGACCTCAACAATGATCTCAAGACAACGCTATTAGACCTTGTGGAGACTGCGGCCCATCACGAGAGCTCCACGCTCGCCGAATCCATACATGTGAGCCTGATAAACTTTACTGGTCGCGGTGACCGCGGTGTGAGGCAGGCGCCTTTTGCCGTGCTCGATGGCGCCGCAATGCCCGCCGTGCTCGTGGAACTGGGCTTCATATCCAACCGGAGCGATGAAAGGTGGCTATTATCAAAGAGGGGAAGGGCCGAGGCGGCAAGGTCTATCGCCCTTGGCATAGTGGACTTTAATAACAAGACAGGAAGAGGGGTGCAGAAGATTGGGCTCAGAAGATAAAAAGAGACATAGCGGCAGGAGCATTGACGAGCTTCGTCCCGTGAAGATAACAAGGGGGCTTCTTGATACGGCGGACGGCTCCGCGCTTATAGAAACGGGTCTTACCAAAGTCCTCTGCACGGCAACGCTCGATGAGAGGGTGCCAGCTTTTTTACAGGGTTCGGGCCGGGGTTGGCTTACGGCGGAGTACGCCATGCTTCCCCGTTCGAGCAGGATGCGTGTGAGAAGAGAGTCGGCCCTTGGACGTATCGGCGGCAGGACTCATGAGATACAGCGTCTTATAGGTAGAAGCCTTCGCGCTGTCTGCGACCTTGAGGCCCTTGGCGAGAGAACCGTCATAATAGACTGTGATGTCCTGCAGGCCGACGGCGGCACAAGGACGGCCTCTATTACAGGCGCATATATCGCCCTATACGATACCATGAGGCTTTCCCTTGAGATGGACATCATCAAGAGGACGCCTATTATCGAGTCCATCGCCGCCGTAAGCGTAGGCATAGTCAAAGGCCAGCCCATGCTGGACCTTACCTATGAGGAGGACTCAACGGCTGACGTGGATATGAACGTCATCATGACAGGTGGGGGAAGGTATGTGGAAGTGCAGGGCACGGCGGAGAATAACACCTTCTCAAGGGTAGAGATGAACACCCTTCTGGAGCTTGCCGAGAAGGGTATCGTACGGCTCTCGGAGCTACAGCAGAACGCAATGGCTTAGCCGCAGTTTTTTCATTCTTCCCGGGATTATCCTTATACAGGCCTGTTGTTATAAGTCCCGCGAGTAGCGGGAGCGGTTATGAAGATACTTCTTGCCACAGGCAATAAAAATAAGATAAGGGAGTTCAGGGGGCTTACCTCGGGGCTTGATCTGGAGGTGGCCTCGCTTGATGATTTTCCCGGCCTTGAACTGCCCCCTGAAGATGGGGATACCTTTAAAGAAAACGCCCTTGCCAAGGCCCGTTTCGCCGCCTCTTTTTCGTCCCTTCCCACCGTCGCCGACGATTCCGGCCTCGTAGTAGATGCCCTTGACGGGCGCCCCGGCGTATATTCCGCGAGGTACGCCGGCCCCGGGGCCACTGACAGGGATAATGTGGAAAAACTCCTTCAGGACATGCAGGGGCTTGGCATGGAGAAGAGAAAGGCCTCCTTTGTCTGCCTTCTTGCCTACGTTGAGCCCGAGGGGCTGGAGAAGACCTTCAGGGGAACCCTTGAGGGTTTTATAGCCCTTGGGCCATCAGGCGAGGGCGGCTTTGGCTATGACCCTGTTTTTTTTATCCCCGAAAAAGGGGTGACCGCCGCGCGGCTCTCCATGGAGGATAAAAACGCCATAAGCCACCGTGGCGAGGCCCTGCGGCTTTTTAAAGAGTGGCTCGCCGTAAGCTATGGCAATAAAGAGCTCCAGAGTTGAGTGGAAAAGGCGATGAGTAAAATAACTCCCCGGCAGTTGGCCGGGTTTTTGTACAATAGCCCCGTAAACTTTTAAAATTGAGCTATAATGTATCAAGGTGCCCCGGGCGTTAAGGTGAGGGCAGTGTTATACAAAAAAGACGGAGGTCAATGATGGAAGAGAGGGAGATGGATGTTGTGCCCGGCCTTGAGGGCATACCCGCGGCGAATTCTGCCATAAGTTTTATCGACGGCGAGGCGGGTATCCTTGAGTACCGCGGTATTCGCATTGAGGAGTTGGCCGAAAAAAGCACTTTTCTTGAGACGGCCTATATGCTCATCTTCGGAGATCTGCCCACCGGCGACGAGCTTGCCTCATTCACCGATGACATTACCTTTCATACACGGCTGAAGTATAAGATATTAAGGATGATGGAGTCCCTCCCCGAGACAGGTCATCCCATGGATTTTCTCCAGTCCGTGGTCTCCGCCATGGGCATGTACTACCCGGCAAGGGATACACTGGACCGCGATGTGCGTTACCAGTCGGCTGTCCGCCTTGTGGCAAAGATGCCCACCATTGTGGCGGCCTGCCACAGGATGAGGCGAGGAGACGCCCCTATCGCCCCGAGAAACGACATGAGCTTTCCCGCTAATTTTTATTACATGCTCTTCGAGCGCGAACCAACTCCCTTTATAGAGAAGGTCCTTGATGTCATACTCATCCTTCATGCCGATCATACGATGAACGCATCTACGTTCAGCGCCCGTGTAGTTGGTTCCACCCTTGCCGACCCCTATACCATAGTCTCTTCCGCCATAGGCACGCTATCGGGGCCGCTTCACGGCGGGGCCAATGAGAAGGTCCTTAACATGATAGAGGAAATAGGCACGGTGGAGAGGGCCGCTCCCTATGTGGAGGAGATGATAGCCCGTAAAGAGAAGATAATGGGCATCGGGCACCGCGTATATAAGACGGCGGACCCAAGGGGCAGGATACTCAAATCCTATATGAAAGAGCT
>CAZSAY010000082.1:0-6708 GCA_964605225.1 uncultured Thermodesulfobacteriota bacterium | reverse complement strand
GACCGACGAGATACCCGCCATTATAGAGGACTACGCAAGGGCCGCGCGTAACGCCCTTGACGCAGGTTTTGACGGTGTGGAGATACACGGGGCAAACGGTTATCTCATCGATCAATTCCTTCGTGATGGTACCAATATTCGCAGTGACCAATTCGGCGGCTCCCTTGAAAACCGCGTGAGGTTTCTTATGGAGGTGACCTCGGCGGTGGTGGACGTATGGGGCCCCGGAAGGGTCGGGGTGCGCCTCTCACCAAGCGGAACATTCAATGACATGAGCGACTCGGAGCCAATGAAAACATTTACCTATGCGGCCGAGAGACTTAACGGATTTGAACTTGCCTATCTCCATATAGTTGACGCCATGGCCGATGACATAAGGCACGGGGCAAAGACCGTGCCCCTTAACCTCTTGAGGTCCGCCTACAAAGGCGTACTCGTGGCATGCGGCGAATACGGTAGAGAACGGGCGATGACGGCCGTTAAGGAAGGCGCCTGCTCGGCCGTGGCCTTTGGCAGACCCTATATTTCAAACCCCGACCTTGTGGAGCGGTTCAGGTCAGGCGCGCCCCTTGCCGAAGCCGACCTCGCAACCTTTTACGGCGGAGGCGAAGAGGGGTACACTGATTACCCGGCACTTGAAGGTAGTTGAGCCCGATGCGTGGCCGGGGCAAAGCGGGTTTTATGGAAGGGCCTTCCAGAGAAGAAAGCTTCAGTATTTTTTTAATCCTTCTTCACTGGGGCATGGCGGCGCTCATTATCCCCATGTTTTTTCTCGGTAGATTTATGACGGGCCTTGCCTATACTCATCCCTGGTATCATTGGGCCCCGTACATACACAAAGGCCTGGGTTTGGTTGTCCTGGCACTACTGGTCATACGAACCATCTGGATATTAATCGTAAAAAGGCCTCCGCCCCTCACCATGGAGGCATGGGAGCGCATACTGGCCTCGGTAGTCCAAAAATCATTTTATTTTCTTCTTTACGGTATTACCATCAGCGGATTTCTTATCCCAACGGCCAGGGGAAGGGGCGTAGAGTTCTTCGGCCTCTTTACGGTGCCGGCGATTATCTCCGGTCTAAGACATCAGGAGGATATGGCGGGAGAGATACATTTTTTTCTGGCCTATCTGATAATGTTTTTTATCTTCCTCCACACCACGGGGGCGCTCAAACACCACTTCATAGACAGGGACGAGACGCTTACAAGGATGCTGGGAATAAAAAGCAAAAGATAAGGAGGGGGCATGAAGGTTAAGAAGAATCTTTTAATATCATTAATAATGTTTTTGTCTTTTGTTGCGACCGCCGGGCACTCGCTGGCGGCGGATTACCTCATAGACTCGAAGAACGCCCACGCCTTTATCCAGTTCAAGATATCGCACCTTGGCTTTAGCTATGTGCTTGGCCGTTTTAATAATTTTAAGGGGACTTTTTCTTACGACGAGGCCCATCCCGAGGCTTCGGAGGTAAAGGTGAGCGTGGATGTGGCAAGCGTGGACACAAATAATCCCGAGAGGGACAAGCACCTTCGGAGTGAAAAGTTTTTTGATGTGAAAAAGTTCCCGGAGGCCTCATTTGTAAGTACTTCCTATGGACCAACGGGTAAGGGCAGGGCACTTCTGAAAGGCGAGTTCACCCTTCATGGCGTAACGCGCCCAATCGTGATAAAGGTCACGGAGCTTGGCTTCGGCAAAGACCCCTGGGGCGGGTACCGCCGCGGTTTCGAGGGTAGCGTAAGGCTTCGCCTCAAAGACTACAATATAAAGACGAGCCTCGGACCCACGGCAAGGGAGGTGGAGCTCTTTTTGTCCGTTGAGGGGATAAGGCAAAAATAGGGTAAAAATAAAGATATTCCCTTGTTTTTTTGTGGCCCGGGCCGTGGCAGATAACCTCCGAAATAACCTCACAATTTGTCTTGACATATCCCGGTAAGATTGATAAAAAATATCATAGCCAAAACAAGCTGTTAATGTAGTTTGATTCTCGTAAGCGGTTAAACCGGTTAAATAACAGAACTGCCTCTTAATTCAGTTTGTTTTTATAAAAAGTTTCTCCGGCACAGATGCGGGGCGGCTCCAGGAAAGGCGACCTGCCGGCAGTAGGCCAACATCGGCATCTTTTCGTAAGTGGATGATGGGATGTTGGTTTTTTGTTTTTATCAGGGATAATCAAAAGGTCGGATATTTTTCATAAATCTGTTAATTAAGAGACAACGGAGGTATAGATGTCCCACAAAATTTTTTGGACAAAAACAGACGAGGCGCCGGCGCTTGCGACGTATTCACTGCTCCCTATCATTCAAGCCTTTACAAAGGGCACGGGTATTGAGGTAGAGTCAACCAATATTTCCCTTGCGGGGCGTATCCTGGCGAACTTTCCCGATAATCTTACTGAAGACCAGAGAGTCTCGGATGACCTTGGGGCCCTCGGCGAGCTTGTAAAAAAGCCCGAGGCCAATATCGTAAAACTACCGAACATCAGCGCCTCTGTCCCACAGCTTAAAGGCGCTATAAAAGAGCTTCAGGAAAAGGGTTTTAATGTCCCCGATTATCCTGATAACCCGGCAAACGATGGGGAAAAAGAGATTAAGACCAGATACGCAAAGTGCCTTGGAAGCGCGGTAAACCCTGTCCTCCGGGAAGGAAACTCAGACCGCAGGGCCGCCGTAGCCGTAAAAGAGTACGCAAAAAAACATCCACACAAGATGCTTCCATGGAGCGTGGACTCAAAGACGCATGTGGCTTCAATGACCAGCGGGGATTTTTGTTCCAATGAGCAGTCCCTTACCATGGACGAGGCCACGGATGCGAAGATAGAGTTTGTCGATGGGGACGGAAAGGTGACCGTCTTAAGGGCGAGCCTGCCCCTTCAGGCCGGAGAGGTCGTGGACGCGACTTTTATGAGCAAGAAGGCCCTTGTAAAGTTTTTTGAGGAGCAGATGGCCGAGGCCAAAGAGCAGGGCGTCCTCTTTTCTCTACACATGAAGGCCACGATGATGAAGGTCTCGGACCCGAAAATATTCGGCCATGCCGTGAAGGTCTACTATAAAGACGCCATCTCGAAACACGCCGGCCTTATTAAAGAGCTTGGCGTTGATTTTAATAACGGCCTCGGTGACCTTTACAACAAGATAAAGGGTCTTCCCGATGAGAAGAGGGCCAAGATAGAGGCGGACATCGCCGAGGTCTACGAGACCCGCCCCGCGCTTGCCATGGTGGATTCCGATAAGGGGATTACAAACCTCCATGTCCCAAGCGACGTCATCATAGACGCCTCCATGCCGCCCATGATCCGTGACGGCGGACAGATGTGGGGCCCCGACGGCAAGCGTCACGATACAAAGGCGGTGATACCTGACCATAGCTACGCGCCACTCTATCAGGCGGCCATAGATGATTGCAAGAAACACGGCGCCCTTGACCCTTCTACAATGGGCACCGTTCCAAACGTTGGGCTCATGGCGCAAAAGGCCGAAGAATACGGCTCTCATGACAAGACCTTCGAGGCCCCGGGAGATGGGACGATACGCATAGTGGACGCAGAGGGCAATGTTATTCACTCCCAGGAGGTGGAAGAAGGGGATATATGGCGTTCATGTCTCGCAAAAGACGCCCCCATACAGGACTGGGTAAAGCTTGCCGTTACGCGGGCAAGGGCCTCGGGTATGCCCGCAATTATATGGCTCGATGAGACAAGGGCCCATGACGCGGAGCTTATTAAAAAGGTAAATAAATACCTGAAGGACTACGACACCGAAGGCCTTGATATTCAGATACTGCCCACGGCAGAGGCCACGAAAATCTCATTTGAGAGGATGAGGGCAGGTAAAGACACCATCTCCGTAACGGGCAACATCCTCCGTGATTACAATACAGATCTTTTCCCCATACTTGAACTTAATACGAGCGCCAAGATGCTCTCTATAGTTCCTCTCATGAACGGCGGCGGGCTCTTTGAGACTGGCGCCGGGGGCTCCGCCCCAAAGCATGTTCAGCAGTTTGTTGCTGAAGGTCATCTCCGCTGGGATTCCCTTGGCGAGTATCTTGCCTTTGGCGAATCACTGCGGCATTTTGCCGATGTCACCGGTAATGAGAAGGCCGGGATCTTCGCAGATACCCTCAATGCGGCGAACTGCAAGTTCCTTGACAATAACAGGTCGCCGTCGCGCAAGGTCAATGAGATAGATGACCGGGGGAGCCATTTTTATCTCGCCCTTTACTGGGCCGAGGCCCTGGCCGCGCAGGATAAAGACGCCTCTCTACGTGAGTGTTTTTCCGTCCTTGCAAAGGGGCTCTCTGATAATGAGGCTAAGATTATCGATGAACTTAACGCGGCTCAGGGCGCCCCTGTTGATATAGGCGGGTACTATCTCCCTGATGAAGAGAAGGCAACCGCGGCCATGCGTCCAAGCGCCACGTTCAACGGGCTCCTCGCGGCCACTCATTAGAGGCCCTTTCAGAAAAATGGTTTTTACTGGGGAGTTGTAAGAGGGGGCGGATTTATTTCAAAGCAGTGGCATCGCCGCTACGACAAGAAATAAATCCGCCCCTTTTATCTTGAATTAAAATAGTGCCGTAACCCCCGGGGTCTTATGGGAAACTCAAGAAGTTAGGGCCTCTTTTATTCTTACCATTGAAAGGAGAGAAAACGCAATCCCTGAAGGATTGCCTGAGACCTCACTCCGTCCCTTCTTTTTCCTCTAGCATATTTGTGAACATTTCTGTATTGATCGTTGTCTTTTCGCCGCATCCCGGGCATTTGACTACCGTACCCTTGGGGAGCTCACTTGTCTTCTTTTTAAAGTCCTTGTTGCAGACCGGGCATGTAATGGATATTGTGATATCTGGCATCTTGTATTGCCTCCTTTTGTTCAAAATATGGATGTTCTTTTGTAGCATAAAAGGCTAAGAAAGTGGATGGATTTTTTTATCTCCCTTGAGAGCACCTGCCTTTACGCGCAAAAGTGTATATATTATGGCGAAGGGGTGTGTGAGAGAGACCCCGGAGAGGGAAAGGTTTCATGCCCATGAGCTAACCCATGTTGTCTGGCAGAGGGCCTCATTTACCCTCAAGGATCTTCATTACAGCCTCCGCCGCCCTTCTCACCGTGCCCGGCGGGCCGAGTCTCTCTCTTATATTAGTAAGGCCACTCTCAAGCTCATCCTTTGTCGAGCTCTCTATTATCCCGGATATTTCCTGCGTTATCCTCAGGATGGTTACGTCCTTTTGAGAAAGCTCCGGGTACAGGGGGGTATTGAGGATAATATTGGGTAGCGAGATGAACGGGTCTTTGCCCCTGAGATTGGTAAAAAAATGTGAGAGCCGAGAGGTCTTTTTTATGGTAAGCAAATGAGTTCCCGCAAGCGCGGCCTCAAGCGTGGCCGGTCCCGCGGCGACAAGAGCGGCCTCGGAGGCCCGGAGCGCGGCGTGCCTCTGCCCCTTCAGGACCTTTATCCTTTTTGGCGACATCTTTATAAGGTCATTTACTAAACCCTCGCCGTACCTCTCGGCGTCAGGCACGATTAGCCGCACCTTGCGTGTGCTTACCGCCGCCGCCTCCGCGGCGCCCTCGAAGATGAACCTGAAAAAATCCTCATCTCCATCGCCGGGTATTACAGTGAGGGGAAGCTCGGTCCAGTCATAACCAAGTGCGGCCTTGGCCTCGTTGAGGCTGAGGGGACTCTCCATTATGTCGACAAGGGGGTGACCCACAAACTCGCTCTTTATGCCCGCCCCTTTGTAGGGGGCCGTCTCGAAGGGAAATATCGCAAGGGCCATATCAATAAGCCCTGAGGCCTTTTTAAGGGTCTTGCTCTTAGGCGGCCCATCGGAGAATCCGCCGTAATATACGAGAGTAGTCTTATTGGCCTTTGCTTTTTTCAAAAAGGGAAGATTTAAAGAAGGCTCGTCGGTGAGAATAATACAATCAAATCTTTGCGCCCCGGCCCCGGATTTTGGGGACTTCCCTGAAGGGGATTCAAGACCGGAGTTCTTTGAACCGCCCATGAATTGTATCTTAACTTCTCCCGAAATATCTCCGAGGGAGGCGGCGAGGGCCTCTCCGTAGAGTTCTCCATAGAGATCTGTGCTGACAAAGAGTATTTTTTTGTTCATTTAAAAGTAACCGCCTGACTTTACACAGTTAAAGTTGAGTTTTCCTTATGGAGGACTCAGCCGCTAAAATGTGAGAGAGTTTTTTTGTACTCGTCTCGAAATAAAAACGAGGTGATAGATGGGGATCTCTCACCTTAAGGACTACCGGCTCATAAAATACGCCTCAGATAGTATCCCACAAAACAACCGTTCTAACAAGATTTCTGCTCCTAAGAGTCATTCTTGCAGACCTGTCATCTATTGGATGCCTTTACATGCGGTCCTTTTTTTTGATGAACAGATAATTATCCTACGGCGGTGCGCCTTCAATTGTTTGCTAATCGGTCTTTAATCTCCTATCTGTATAATGAGTTTAAAGATAAGTAATGGATAGATTTATTTTCGCATTAATACTCAAGAGATGGAGGTACATGACATGACCAAGCAGGATAAAATAGTAGTAATCTTCGGTATCGGTTTGAATGTAATGGTAGCCGTTATTGTACTCGTTGCCTCAACAAACTTCTTCGCTTAGATGCATTGGCATTAAAAGCGTAGCGCGGAATCTGTCAATGATTTTGAGACACCTGCCATTCGAATTTAGAGTACTTTTT
>CAZSAY010000081.1:0-6927 GCA_964605225.1 uncultured Thermodesulfobacteriota bacterium | reverse complement strand
GAGATATTCAAAAAATACGTAAGGCCCCTGGGTTTCATGCCAGAGGGACAGAACATCAAGGCCCTTAAGCAGGATATCCTGAAAGACCTTGAAAATACCTTTTCCCCCGAGTATCTTAACCGTATTGATGATATTATCGTCTTTTCTCCTCTTACGCGCGAGGAGGTCTACGAGCTCTCTCTTCGTTATATAAGCGGTATCAGGGATAGTCTGAGGGAGTTTGGAAAGGACCTTAGCGTAGATGACGATGCCGTAGAGGCCCTTGTGGAGTCGGGGTACAGCAAAAAATACGGCGCGAGGTTTCTCAAGCGTCATATAGATGAGAAAATAAAGGTTCCCCTGACCCTGAAATGGAAGGAAGGAGACCTCTTCGAAGTTGTCCTTAAAGACAGGGATATTCAGGTAAGGTCCATGCCCTCGGCAAAACCGGTCTTGTTATGATTAAAAAAATACTTGTAGGCCAGGATGGCTCGAATAACAGCGCATCAGCCACGGAATATGCCCTCTGGTTGGCAGAGAGGTTCAAATCCGTGATCTCGGGGCTCTTTGTTGTTGACAGGGTCTTGCTTGAAGGCCCTTTCTTTCACGATCTATCGGCCTCCATTGGTTTTGAGCCCTTTGTGAATTTTTCTGAAAAGATGAGAGAGACCCTTGAAGAGCGGGGAGCGGATATCCTCTCGGAGTTCAAAAAGAGGTGCGCCGGGTCATCAATCTCAGCCCAAACCTTTATAACCACGGGCCTTGTGGCCCTTGAGTTATGCAAAAGCGCGGCCCTCTCGGACCTTCTCGTCATTGGAAGAAAGGGCGATAGCGAGGGCTTTGATACGGGCATGCTCGGTTCTGTTGCCGAGGGTGTGGTACGAAGAAGCCGGACGCCGGTCTTTCTCGCGCCACCTGAGTTCAGCCCCGTTAAGAACCCCCTTCTTGTTTACGATGGCAGTAAAAACGCAGGTGATGCCATGCGTATCGCGGCGGAGTTCGCGAAGGTGACAGGCGGGAGGCTTACCGTGGCCTCCGTAGGTTCCGCGGGAGAAGCCGATGAGCACCTTGTAGACGCCATGGATTACCTGAAGTCTTATGATATCAAGGGCGCCTTTAAGGAGCTTAAGGGCGAGGCCCCCGTGGAGATAGAGAAATACTATAAAGACGCCGGCCACGATATGCTTTTCATGGGCGCTACCCACAGGTCCCGCGTAGTTGAACTGGTGCTTGGCAGTACCGCGGAGTATGTGCTACGGGCCGTTACCGGTCCGGTCATCGTCGTAAGATAAACTTCTACCCACACCCCATCCCATCGGAGTCTGCCTGAATTAAGGTTGACTTGCCATTTTTGTCTGTGTTAATTTTTTATATTTAAAAGATTTTTTTGTCATTTGGGCATTTGAATCTTCCCTGAGCCTGAGCCCTCTATACAGAAGGGGCGGCGGGCCCTTTTATCCCCTGAGGGGTAGTACAGGGGCCGGCCTTTTATCTTGAGAAGCCAATGATGAACGTTGATATCAAAAAAACGCATATAGACGAGTTTAAAGATCTGCTCGGAGCCCGTGAGAGCGAGTCCATAAAAAAGCTCGTCAAGGACCTGCACGCCTCTGATGTGGGCAGAATTTTCAAGGGCCTTGATGACCGTGAGGCCATGGAGTTCTTTAAGCTCCTTACAAGCGTCATGGCCTCGGAGGTGCTTCTTGATGTAGACGAGCATCAGAGGCAAAAGCTTCTTGATACCCTTCAGCCGGAGCGTCTTATCGAGGTAGTTGAAGAGATGGAGTCTGATGACGCCGCCGATATTATCTCTGAACTGCCCGCCGAGGACGCGCGCCAGGTCCTTGACGGTATAGATGTAAAGGATTCCATAGATGTCCAGAGGCTTCTCGTCTATCCCGAGGATACGGCAGGCGGAAAGATGCAGGCCGAGCTTGTCTCTGTTCTCGGCGATGCCACGGCAGAGCAGGGCATCAATGAGGTGAGAAAAAAGGGCGCCGATATGGAAAATATAACCAATATATTCGTAGTGGATGGCCGCGGCAAACTTATCGGTGTCCTCCCTATCGCCAGGCTTATTCTGGGCGCACCTCATATCCTTATCTCCGAGATAATGGACCGTGACCCCATGCAGGTTACAACAGATGTGGACCAGGAAGAGGTGGCACGGGTATTTGAGCGTTACGACCTTCTCTCTCTGCCCGTTGTAGACGGCCAGGGCGTGCTTGTGGGGAGGATTACCGTTGATGATGTAGTTGATGTCATTGAAGAGGAGATCTACGAGGACTTTTACCGTATGGCGGGTCTTAACAAGGAGGAGCGGATTACAGACATGCCTCTTCGTTCCATCAAGATGAGGGCGCCATGGCTTCTGGTAAATCTTGGCACGGCCTTTATGGCCGCCTCGGTGGTGAAGGTCTTCGCCGGGACCATTGAGAAGCTTGTCATACTGGCCGTGCTCATGCCCATTGTGGCCGGCATGGGCGGCAACGCCGGTACTCAGACGATAACAGTGCTCGTCAGAAGCCTTGCCCTTGGCGAACTTGAGTTAAAGGACGCCAAAAGGATACTTCTTAAGGAAATTACGATAGGCTTTTTTAACGGCCTGCTCATAGGCCTCGGTGCAGGCATTATCGCCTATATCCTCGGCGCGGGGCCTGCCGTGGGCCTGCTCATATTCCTTGCCATGATAGGCAACCTTGTTATAGCGGGGTTCAGCGGGGCCTGCATACCGCTTTTGCTGAAGCGGCTTAAAGTTGACCCGGCTATATCCGCGGGAATTTTTGTGACAACGTGCACGGACATCGGAGGGTTTCTCAGCTTTTTGGGCCTTGCCACGATATTCATCAAGATGGGGTTTTTATGAAAAGGGGCCATTACGTTACAGAGGCGATTATCCTCGATTCCTTTGACTACGGCGAGTCCGACCGCATCCTCGCCTTTTGTACAAAGGAGTTTGGTAAGGTAAAGGGCATAGCAAAAGGTGCGAGGAGGAGCAGGAAGAGGTTTGTGGGCAGGCTTGAGCCGGGCTCATGTATAAGGCTGTTTTTTCATTATAACGAAAAGAGCGCTCTCGTAAGGGTTGATGACGCGGCGCTTATTAACGGCTTTGACGCTCTAAGGGGCGATGTTGAGAGCTTTGCCACGGCCTGTTATCTCCTTGAGCTCACCGGTGCCTTTACGCGCCCGGGGCTATCCATGCCCGAAGTTTTCAGTCTGCTCTTCGATTTTCTCTCCTTAATGGACCGGGGTGGAGATGGGAGTATCTTAAGCAGGTTTTTTGAGGTAAAATTACTCTCCATCCTCGGGTTTATGCCGGGGTTGGAGCACTGCGTATCCTGCGGGGCAGAGGCGGCGGAGGCTGAGAAAGCCCGGCAACTACGTTTTTGCGCTCATAGTGGAGGGCTCGTCTGTTATACTTGTCTCAGTGAGCTCACAGGGCAAGGGGCCCTTGGGCTAAGCGCAGGTACGGCCATGTTTATTAAAGCCGTTGAGAGGATGGCCGTAGAAAAGCTTGACAGACTGCGGCCGGGCCCATTTTTTATCAGCGAGGCCGGTCCCATACTGGATAGTTTCATAAAGATACGCCTTGGCCATGGTCTGAAGACCAAAAATTTTATGGAGCAGATGAAGAATCTCTATCCTGCCCGCACTTGAGGCAAGGTATGTTCTCCAAAACACAGGTGTATCTTAAAGAGAGGTGAAATTACGATGATGTATCTTCAGGACCTTGTCTTGAATCTCCAGAAGTTCTGGGCAGACCACGGATGTCTGCTTAAACAGCCCTATGATATGGAAATGGGGGCCGGAACCTTTCATCCTGCGACCTTTTTGAGGGTCCTTGGCCCGGAACCTTGGAACGCCGCCTACGTACAGCCTTCGCGGCGGCCAACAGACGGCCGTTACGGCGAGAACCCCAACAGGCTCCAGCACTACTACCAGTTTCAGGTAATATTAAAGCCCTCTCCTGATAACATACAGGATTTATACCTCGAAAGCCTGAAGGCCCTGGGTATAAATCCCCTTGAGCATGATATAAGGTTTGTGGAAGACGACTGGGAATCTCCTACGCTTGGGGCATGGGGACTTGGCTGGGAGGTATGGCTCGACGGCATGGAGATAACGCAGTTTACATATTTTCAGCAGGCCGGAGGCATAGACCTCTCTCCCGTGCCCGGGGAGATTACCTACGGTATCGAGAGGATAGCCATGTACCTGCAGGACGTGGACAGTGTTTTTTCCCTTAAATGGAATAAAGATATCGCATACGGTGATATTCACCTTACAGGAGAGATAGAGTACTCGCGTTACAACTTCGATGGCGCTGATACGGATATGCTCTTAAAGCTCTTTGATATGTATGAGAGTGAATCAAAGAGGCTCCTTGAGAGTGAGCTTGTGCTCCCTGCCTATGATCTGTGCCTTAAGTGCTCCCATACCTTTAACCTCCTTGACGCCAGGGGGGCCATTAGCGTGGCCGAGAGGACTGGCTTTATCGGGCGTATAAGAAACCTTGCGAGAGCGTGCGCCGCAGGGTACCTGAAGACAAGGGAGGAGCTTGGTTTTCCCCTTCTTGATAAAAACCGCGATGCGGGTCTATGAAAAAAATAGGCAAAAACACTGGTAAAACCACAAAAGCCGGGGCCCCGGAGGAGGCGCGGAGGCTTTTCTCTCTGGCGAATAAAGCAAGGCAGGGCTCCAAGTTCGGCCCGGCGGCGGCCCTCTACGGCGAGGCCGTCTCTCTTGCCGGCCCTGATAATTCGCTGAAGCTGGACTGCTCCTTTGCCCTTGGCGATTGCCTTCGCCTTACCGGAGATTTTATAAAGAGCGCTAAAAGCTACCGCAGGGCAGGAAAAATATGCCATGCCATCTCCGACCCCTCTGGAGAAAGAGACGCCCTTGTGGGCCTTGGCCTCTGCTACCGCGCCACGGGGAGATTCGCCGAGGCCATGAAGATATTCAATGACGCCTTGCGTTTTTACCGTAGCCGCCTTGATAAGCCCGCCATCGCCTTTACGCTCTGGTCGCGCGGCGGTGCAAGGAGGCTTAAGGGAAACCTTCGAGGCGCCATGGAGGATTTTACAGAGGCAAAGGCAATCTTCGCGGCGAGAAGAGACCGCTCCGGCGTGGGGTTCTGCTTTACGGGCCTCGGCGGCGCCTCTCGGGTAAAAGGAGATATAGCCGCCTCTTTCAAGTTCTACAAGAAGGCAAACCTCATCTTCTCATCCCTTGGCGATACCTTTGGAAAGGCTTACTCGTACTGCGGCATGGCTAACGCCACGAGGATGATGGGCGAGTATGATGGCTCCATGGAGCTATTTAAAAAAGCCCGCGCCCATTACAAAAAAATGGGCGACAGAGTGAGCTACGCCTATACCCTCTGGGCATACGGCACGAGCCGTCAGATGCTTGGCCAAGATAAACTTGCCCTCAGAAACTTCAAGGAGGCCGAGGGCCTATTCAAGGAGACTGGCGACAGGCGCGGCCTCATATATTGCCTTATCTCAACGGGTGAGATTGCCTTCAAGACCGATCCTGCGGCCGCCCTGAAGATTGAGAAAAAGGCCCTTAAGCGGGCCGAGAGCCTTGGCCTTACCATAGAGGCAGGCTACGCAAGGAGTGTGCTAAAGGCCATGAAAAACAGCCCCGGAGACCTTCCCCTTAACCTTGCCTGATAAACCCTTTCAAGACAGGTCCTTTTGTCTATGAACATATTTCACGCTATCGTACTGGCCCTTGTGCAGGGCGTGACGGAGTTCTTGCCCGTCTCTTCCACGGCTCACCTCATACTGCTCCCACGGCTCACGAACTGGCCGGACCAGGGTCTGGCCTTTGACGTGGCCCTGAATACGGCCACATGGCTTGCCGTGGTTATTTATTTCAGATCTGAACTTGTTGCCCTCACAGCCGGTTTTTTAAGGACCATCATCCCGGGGAGACGGCAGGGGCGCAGGTGGCGGGGAAAGGGGCCCGGGCTTGGGGGTAACCCCGAGGGCAGGCTCGCGTGGATGATACTCATCGGGACCATACCCGTGGGGCTTGCGGGGTTTTTTGCCCATGATATCGTGGCAGAAAAACTGAGAATCCTTCCCGTGGTGGCATTTTCTTCCATCGTATGGGGGCTCGTACTCTTTCTCGCAGACAGGTCTACTGGAAGAAGGGAGATTCACGGCATGGGATGGGGAAGCGTTATCTTTATTGGTATGGCTCAGGCAATAGCCCTTATCCCCGGCACAAGTAGATCAGGGATAACCATAACGGCAGGGCTTTTTACGGGACTCTCACGGAGCGCCGCGGCGAGATTTTCTTTTCTCCTCTCCGTAATAGTGGGTGGGTTAGCCGGGTCCATGGAAGGGGTTAAACTCGTGAAGGCCGGTCTTGATACACCGTGGTCCGCCCTTATTGTCGGCTTTATCGTGGCCTTTATCTCGGCTTACATCGTGATTCACCTCTTCCTCAAGTTCATCACCCGCGCCTCAATGACCCCTTTTGTTATCTACAGGGTCGTCCTCGGTATTTTCCTCTTTGCCTTTATGTTTTTATAGAAAAATAAAAAATAGGCGCCTATTTTTTTCTTGGCGTGAGCCTGTGGCAGAGGCCTTATTATCCTGCCAAAAAAAACCCCCAGTCAATCTGTCTTAATGGCCTTTATTATCTTATAATCACCGCCCACGCCGCTCCTCATCATGATGATGAGATTATCAGAGACGTACTGAGTCCCGCCGTACACGGCAATGGGCGCGAATATAAAACAAAGACCAATAAAGATGAGAGAAAGGATAGGCTTCTTGATTTTTATTATATTCAAAGCATAACCTCCAAAGGAGAATGATTTAATTTGATAAAAGATATCATGAAAAGAGGGAAAAGATAATAAAAAATTTTAATGGTTTTGTAACCCTCCCCTATAATAGTACCAGTGATAATTGGAGTTCTCCTGTATACTGA
>CAZSAY010000080.1:0-6940 GCA_964605225.1 uncultured Thermodesulfobacteriota bacterium | reverse complement strand
TCCACATATTGGGCTTTCTGGATGTGATGATATCTTTTGTAAGCACGGAGCCTATTTTTTCATAATCATAGTCCACTTCAAGGGGTCCGAAGCAGAACTCGCAGACATGTATCGGGTCCAGGGGGTAGCCCTTGCCGCACTCCCTGCACTTTAATCCTTTCATGTACTTCATCTAAGTCTCTCCTCACCTGATACGTTAAAAACGGATACTCGCATTGTAAAGAACCTCGAAAGACGAGCAAAAAAAAACTCTTCTTAAAGATAAGAAGAGGGTGCCGTAGTTCTTCTTATCTTTCAGGGTTTATTAAAACCCTGCTGGATTTAGCACCTGTCATACTGTAAAGTACCGGTTGCTGTGGTTTCATCGGGCCAGTCCCTCCACCACTCTGGATAAGATATCCATGTATTCAGTTGTTCTGTAAGAATAATCTATCCACGGCACGGTGTCAAGATAATTTTTACAAAGGGTTCTACTATGGCGGTAGGCTAAAGAGTGCGTTTAAATGTTACGATGCTAATCGTTAATGTTACTAAGGAGAACCCCGCAAGAAAGACAAGGTCGCCTGCCACGGCGTTAAGGCTCGCCCCCTTGAAGAGCAGGGCCTTCAGGGCGTGCACGGAGTATGTCTCGGGGTTTACGGTGGCAAAGGCCTGTAGCCAGGGCGGAAAACTCTCAACAGGGTATATGGCCCCGCTTGGAAAAAAGAATATGACATTAAGAAAACCGCCCATAATGCCCAGTATCCTCGGATGGGTGGCCCGCCCCATAAAGAGGAACATAAGCCCCTGAAGAGAAAGCGCCGTGAGGATGAATACGGCCAGGACAGAGAGAAAACCCGTTGGGGTGAGAAAGGTCCAGATATGAAGCCCCGCCGTAAGGGTAGATAGAAAGAGAACGATTACGGCGAGGAGAGTCGTCACAAGGAGCCCGCTTATGACAAGGGAGAGGACGATGTCCAGCCTCGTAACAGGGGTGAGAAAATAGCTCTCGTCAATACCGAGAAACCTGTCCATCACCACGTTGAAGACGCCCGTTGTCATGGCCCCGATGAATATTGCCATGATTACCACGCCGGGTATTAGGCCCTGGTCGTAATCTATCTTTTTGAAGATATTAATGGAACGCACAAGGACACGGCCGCGCTCTACGCGCGTGGGGATAAAATCGGAGGAGATGTTGGCCACGGCCCCGCGTACGCTCCTCTCTATGGTGGCTGAAGGAATGGTCTCCACGTTATCAAGAAAAAGTCCCACGGCGGCCGTCTCGCCTCGAAGAGCCTTTCTGGAAAAATCCCGCGGTATGACGACCACTGCCTTGAAGTTGCCCTCTTCAAGCCCCTTGAGGGCCAAGGCCTTGTCCGTAAGAGTAAAGACATGTATGGAGGCCGGGCCTTCCTGAATGGAGTGCAGGTTATCAAGCACCCTTCTTCCGTAGACGCCGTTATCAAGGTCCACTACGGCAACTGAGAGCCTCTTAAGCTCTCCCTGAAAACTCGAACCCATGATAATAAGGTACACTATGGGCATGGCTATGGAGACGCCGACTACGAAGGGATTGCGAAGAAATTTCTTGAGGTCTCTTTTTAAGAGCGCGAAAATACGTTGCATAAAAGCCGATTATCTCTTCCCTTAAATCAAGGTTCAGGGGGTTGAATGAGCCCTGCCCCCGATCTTACTGACTCATCTTTCCCGGAACACCGGCGCCGAGAAAAAAGTTTACCTTCTTTGCCTTTTCTTCCCTTATGGATCTTCCTGTAAAGTGGATAAATACGTCCTCAAGGCTCTGCTCCTTGAGGACCATCCTTGTAATGGCGGCCCCTCGGGCCTTCAGCCCCTCAAGGAGGACGGGCAGGACAGCGACGGCGTCCTTCACGGAGACGATGAAGTTCTCCTCAACGACAATGCATGAGTCAACCATTTCAAGTGATGATATCCATTGCTGGGCCTCAAGAGGAGGTATGCCTCCAAGGCCGAGCTCAATTACATCAAGGCTCGGTATCATGGCCTTAAGCCCGGCCACCGTATCAAGGGCCACGATACTGCCGTCGTCAATAATGGCCACATGGTCGCAGAGCGCCTCGGCCTCTTCCATGTAATGAGTGGTAAGGAGGACGGTAAGGCCGTCCTCCTGGCGAAACTTTTTAAGTAGATCCCAGACAACGTGCCTTGTCTGAGGGTCGAGCCCGATGGTTGGCTCATCAAGGATAAGGAGCGTGGGCGTATGGACAAGCCCTCGGGCTATCTCAAGCCTGCGCCTCATGCCCCCCGAGTACGAGGCCACAAGGTCGCCGCACCTCTCCGTAAGCCCCACCATCTCCAGAAGCTCGTCTATGCGGGCGCGTTTTTTCTTTCCCTTCATACCGTAAAAACTCGCGTAGATATCAAGGACCTCTCTTGCCGTAAGGTCAAGGTCGGTAGTGAGGGCCTGCGGGACTACGCCGATCTCTCTACGCACATCACCCTTGGCCGAGACTACGTTAAAACCCGATACAGAGGCCACGCCGCCGGTGGGTTTTATAAGGGTGGAGAGGATACGTATAAGGGTTGTCTTGCCTGCGCCGTTGGGGCCGAGAAGACCGAAAAAGTCTCCCTTGGGCACGGATAAATCCACACCGGCAAGGGCCTTTTTTTCACCATAAATCTTCGTAAGCCCCTTTGTCTCTATGACAGGGGTCATATGCGGACCCACCTGGCGAGGTGAGTACCTATTATTATTTTATTCAAAAGGAATCCTTACCTTGCAGGTCATGCCGGGTTTCAGAAATCCGCCGGCATCAACGAGCCTTACCTTTACGCGAAAGGTCTTTATATCATGAGATACCCTTACAACGTCTTTATGAGTGGCAAACTCCCCCATCTGCCCAATTTCACTTACCACGGCCTTAAAGACCTTTGTTGGCGCTCCTTCAGTCCATACCTCGGCCTCTGCGCCAAGCCTTACTCGGGTAAGTTCCGATTCTCCCACATCGAGCCTTGCCCAGATATCGGAAAGATCATATATGGTATATATGGCATTACCCGGCACCGCCAGCTCGCCTGCCTCAAAGGCCTTGTAGGATACAACGCCATCCATGGGGCTTTTTAACTCTGCGTATGATAGACGAGTGGCAAGCACAGCCACAGTGGCCTCGTCTTTAAGGCGCCTCGCCTTTTCAGCCGAGATAGCGGCCTCGGCCCGCTTTACCGCCACTCTCGCGTTGCGTAGCCTCGCCTCTTCGGCCTTTAACTTGGCCTTTGCCGAGCCCAGTGAGGCCGTGGCCGAATCATAAGAGGCCTTTGCCCTGTCATAGGCGCTACTCGATACAAAACCCTTCTTTACAAGGGCCCCGAGACGCTTGAATTCCTTTTCCGAGTCAATGGCAAGGGATTTTACACGGAGGACCTCGGAACGGGCGGATTCAACGGCGTATCCCTCGGAATCAACGGCAACACGACGTATCTCAAGCTCTACACGGGCTTCGTTTATGGCCTCGGCAGAGGCCGCCACCGTGGCCTTTGCCTCTGCCACAAGGGCCTTTAATTCCCTCGCGTCAAGCCTTACAACAACCTGCCCGGCCCTTACCTTATCGCCCACCCGGCAACATAGCCACTCAATGGTCTCGGCTATCTTTGGTGAAAGCGCCACCTCCGTGGCTTCTATGGTGCCTGTGGCTGTCATCTCAGTGGATAAATCCCCGGCGCCCCTGCCCTTTAGATAAATAACTACAAAGGCCGCTATGATAAGAAAAACAATAATGGGAATAATTTTCCTGAAAACCTTCAAAAAGACTACCTCTTTATTTTAGATTAACCACCTGAAAAAACCCCCCATCGAGCCCTTAAGGGTTAAAGATTTCGGGTAAAATATTCGTCTACCCTCTTCACGAGACACACCTCTATAACTTCAGCCCATTAATGGTGAGTAAGCACTTACTATATTATATTATGATTACATCAAGGCCCTCTTTTGTCAAGGGGTAAAAAAACCTTCCACTTTATTTTGGAAAAAAGAAAGCCTGCAAAGAAAACCTCCACTTTCTTTTAGAAAAAAGAAAGTTCGCAAAGAAAACCAATAGGGGGATTGACATTATGTGTCCTTAACCTGCGTCATACGCCCCGCGTTACCTTTTTAAGAAAGCAAACCCGCCTTTTAGCCCGTGCCCCATTTTATCCCATTCCTTGACCACTCGAATATTTTATAGTATAAGTTAGTCCTTCAAAGTAATTCTCCTAAAATCCCTGCGGGCGTGATTCAATGGTAGAATGGTAGCTTCCCAAGCTGCACACGTGGGTTCGATTCCCATCGCCCGCTCCATTTTCTCCAGGTGAGACCGGAACCGGCTCAAATATCCTTGCAACCCGCTGAATATGTGATATATTTTTTATATATCCCTATTAATTGAACCCTATCACGTTTACCCTGCCAGGGAGGTCACAATGACTTCAACTCGAACCAAAATCCTCAAGAACTACATAGGCGGTAAATGGACGGTTGGAGAAGGCGAGGTTATTACCGACAGAAACCCCGCCCATACCTCTCATATTATAGCAAAAGTCCCGGCCTCCACAACGACAGGGGTAGATAAGGCCGTAAATGCGGCGCAAGAGGCCTATAACGGATGGCGGCTTACCCCTGCGCCCATAAGGGGTGAGATAATATTCAGGGCCGCCGAACTCCTCATGGCCAACAAAGAGGAGCTTGGAAGGCTCGTCACCTCTGAGATGGGAAAGATACTCTCCGAAGGGCTCGGCGATGTGCAGGAGGCCATTGACATGGCATTCTACATGGCAGGTGAAGGCCGCCGCCTTACAGGGGAAACTACGCCCTCGGAGCTACCCTCAAAAGACTGTAAGTCTTTGCGTGAACCCATCGGGGTCTTTGCCCTTATAACGCCGTGGAACTTTCCAACGGCCATCCCGGCATGGAAGATATTTCCAGCCCTTATCGCCGGTAATACCGTGGTCTTCAAGCCCTCAAGTTATACACCGGCATCGGCCACCCGCCTTGTGGAAATTCTTTGCGAGGCTGGAGTACCACCGGGGGTCCTTAACCTTGTCCACGGAGGCGGAGATTCCGTTGGCCAGTACCTTGCCACTCATCCCGGTATAGACGGCCTCTCCTTTACCGGTTCATCTGCCGTAGGAGAAAAACTCGCCTCCATGTGCACGGCTCCCGGAAAGGCCGTCTCATGCGAGATGGGAGGCAAAAATCCCATTATCATCATGAGTGACGCCAACCTCGAACTCGCCCTTGAGGGCGCCCTCTGGGGGGCCTTCGGGACCACCGGGCAAAGATGCACGGCCGCAAGCAGGCTCATCGTAGACAAAAAAATATATGACCGCTTTCTCGATATGCTCATTACCGACTCGGCAGGGCTTACCGTGGGAGACGGGCTAAACCCTGATACGGATATTGGCCCCCTTATCAACGAGGCGCAGTTAAAAAAGGCCCTCGCATACGTGAAGATAGGTACCGGCGAAGGGGCAACCCTTGCCCTTGGTGGCAAAGCCCTCACCGGAGGTGAGTTTAAAACGGGCTACTTCATGGAGCCAACCATATTCAGCGATGTCACCCCTGCCATGCGCATAGCCACGGAAGAAATCTTCGGACCCATCGTCTCCGTCATAAAGGCCGAGTCCCTTGACGAGGCCATCGAGATAGCCAATAACGTGGAGTACGGACTCTCTTCCGCCATATACACACAGGACGTCAACTCATCGGCCATCGCCGAACGCGACCTTACGGCGGGCATCGTCTATATCAACGCCCCGACCATAGGGGCCGAGGTGCATCTGCCCTTTGGCGGCACGGGACGGAGCGGCCTCGGGCACAAAGAAGCCGGTGGACGCGGCGGGGCCATTGAGATGTTCTCCCGCGTAAAGGTTGTTTACAGAGATTTTAGCGGGGCATTGCAGAAGGCGCAGATAGATTAGCCTCGTTTTTTATGCACAAGCACCAAAGCCACCATACCCCGAAGACGACAGAAACGCCGGACATAGGAACCAAGACATTTGCAAAAGCATTTTCCCGGTGATATAATCGTCCAAATCAAGCACAGGAGGTTATGATGAGCTCAGTCAAATTTACAGGTAGCGAGGTCATAGAGATGGCCTTGAAGATAGAAGAAAACGGCATGAAGTTCTACACCGACGCATTCAAGGCCTCAAAAGACGATAAAGTAAAGGCCCTCTTCAAGAGACTTGCCATAGAGGAGGCCCACCACATAAAGACATTCGCCGCCATGAAAGACATGGTAAAAGATGAATACGTCTCCGAGGGCTTCGACCCTTATATCACAGAGGCCTCTGAGTACCTTCGCTCAATGGCCGACTCGGAGGTATTTAAAAATCCCCAGGACGGCGCTCTCTTTGCCGGTGCCATAGGCAACCCGCAGGAGGTCATCGACTATGCCATTGGCATGGAAAAAGATAGCCTCGTCTTTTACGATGAGTACGAGAAGGTCATAGTTGAAAAAGACAAAAAAGTCCTCACGGCCCTCATAGAACAGGAACAAGAGCACCTTGGACTACTTATTGAACTTAAAAAAGAATACGAATAAGTCTATACGCTCCACAAAACAGGGAGTTTAAAAAGACCATGACAGAATACGTAAAGACATATCACTGCCCTACCTGCAACGCCCTTGCAAGCGGCAGGGGGCATCTATGCCACCCGAGGGCCGAGGCACTGCCCTTTACCTGTGAGTTCTGCGATAAATCCGTGGATGACGCCCGTCATGTCTGCGGCCCAATGCTCGACAAGATCGAGTACATATGCAAAAAATGCGGAAGGTTGGCCATATACGATTCCATGCTCTGCGAGCCGGCCACCGTAGACGGAGACTAAGGGCGAATTAGGGGCAGTTGGGCGAGTTGGGACAGTTGGGCGAATTGGGGCAGTTGGGGGAATTGGGGCAGTTGGGGGAATTGGGGCAGTTGGGGGAATTGGGGCAGTTGGGGG
>CAZSAY010000079.1:0-7051 GCA_964605225.1 uncultured Thermodesulfobacteriota bacterium | reverse complement strand
AAAGTCCTTCAGCCCCTTAACCCCATTGACAGCATGGAGTTTCTCCTTAACAAGATTCGAAATACGGCAAGCAATAAAGACTTTTTTGAATCCATGAGCAAGTAACCCCGGGCCGGGATAAGGATATTTTCCAACCCTTGACCTTAATAAATCGAGTGCCGAAAAATAAGATCTACTACCTCTAAAGATGGGCGGGTCTTCAGGACCGTCATGTAGTCCTCCGGCCCAAGGGCCTATCTATTATCATCACCCCGCCTTCCGGGCGAATGGTTTTCCCCCCATACCTCGTTGTAATCTCCGGCAGTTGGGCGAATGGTTTCTCCTTAGATACTTCCGTTGTAATTTCCGGCACCCGGGCGAATGGTTTCTCCTTAGATACTTCCATTGTAATTTCCGGCACCCGGGCGAATGGTTTCTCCTTAGATACTTCCGTTGTAATTTCCGGCACCCGGGCGAATGGTTTCTCCTTAGATACTTCCATTGTAATTTCCGGCACCCGGGCGAATGGTTTCTCCTTAGATACTTCCGTTGTAATTTCCGGCACCCGGGCAAATGGTTTCTCCTTAGATACTTCCATTGTAATTTCCGACGCCCCGGCGGATGTTTTCTCCCCCCATACCTCGTTGTAATTTCAGGCATCCCTGCTTACGAGTCTACCCGCCATCTGCCCCTCTTTAAATTTAGTGCCCCGGGACTGAAAGCTTTCTCCTCAACTACCTTCGATCTTGCATTGCTTCGCGGAGCCAGAGGCTTATTTGAGCTCGCGGCGTACCCATGCCCGGGCGCCTCTTCTCTTTAATTAAGTTGAAGAGGCGCCATTTTTTATGAGGGCTTAAAGGTTGGCCCCTTGCCCTGTAGTTGACAGCATGCCTTCTTGTATCTTAAAATACATTCTGCCGCCATAGCCGGTGAGAGAGCTCTTATGCAGGGCCTGCGCCCTTAGCGCGGTTGGGTTATCTGCCCGGTTTTCTCTGAATACTTATAGGCGCGGCCCTTACATGCGCCCTTCACTAAGACCCTTTTTTGGGCATCACTTTGTAAAAAATATGAAACCAGCGCGCTACATTTCAGGCCTTGCAGTATTAATGAGCCTCCTCTCTCTTCTGTCCTTTTCGGCTTACGGAGCGGACTTTGCCTTTAATAATAGTGAGGTAATATCAAAGTGGCGTTTCAGTAATGTTCAAGAGGCGCGCTTTACGGGCGGAGGGCTATTGCTCGAAGGTGTGCAGTATGTAAGGATAGCCCCGCCAGAGGATTTCAGGGTGCCCGCAGGACGCGTGGCCGTGAAACTGCGTTTCAAAACTCCCAGAAGTATCATATGCAACATCCGTATCAGGGCGGAAGATGGCTGGCAGTCCGCCAAGACCGTAAAGGTGAAGGTCGTTGACAACGGTGAGAGCGCCATAGTGTTGCCAATATACTTCGGCAATCACGGTGGGGGCGTGGATGGAACATATATAAATGATTTTGTCATAGAGTTTTTCAGCCCTGAGAAGATATCGGTCCGCCTTGATGGCCTGCGTTTTTATGAACCAACGGGCGCCGGACTTCTCTCCCTCTTATGGGGGGAGTTCTGGGCGCCGGATTTTATTACAGGAATGACAGTGGGGTTTGTGAGCACGCCGGAGGCCGGGGGAGTGGGGTTTATCTCCATGCTTTACGTCCTCATCGGTCTTGCCTTTATTACCGTCCTTATCGTCTACAGGCTGAGGGGCAGGGGCCTTTCCCTGCGTAAGGCGGCAGGTCTCTTCGTTATCATATTCCTTTTGGCCTCACTACTTTTTACCCTGAGGATGGATTATAACTGGCTTAGTATTTTCAGCGATGACGTGAATACACTCTCACCTGTGGACGTGGAGAAGAGGATACATCTTGTAAATAACAGGGACCTCGACGTCTTCTTTGATTTTATCGATTTTGTGAAAAAAACCGTGCCCCCGGGCAAAAGTGTCCGGCCGGCCACCATCGGTGAAAATACACCTCTCGGGGCAGTAGCGAGGTACTATCTGTTGCCCCTTGAGGACTCAGAGGAGGCCGATTTTTTATGGTCATACGCCAGGGCCCTCCGTCTTGACGCGAACTCCGGGACGCTCTATGACGGCAAGGGAAAAGTCATTGCCCCGAAGGTGAGGCTTTTCGCCGCCTTTGCCGAGAACGCGGGTATCTACGAGGTGATTAAATAAGACCATGGAGATTTTCTACCTTATCATATCCATGATGCTACCCCTTTTCGGAGGTGCCTTTTTTGTCCGCTGGCTACTTCGCTTTGACGCTCACTCGGGGTGGGGCGAGGCCCTTTTCTTCGGCATCGGCATAGGACTTGGGTTTACTGCTTTTGAGATGTTTTTTCTTGGTCTCGCGGGCCTTCCTTTTGGGCGCGCCTCAGTGGGGCTGCCCCTTGTTCTCTTTATGGTCATCTTTCTACTGCTCTCCCGCCCCTGGATTAAAGCGCCTCTTCAGGCCATTGAGCCCGAGCCCCGGCTTGGTGGATGGAGGCTTTATATTACGATTATAATGGCCCTGTGGATAGCCCTGAAGATTGGTTTCGTATTTTACGAGTCCCTTACGCGTCCCATATTCTCCATTGATAGTTTCCTGAACTGGGCCATCTCCGGTAAATTCTTTTTTTATAAGGCCGGGCTCTTCCTTGATCCCTCGGAAGAGCACTTTTTCGGTCGCGGTTACAGGTTTTTTATCGGGCATCCCCTCCATCTACCCCTTCTGCAGACCTGGGTAGCCATAGCGTTTGGAAAATTTCACGAGGTCTATGTAAAGCTCCCGGGCCCCCTTTATTTCGTAGGAGTCCTTGGCGTGCTCTACTATGGCGTGAAGAGAGAGGCAGGGCCTTTTTATGCCATGATTACGGTCTTCTTTATGGCAGGCGTCCCCATCATGACCGCGCATGGACAGGACGCCTATGCCGATCTTCCCCTCGCTTTTTTCGCCCTCTCGGGCACAGTGGCCCTCTGGAGGTTTTTAAGAGACGATAACCTCCCTTATCTTATCCTCTCGGGGATATTGTTTGGCACCGCCATGTTCGTGAAAAACGAGGGGGTCTTTACTCCCCTTGCCGCGGGCATGGCCCTTGTGCTCTTTTTATTTTTAAGAAAAAGGGCCGTGGCCGCGGCCCCTCTCATGGCTCCGCTCGCGGCCTTTATTATCCCCATTATCCTTTTAGCCGGGCCGTGGCTCCTCTTCAAGACCTCTTACGGCATCGGTTTTGGACACAGCGGCCCTTCTTCCGGATTTAAATGGCTTAGCGATCCCTTTTACACCGGCAGTGCCGGCTATGGCGTGCACTGGGAGATACTGCCAAGGGGTTTTATAGAAATATTCTTCTCGGCCAGTCCGGGCCTTATCTTCCCTCTCTGGATATTCGCCTCCCTTGTCGCCGGAAAGGCCATTTTTAGCTCAAAGCTCAAGTATCTATATATAATTATACTCCTTGTCTTCTCCATGTTCGTCTTCATATACCTCACCCTTGAGGTAACGGCGGTGATGCAGAGGACCGGTATTCACAGGAATATTCTCACCTATCTTCCTATTCTATATTTCACAACGGCCCTTGTCCTCTCGTCGCTATGGCCCGATACCCGTAGCGAATCTCGGGACCTTAAGACTTCACCCCTTTTCACGCCGCCCTGGGGCCTTTGACAGAGGCTCTTACGGATGATATCCTTAAAAAAATCCGTTTTTTTAAGACGGGCAGTCCCTTCCCGGGCCTTATGCGTCGCTACTCCACTCACTGAATCTTATCTCAAGGGCAACCCGTTATAAAACATATGAAATTAGCGAGAACCATATCAGGTTTTGTACTCTTGATGAGCCTACTCTCTTTTTTGCCCTCGGCGGCATCGGGGGCAAAGGTTGGTTTTGTCTTCAATAATAGCTCTGCTGTCTCAGGCTGGCAGTTCGGTAACGTAGATAAGGCGCGTTTTACAGGCGGAGGACTCTTACTCGAAGGCGATGACTATGTGAAGATAGGCCCTCCCCGGGGTTTCAAGGCGCCTCTTCGACGCGTGGCCGTGGAACTGCGTTTCAATACCCTTCAGAGCCTTATCCTCAATATCCGCGTAAAGTCTGCCAATGGCCGGGAGGCGGCGAAGACCCTGAGGTTGAACGCCCAAAAGGGCGGGGACGAAGAGAGAGTCCTGAGGCTCTATCTTGGAAAGGCCGGTTCGGGCGGCGGGGGCGGCAGGGCCGAAAACCATATAGATAATTTTATAATTGCCTTTTCCGGGGCAAAGGCCATAAAGGTGCGCCTCGATAGCCTCAGCTTCTATGAACCCACAACCTTCGGGCGGGCCATTTTATACTGGGAAGAGTTCTGGAGACCCGACTTTATCATCGGCACTACAGTAGGGTATGTGAGTACCCCCGAGGCAGGCGGGGTGGGTTTTATCTCCATCTTATACCTCTTCATAGGCCTGACCTTTATCTCTACCCTTCTATTTTCCCTGGCAAGGGGGCGGGGTCTTTCTCCTCGGAAGGCCGCAAAAAACCTTGTAATTATTGTCCTTCTGGCAGGTTTTCTCTTTGCCGTAAGGATGGATTATAACTGGCTCACCATATGGAGAGACGATATTAAGACCCTATCAGGCGTTGATGTGGATAAGAGGATACGTCTCGTAAACTATAACGCCTATGATGATATCCTTGATTTTGTAGATTTTGTAAAGAGGACCGTGCCTTCGGGCTCTGCGGTACGCCCGGCTACCATCGGTGAAAACACCTCCTTTGCCGCTATAGTGAGATACTACATGCTTCCCCTTGAGGACTCCATGGACGCGAAATTTTTGTGGTCATACGGAGATGCCCTCCGCCTTGATACCCCATCGGGCGCTCTTTATGACGAAGATGGCAGGCTGATAGTGCCGAGGGCACGGCTTTTCGCAAGATACAAAAAAAACGCGGCCATCTATGAGGAGATTAGATAAGACCATGGACCTTTTTTATCTTATATTATCCATGATCATTCCAGTTGCGGGCGGGACATTTTTTTCCCGCTCCCTACTGCGCTCCGATGCCGGGATGGGATGGGGCGAGGCCCTTTGCTTCGGCATCGGCATAGGGCTTGGGTTTACGGCTTTTGAGATGTTTATCCTCGGCCTCCTTCGAATCCCCTTTGGCCGTGCCACGGCTGGGGCGCCCCTGTTGGTCTTTACTCTCGTCTTTTTTTTCCTCTCCCGCCCGTGGATTAAGGCGCCTCTCCGGACCGCGGCGCCAGGGCAGAGGCTTCGCGGATGGAGGCTTTATGTTACGATTATTTTGGCCTCGTGGATAGCCCTGAAGATTGCTTTTGTCTTTTATGAGTCCCTTACGCGCCCCGTCTACTCTTATGATACATATCTTAACTGGGCCATATCAGCCAAGATATTCTTTTACAGGGCAGGGCTTATCCTCGACCCCGGGGATGAGCACTTTTTCGGCCGCGGTTACAGGTTTTTCATCGGTCATCCCCTGCACCTACCCCTTCTGCAGACATGGATCGCCGTAGCGCTTGGAAAATTTCACGAGGTCTATGTAAAGGCCCCGGGCCCCCTTTATTTTGCCGGGGTTGCAGGGGTGCTCTACTACGCCGTAAAAAGAGAGGCCGGGGCCTTTTACGCCCTTATTACTGTATTTTTTCTCGTTAGTCTCCCCATTATTACGGTCCACGGGCAGGACGCCTATGCCGATCTGCCTCTCTCGTTCTTCGCCCTCTCGGGTACGGTGGCCCTCTGGAGGTTTTTAAGGGACGAGCACCTTTCTTACATTCTCCTCTCGGGGATATGTTTTGGTTTTGCCATGTTTGTAAAAAACGAGGGACTATTTTTCCCCCTTGCCGCGGCCGCGGCCCTTCTCATCTTCCTCTTAAGGCGAAAAAAGGCTTTTCTGAGACCACTCGCGGCCTTTATTATCCCCATGATTTTCCTCGTGGGACCATGGCTTGTCTTCAAGGCGCATTATGGCATTGGTTTTGGCCACAGCGGCCCCTCTTCAGGGTTTAAATGGTTTAGTAGTGATCCTCTGAACCCCACAGCCGCCGCCACCGGCGTGCACTGGGAAGTGCTGGGAAGGGGCCTTAAGGAGATATTCTTCACGGCCAATCCGGGCCTTATCTTCCCACTCTGGATACTGACCGCTCTTCTCGCATGGAAGGTCATCCTGAGGACAAAGCTCAAGTATCTGTATCTGATTATCCTCCTTGTCTTCTCCATGTTTGTATTTATATATCTGACCCTTGAGGTAACGGCGGTCATGCAGGGCACGGGCATACACAGGAATGCCATTACCTATCTTCCCATCATGTTTTTTACCACTGCCCTTGCCCTCTCGTCCATATGGCCCGACAGGGGGTCTGCATCGACTCCCCAATCGGGCGCCAGCCCCTTATCGCCACCTTTGACAGGGAAGGTGGCTGATGATATCCTTTAAAAAAATTACCTTTATAAAAGAGGAATAATCATGGCATTTACATCGGGGTTCGTCTCCATAATCGGACGCCCCAATACAGGAAAATCCACTCTCCTTAACGCCATACTCGGTGAGAAGATCTCCATTGTATCAAAGAGGGCGCAGACTACACGCAACGTAATAAAGGGCGTGAAAAACGTAGACAACGGCCAGATCGTCTTTCTCGACACCCCGGGCATACACAAGGGCAGGGGCGCGCTATCGAGCTTTATGATGCGCGAGGCCATGAACTCCATTAAAGACGTAGACGCCCTTATTTTCCTTGTGGAGGCGGCCCTGCCGACAGCGGGCGATATTACTATCATAAAAGCGCTGAAGAATACGCATTGCCCTGTAATACTCTGTATCAACAAGATAGACACAGTTGAGAGACCGGAGATACTTCCCGTCATCAAGGCCTATGAGCCCCTTTATCCCTTTCATGATATTGTCCCCATATCGGCTCTGAAAGGCCCTGGTGTGGAGATCGTCCTCTCTCTCTTAAAGGATCTGCTGCCAGAGGGGCCTGCTTTTTTCCCCGTGGATATGGTCACTGACCAGCCCGAGTCTTTTATGGTATCGGAGATGGTGCGCGAGAAGGTCTTCAGGCTTACGC
>CAZSAY010000078.1:0-7176 GCA_964605225.1 uncultured Thermodesulfobacteriota bacterium | reverse complement strand
CCGAGGCCTCTGTGGTGAACAATAACGCCGCGGCCCTGCTCATTACCCTTAATACCCTGGCCGAGGGTAGAGAGGTCATTATATCAAGAGGCGAGCTCATTGAGATAGGCGGCTCATTCCGTCTCCCGGAGATTATAAAAAAGAGCGGCTGTATCCTCCGTGAGGTGGGCACGACAAACAGGACTCACGCCGCGGATTTTATAAACGCCATAGGTGCGGATACGGCCCTTATCCTCAAGGTTCATACGAGTAACTATACCATTGAGGGTTTTACAAGCGAGGTAGGCCTAAAGGAGCTTGTCTCCATAGGAGCGGGGCGCGATATTCCCGTTGTAGAGGACCTGGGGAGCGGCGCGTTGGTTGACCTTACGGCATATGGCCTGCCCCATGAGCCCCTTGTGGGAGAGAGCCTTAGGGCCGGGGCAGGGTGCGTCACCTTTAGCGGAGATAAGCTCCTTGGCGGCCCACAGGCAGGGCTTATCGCCGGGAGCCGGGAGCTTGTGGGGAGGATAAGAAAAAATCCCCTCAAGAGGTCGCTGAGGGCGGGTAAACTCACATTGGCCGCCCTTGAGGAGACCTTGAAGCTCTATCTGAATCCCGGGATGCTCGAAGAGCGCCTTCCCGCCCTGAGGCTTATGACCCGTCCAATGGATGAGATTGAAGAAGTAGCGAAAAAGGCCGCGGTACTTATCAATAACGAAGAGGGCGTAGCCTTGGAAGCCGCCGTAGAAGACGGCAGTAGCGTAATCGGCGGCGGCTCTCTGCCGGGCCGTGAGCTCCCTACAAGGGTAGTCTCCATAAAAGGCGGCATGAGTCCCGCGGCCCTTCAGAGGGCCTTTCTTCATGCCTCTACGCCGGTGCTTGGAAGGATAAATAAGGCCAATTTTATCCTCGATGCCCGCACCGTACTTGATGAAGGGCTTTTTTTATCGGTCATCGGCGAGGTCCTCACCCGTATTAAAGGGGGTTAGCCCATGAAAAGGCCCGTTAGAACCTTCTCTCCTATCATCATTACCCTTTTTGTCTTCTCAATAACTCTCCTTACTCCCGGTCTCTCCCATTCAGCGCCCCATACCCCTACAATAGGCGAGACCTTTGCAGGCGAGACCCTTACCTATGATATAGGGTTCTGGATTTTCGAGAATGTCGCTGTCTCGAAGCTCACCCTTACGAAAGAAGAGGGCGGCTACAAGGCCGTGCTTGGCGCCCATACCGTTGGTTTTGTAGACTCCATGTTTCAGCACAGAAACGACTTGTATACGGCCCACCTTAAGGAGGTAGAGGGAGGGCAAAGGTTTGCCACGGTCTCACTTTCGAGCCTCTCAAACGTTAACGGTAAGGTGCGCCATAGCGTAAAGGAGCTTGATAGAGAGGCCGGTGTTTACAAATGGCGAAGCTGGGGAGGGGGTAAAGACGAGAGGTCCGGCACGGCGCGTTTCAAACCCGGCACCTATATAGACGACCCCCTTGGAGGTTTTTATAACTTCCGTTTCGGCGTATACGGAAAGGCGGGTATCGGCGCGGAGTTTACCATAAATACATTTCCAAAAAAGGATTTTGAACCCGAGCCTATCTATATGAAGATGGAATCAATGCTCGATGACGAGTATAAGCAGAATAAAACAAAACCCGGAGCGGAGGGCGGCGCAGTCGCCTATGTGGCGGGGGTGAAGATGAGTAAGGATGTATTCGGCACGGATCTCGCAAATATAACCATCTTCTTTTCCCCGGAGCTCATACCGCTACGGGCAAGGGCAAGTGATATCGTACTCTTTACCGATGTAACGGGGACCCTTCGCAAGGCAAGCCGGGTGAAATAGGGATAGCCTTTTTTGCCCAATAAATTAAGTAAGGATGACACCGGAACTCCCACTAATTAAATAGGCGGTGTTGTTCCTGTTTTTGGCCCTGCCAAGTCTTTGCGCAATCGTAAAGGTCAAACGTAAGGAGGCACCCTTGCGGCCTAACCTCGCTTTTCTGCTCCAGAGTCCCTGGATTCGTTCAGATGATGCATGAGGCGGAAGATCCCCACTACGCTGATGGCGTCTGTAATCTTGCCGTTGGAGGCCATCTCGACGGCATCCTTAAGAGGCAACCTGCGTGTCTGGAGGACCTCCTGCGGGTCGGGGGTGGCTTCCCCTTGCGTCAGGTCCTCTGCCAGAAATATATGGCAAACCTCATCCATAAAGCAGTTAGAGGTGTGTATGCGTCCGAGATACGTACATCTGCCTGCCTCGATCCCGGTCTCCTCTTTTAGCTCCCGCCGGGCGGTCACTTCAGGGTCCACATCAAAGGCTCCGCCACCTTCCGGAATCTCCCAGGAATATTCCTTCAGGGGATAGCGGTATTGCCCGACCAGCGTAATCGTACCGTCGAGCCACATCGGCAGGATTCCGGTTGCCAGGCGTCCTGCGGACACTACATTATAGGTCCCCGGCTGGCCGTCAGGTTGTATTACCTGGTCTTCACATACTGAAAACCATTTGTTCTCGGATTTTAAGGATCTCGACAGAATCTTCCAGGGATTTTTTAGCATGACACTATTCCGTGGCAACTACGATTGGTAATCTTATAAACTTTATAAATTCAAAAGCCCGCAACCATAATGTTGCATGAAAATAAGCGGGCATTACAGGCATGGATTAAAGCACGAAGGGGGTACCCCTCAAACACGCTCGGGCAGGAGTGTCGTAGAAGCGTCACCTTTACCGGCACCTGGCGTCTTCTACCGCCATGAGCCAGCCTTGTATCGCCTGTGCACGGCCATGGCAGGCCGTCACTTCATAACGAACGCCTCGGGTGATCTCTGATAATCGAGAATAGTATCAAGGTGTATATCGTATATGGGCTCTGGAAGTTTGTCCAGAGGGAAGAAGCCGAGCTCAAGAACCTCCTCGCCGTCTATTATCAGTTCCCCCGTCCAACTCTTTACCAGGAACGCAACGGTGAACGTCTGGACCTGGTCGCCGTTAGGATAGGTAACACTGTATTTGGGGTCGGTGTACAGTCCAAAGGGTTCGGCGCTCGTGATGCTAAGCCCGGTCTCCTCTTTTACTTCGCGCTTGAGCGCATCGAGGGCCGAGTCTCCTACATCGACACAGCCATGGGGCAGCGACCATGTGTTGAAGTGCGCCTGCAACTCTAACAACACCTCCTTCCGGTCATTGAAGATCAATCCCCTGACTCCGGGGATGACCACCTTCATGTTCCCTATACGTTTGCGAAGTTCCCTGATGTAATCAAGCATTTTCTTACCCTTTCCGACACTGCCACTCCGTTAACTTGGTCTTACGAAGAAGATCTGGTCGATTTTTTTCTTTATATTTACACCGCACCTGCTGTGACGAACCGCGACTCAGTAAGTATTTATAATAGGCGAGCCACGGCGATGTCAAGGCATTTATACTTAGACCTGCGTCATGCCTTTTCCAGTTCTACGTACGATATTTGGATATTCCCGGCGCGATTTGCAAAAAGCATGTAGTCCTGTCAAAGGGCATTTTACCGCTAGTCGATCGTAAATACATACCCGATGGCTATCCGTCCTTGAAGATGATAGAAAGCCCCTGTCCCTTTCCGCCGTTCCTTTTTTCCGAAAGCACTAACGGAATGTACGCGCTCTTTTCGACGTTGTGAATATAAACGAGGGTATCTATGCCCTTTGGTTTATGTACTGTTTTTTGGGGCTCTCCCAATTCGTTAATAATGTCTTCCTTTGCCTCAACCCCGATTTCGTTCTGCTCGCTCTCTATTTTGTTCGGCCGGCCACAGCAGATGAGCGTACATCCTACGGGAATAAACAGCTCAGCTCAACTCGTAGGTACTGCCTTCGAGAGGCAGGATGATTTTCGTATTTTTATCGCCGAGCCCTGCAAAGGAGCTGGCTATCTTTTCATCGGTCCAGGTCGGGTGAAAATGTATGGGGATCAAATTTTTTACCCCGCAGGTGCGCGCAAGGTCAATAACGTCCTCAACGGTGGAGTGCCTTGAGGCCTCCATGGGGTTTGACCGGGCTTCTTCGCGCGTCATCCATATTTCATGCAGGAGATATTCGGAGCCGCTTATGAAATCATGGTATCGCTCGCTTGAGACGGTATCCGTTATATATGAGATTCTCTTGTCTATCTTTATCCCCATGGAGCCTCCAGGGTGCTGAAGCCCGAAAAACTCAATGGTATGGAGGCCTATCTCCAGCCCGGTCTCGACGACGGGGACCAACTCCGACGGGCCCGGGTATTGGTCGAAGGGCAAAGAAAACAGGGGTGGATTTAGTAGCTTATCGACGGCCTCCACGGCCTCTGCGTCGACATGCGGCCTGGACGGCGCAAAAAGCCTTGTCGGCTTGTCTCTCCAGACCCCGGGGAGATACGTAAGTCCTATAACGTGGTCCAGATGATAATGTGAGAGGATTATATTCAGCCTTTTTTTCGAAGAGAGTAGCTCCGCGATCCCGGGCTCAAGGAGGCGGGCAAGTCCGCTTCCTGCGTCAAGGACAATGACTTCGTCACTGTCATCCAAGAGCATGAAGCTCATCGTATGACGGTTGAAGGTGGGTATGAACCCGTTTGTGCCCAGGGGGATGAGTCTAAACATGCCTGCCTCTCTATCGTCAGTAAGATTTTAATACAGGTGCTTGCCGGCAGTCAAGGGTAACGTATAATGTCTGTCGCACAAAAAATGAGTCAAGGTGGTCTCAATCTGCTTTAATAAGTTTGCCAACCCGAAAACAAGAGAAAGGAACTCAACGAGGGTGCTACAAGAGAACAGTACAGACCGTTCCAGGCGAGGTAAAGTTCAACTTAGGCCTCTGTCCCTTTGAGATACCTGTAATAGAGCGGTACAGGCGAAGAGAGTCTTCCGCGTGACGGCACCATAGAGAAGTTAAGGCCCCGGCCTGTAGAGTGGCCTTATGGCGACCGTGATGCAGGGGATTCAGGTCCGGCCTCAGCCGCCCAACTTTCATAGCCTTTGTGGGAGGGCGGATATATCTATGGAAAAGGTGGATAAAGCAAGGCAGGAAGCACTGCGGCCCAATCAGACCTCTTCGCCGAAGGACATAAGTTCTTAACGCCTCAATAACTCTTAAGATACCGATAAGGAGAGGTTACCATCGTACCAGCTTTAAACGGTCGTTAGGTGTTTCGAGATATGCATGCCTCAGTAAATCCGGAAACACTACGCATGGATATTATAATCAATACCCGCAGGTGTTCAGCCCTTAAGTGCAAGCGCCTTTTCAGCAGCCTTCTTCCCGTCCAAGATGGCATTGTCCATCCATTGATATTCCCAGTTTGCATACCTGCCGGCCAGTAGGACCGAGGTGTTCTCGAAAAAGGTCCTTATTTCGTCCATGGTCCGGCTTCTTTCGTGATCATAGAAGACATAGCCGTATTTAATGTCTCTGGTGTCTTTCAGTTCGATCTTATCCTCTTTTTTCAGAATCCCTGTCTTTATAAGGTCTCTTATAACATCATCGGTCACCTTGTCCTTGTCGATATGCCTATAATCCGAGTAGGCGATCTCCGCGGAAATGGAGCTCTTACCAGGCGGGGCCATCGTCGGGGTATAGTTGCTTAAGAAGGTTATTCTGAAAAAGGAATATTTTTTTTCAGGGAAGTGTATCCAATGGCTGTCATTTATCTTTTCTCTGTCGATTCCGAGATTCACGCAGAAGATCGAGTTATGCCTTAATTTTCTGGCAATCTCAGAGATGCTTTCAGGGGCCTTGGTTATTCTGATCAGCTCGGGCGTAGGGATAGTTGAGATGAGCACATCATAAGACTCCGTGTCTCCGTCCGAAAAGGTAACCTCCTTTTTTGCGAGATCGACCTTTACAGCCTCCTTGTTAAATACTACGTCTACCCCCCCGTTTCTTATAAAGGCATTTGGAATCTCCGATATACCGTTCTTCTCAGGATATCGGAAGGTTGCGTTAGGACCGAAACCCTTTTCTTGATCGGTCAATGCGCCTTCGATGACCTCTTCGAGTTTTGGCATGGGTATCCTCACGTCCAACCAGTCCGTAGTCATCTCCCTGGGGTGTATCGTCCAGAACTTCTCCGAGTAAGGGATCATGAAGAGTCTCGCGATTCCCTTTCCGAAGTAAGTGTTTATCCACTGCTCATAATCTTTATATTCAGGGCTCTTCCCCCCCTCTCTTTTACTGTAAGCCTTGAAAAATTCTATCAGGCACTCCTTGACGACAGGTATGGGCAACCCGTATGTATTGGCCTGGAAGGGGTAGCGGGTAAGCCGGTCATAAGAATATATCCAGGATATCCTCTCCCTTGTATGAAACTTGATCTTTAAATCCTGCTCGAGCAGTTTCAGGACGTATTCGTTCTTGGTGTGCAGGACATGAATGCCCAGATCAAAGGTATAGCCCTTAATCGTGGGAGAAATGCACATGCCCCCGCACTCTCCGTCTTTCTCAAAAACCCTGCCGCCGCCGTGATATGCCGCACTTAGCCCGGCCAGGCCGGCCCCGAGAATAATCGTTTTTTGATTAGAGTTTTTCAAGCCTTATAAGCCCATATCGTTTAACAGATAAGAAATGGTCACAGCGATAATCGCCCCCCACGATCCTATTATCAGATATCGCAGGATCGGATGTAGCTGGCGCCGCCTGTTTCTTTTGCCGTTTTCTCTGTTCATTTTTCCGTTTGACAAAGCCTGTTTTGATGGATACCGCGATCCGTTGAATTAAGCGTCCTTCTTATCATTGTCAGCCGTTATTGCCCTGGGGGCGGTTCGCAGGTCGGCCCCCATCGACGAAAAAAAGATGCGTATGTTGAAGAAGGCAAAGACATATACCATGCCGACAGAAAGACAGAGTGACAACAAGGCAGCCAGCCCAACGTGATAGATCTTGATGGGCTGGGCAGGAGCCCCCGTGGTCACCGCATCGTGAAGTATCTTTATTTCGCTCTGAAGGCTTGTTGTCTCAACCATGGCTTCCAGGTAAAGGTCTTTGTATTGTTCCCGTTCACGTTCCACGGAGGCGATGTTCATGTCGATTCCGTCTATGGACTTTTCCAGCGCTGGAAGCTCATGGAACTTTTTTTTCAAGCTATCTATCGATGAGTTCAATGAATTCATCTTTGCAATCAGTCCGCTCCGATCTATTTCATTGAAGAGCTTTTCCGATTCGAGCCTTTTGAAGTCGTCGGGGTTAAT
>CAZSAY010000077.1:0-7210 GCA_964605225.1 uncultured Thermodesulfobacteriota bacterium | reverse complement strand
CATTTCCGGCGCGTCATCTTATTGATAGGAGCAGGTACTATAACCCCAAGTTCGGTGTAAGGCCCGTTACAGCGGCCCTTACCTCGCGGGGTTGCCCCCATAAGTGCATATACTGCGTCCCCAATTCCCTCTCTTTTGCCAGAGAGCTGGAGTACAAGAAAGGCTCCGGCGGGACCAAGCCGGCCGTGAGACAGCGCTCGCCCGAGAATATAGAACGTGAGTTCACCATGCTTCGTGACGAAGGGTTTCGCGCCGTTAATATCCTTGACGATCAGTTTGTCTGGGGAGAGGCGAGGACCGTTGATATCTGCGAGAGGCTCGGCCCTCTGGGTATGAGCTGGGGGTGCCTTGCCCGCGCGGATTATCTTAACGAGAATATAATAAAGGCCATGAAAAAGGCCAACTGCATGTTCGTTGACATAGGGGCCGAGAGCTTTGACGAACCTGTCCTTGAGTATGTTAAAAAAGAGATAGATATAGAGAAGATAGAGGAGGCCATCAGGCTGCTTAAAGAAAATCACATTATCGTAAAGCTGAACATGCTCCTTGGCTCAAGCCCCCTTGAGACAAAGGAGTCAATTCTGAGAAATATTGAGATAGTTAAAAAACTTGATCCCGACGGCGTAATGTACAGCCTGGCGAGCCCTTTTCCGGGGACGGATTTTTACGATATGGCAAAGAAAGAGGGCTGGTTTGTTTACGGAGATTATGTGCCGAGGGATGTAAGAAAAGAGGCCATACACAGCTACCCCAACCTTGCCAAGAAAGAGCTTGAGGGGCTTATACGCCATGCCAACTTCAGCTTTTATCTGAGGCCGCGGTTTATAGCGCGTAATCTCTGGCGCGTAGTACACCCAAGAGAGTTTTATTACGCATCACGCTCAATGATGAAGAAACTCTTTTAACAGCATGACAAGGAGTTGAATATGTTACGGAAGAGTTACGGGTTGGTGATTATTGCTATGATAATGGCTCTAAGCGGGCCTGCCTTTGCCGGCGCCCGACGCACGCGCATGTCCTATGTGCCGGGTGAGCTCATTCTTCGCTTTAAAGACGGCGTTAATAAGTCTTCCGTGGATAGTGCATTGAGAACCGTAAAGGGCAAGACGATTAAGCGTTTTCTTCGTATACACGCCCTTCATGTAAAGGTTCCCCGGGGCTCGGCAGAGCGTGCGGTAAGGATTCTCAGGGGCCTTAAGGGTGTTAAATACGCCGAGCTTAACGCCTTGAGATTCATAGACGCCGCTCCAAATGATACGCAGTTCACGGCCCTCTGGGGCCTTAACAACATGGGGCAGACAGGCGGGGCTATTGACGCCGACATAGACGCCCCCGAGGCATGGAATTCCTTCACGGGGAGCCCGAACATGGTGGTTGCCGATATCGACACGGGCCTTGATATGACCCACCCTGATATCGCCGCCAACGTATACACCAATCCCGGCGAGGTACCTGGAAACGGCGTTGATGATGACGGCAACGGTTTCGTTGACGACGTCCATGGCTGGGACTTTGCCCATAACGACAACGACCCTTCCGATACCGATGTTACCTGCCTTGGCCACGGCACCCATACAGCGGGTACCATAGGGGCCGTAGGCAATAACGGCGTGGGCGTAACGGGAGTCAACTGGCAGGTTCAGATAATGCCCCTTAAGATATTCAGGACCTTCGGGGGCGGCTGTAGCGCATCTACCACTGATGTCATAATGGCCATCAACTACGCGGCCTCCATGGGTGTGAGGGTATCGAATAACTCTTATGGAAGCTCCGCTTCATCTAAGTTTGAAAAAGATGCCATAGGGGCGTCGAGGAGTCTTTTTGTGGCCGCCGCCGGTAATTCCGGTCAGGATACAGACACCTTCCCTGAGTATCCCGCCGCCTATGACCTGCCCAATATCATATCCGTTGCCGCCACGGACCATAACGACTCCCTGGCCGCTTTCTCAAACTTCGCAATGGCCTCCGTGGATCTCGGCGCCCCGGGTGTAGCTATCCTTTCCACCACGCCCGGCAACACATACAGCTCCATGAGCGGAACCTCTATGTCCACGCCCTATGTAACAGGTGTGGCCACCCTTCTTATGGCCAAGGACCCCACGCTTACAGTGAGCGAGGTGAAGTGGAGGATACTGGCAGGAGTGGACCCGGCGGCCCTGCCCGTTGGCACTGGAGGCAGACTTAACATCAACAATACCTTCCTTCTTCCCTTGCCCGCGGTTACCATGGCCATGGCGCCTCTTGGCCCCACGACGGTGGCCCTTGGAGGAAGTCTCTCCTATTCCCTTTCCATCAATAACACGTCCACTACGGCGAAAACGGTAAAGGCCAGCGTAGTTGCCGTATTCCCCAATGGCAGTGAGTTTGTCCTGAACGCCAAGACGCTCAACATGGCTCCCGGAGCCACGGTAGGCGCTAATTTTACAAAGAACGTGCCCCCGACTATAGCAACAGGCCTTTATGATATCGCCGGAAGGGTTGAGGTTACAGGTCAGAGTTTTGATGAAGACATAATTACTTACACTATCACACCTTAGGAATATCTCCGCCGGGCGTGAGGGGCCATGGAAGACCCTCGCGCCCGGTGTTTTTTTTCAATAGATCAGGTTGAATATGGCGGAACTATCCGTGACTATTATAGTTAGGGACTGTCGGGAGTTGCTCCTTAACTGCCTGAAGGCCCTCTATGAATGCCTCGGTGATGATATTGACTTCGAGGTCCTTGTGCTCGATAACGCCTCTACTGACGGAACGGCCGAGGCGGCGGTAAAGGCCTACCCCGGGGTGAAGCTCTTTCATAACAGAGAGAACAGAGGCGTTGCCCCGGCGCGCAATCAGCTCCTCAAGAAGGCCACGGGCCGTTATATCCTAATCCTTGACGCCGATACGGAGATGGTCTCGAAGAACTTCAGAGACCTTATCTCCTACATGGATTCTCACCCGGATGTGGGCATACTGGGCTGTACCCTCGTATCAGAGGATAATGTAATCCACTCATCTACAAGGACATATCCGAGGCCCGTACATGTTCTCCTGCGCCGGCTATCCATGGCCGGCATTGTGCGCAAAAGCAAAATATTAAGGGAACATCACCTTGAGGGCTGGAGCCGTACTGGACCAAGGGTGGTGGACTTTGTTGAAGGGGCCTTTCAGTTATTAAGAAAAGAGGCCGTTAAGAAGGTAGGGCTCCTTGATGAGAATATGTTTTACGGCTTCGAGGATGCCGATTACTGCGCGCGCATGGAGAAAGCCGGGTTGAAGGTGGTCTGTTACCCCGGTTTTGTCGTAAAGCATCTGCTTCAGGGTATTACACGGAAGAATCCATTTAACAAGATGGCCTACCTGCATACAAAGTCCTACGTCATCTTCTACCGTAAACACAGGGCCCTTATTAAAAAAAAGTGTTGAAGCCTATATTAAAGCAATCCCTCATGCTCGGTCTCTACGGCCTTGGAGCCCTTAGGGCCCCGGCCCATCCGGCGGTCATCGTATACCATTCCTTTGATGATAGCGGCTCCCCGGTATCCATATCACCGGGGGTCTTCAGGCGGCATCTCATGATGATTAAGAGGCTCGGTTACGAGACCGTTACCGCGGCCCGTATGGTGGAGGCCCTTGAAGGAGGACCGCCCCTTCCGGCCAGGTCCGTTGTCTTGACATTTGATGACGGATTATGGAATAATTACGAGGTTGGCCTGCCCCTTTTAGAAGAGTTCGGGTTTACGGCGACTATCTTCCTTGTCACAGGCCACACGGGCAGGGCCTCAACATGGGAAAGAGACCGGGGCATACCGGCGTTGCCACTGCTTACATGGGACAAGATTAAGGAAATGGAGAGATACGGTATTGATTTCCAGCCTCACTCAGTCTCACACCCCCATCTTACGAGACTCTCCGACAAAGACCTTGAGAGGGAACTTATCCATAGCCGCCGCACCATTGAGGAGAGGCTTGGCGTGAGTGCGCCGCTCTTCTGTTATCCATACGGGGAGTTCGACGCGCGGGTCATGGAGCGGCTTAAAACGCACGGCTTCAAGGCGGCCTTTGCGGGCCACCCCTTAAAGGAAGAACGCCTTGCCTTAAAGAGGGTGGGGAGCGCTCACCTTACAACGGGGCTCGCGTACAGGACGGCGCTGAGGGGCGGCTTCCATTATTTTTATTCTTTAAAAAGGGCCTTGAAAAGGGTATAATATGAAATTAAATACTTGGTTCAACATGGGAGGTGTCAACTTATGAGAGAGCGTCTGGCAGGGTTTTTTATTGTCTTTATGGCATTCGGCTTTATCGGTTTCTCAGTGCCTTTCACCGTCATGGCAGCGGGTGATTCGGCGGCTATCGCCGAGATAGCCGGCATGCCCGATGACCAGTCCACCACAAAGTGGCTCGCCGGGCATCCCGCCTCGGCCGAGGCGGCCTATGCCAACGCAGAGTGGCTTGACGCCCATCCCCGGGTGGTGGATTCCATGATGAATAACAGGGCCTGGCTTGAGAAACACCCGAAGAGCGCAACGGCCTTTTACGCAAATCGCAGTTATCTTAACTCTCATCCTGAGGTGGCCAAAAAGGCCTACTCTCACAGAGAGTGGCTGAACCGCAATCCCGATGTGGCCGTGGAGGTATATAAAAACAGGGATTATTTAAACAAGCATCCCAAGATAGCAAAGGATCTTTACAGTAATGACACCTTGCTAAGGGAGCACCCCAGCGTGGCCCGTGAGGCCTATAAGAATAAGTCCTATATCAAAAGCCATCCCAAGGTGGCAAAAAGGTTTGAGAAGAACAAAGAGTGGGCCGCGAAACACCCCGAGGCCTCTAAAAGAGCATATAAACACAGAAAGTACCTTAATAAACACTCCAGGGGCACAAAGAGGGCTTATAGAAACAGGGAGAGCGTCAAGCATCCCTACAAGGCGCGGCGCGGCGGTAGCCATTCCGGCGCGGCCAGAAATAGCTTGCAGCAATAGTAAAAAATCCCGGGGCGGCAAACGGGCAGAGTCCGGGGCCGGCGAATATGCAAGGTACAGGGGCAAGGGGGTATTGGGGCATCAGGGCTCGGCACGTTAGAGGGGTACAACTCCGGTGGCGGCGAAGGCGGAGGGCCTTAATCCACCTGGCGGGACAATGGCCCGGCCCGGTCTTAATAAGCGCCTCTTTTCTTCGCGCTTAAAATTAGCATGCCATATCCGTTAACCTGCCCTTACGGGCTTATTTTCTTAGATAGAGGGGGATCCTTTGCCGGAGAGAAGAAAAAAAAGATGTCTTGCCATAGGCCTTGACGGCGTATCCACGGGGCTTATTACGGAGTATATGAAGAGGGGCTTTATGCCCCGCGTGAAAGAGATACTCGAAGAAGGTTTCGGCCTCTTTGAGATGGATGCCTCCATACCCGACGTATCATCAACTTCATGGGCCTCTTTCCTGACGGGCACCAACCCCGGCGAACACGGCATATACGGTTTCATGGACCTGAAACCCGGGGCATACTCCATGTACTTTCCATCCTACTCCGATATAGGCGCGCCTTCTATATGGGATATCATCGGCGGTACAGTGGGTTCAAAGAGCTCCACTTTGCTTGACCGATACGGGGACCGATTTTCAGAGCCCCTGCGCTCCGTTGTCATGAATATCCCCGAGACCTATCCGGCATCCCCCATGAACGGCCTCCTTACAGCGGGTTTTGTCTGTATAGACCTTAAGAAGGGTACTTATCCGGCATCGGCCTACGACTATTTAAAATCCATTGGCTACCGCTCTGATGTAGACGCCACAAAGGCCGTCTCCGACGCCGATGGTTTTTTTGAAGAGGTCGATTTTGTCCTTGACAGGCGCATGGAGGCCTTCGAGCACTATATGGCGAGCGACCCCTGGGACCTCTTTATCGCCGTCATTACGGAGACAGACAGGATCCATCACTTTTTCTTTGACGCGGCCTTTGATGATACGCACAAATATCATGGCCCTTTTGTCGATTTTTATAAAAAATTAGATAATATCATAGGCACGCTTTTCACCCGTTTTCACGATATCTCAAAGGGCGAGGGGCTTTTCATGACCATGTCGGACCATGGATTTACAGAGCTTAAAAAAGAGGTCTACATCAATACAGTCTTACAGAAAGAGGGGCTTCTTCATCTTGACGAGAGCCGTGATTACTTTGAGCAGATAAAGGCCCCCACAAAGGCCTTTGCCATGGAGCCGGCAAGAATATACCTTAACCTTGAGGGAAAGTACCCCCATGGCGCGGTGAGCCCCGGCGATGTCGTAGCCCTTACAGAGCAGATAAAGCGGATCCTCGATTCCCTTACCTTTGAGGGCGAGAAGGTCATAAAGAAGATATACGATAAGAGTGAGCTCTATAGCGGCCCTGCCGCGGCGGCCGGACCGGACCTTGTCTGCCTTGCCAATAACGGCTTTGACCTTAAGAGTTCATTTAAAAAAGACGATCTTTTCGGTAACGGGAGGTTCACTGGGATGCATACGAGACACGATGCCCATTCAATCCTGCCCGATTCGGTGGCCCCGGCCTCGCGCCTGCACATCGAGTCGCTTGCCGCCATTATACTGGATTATTTTTCCGCTTAACTCTCATAATACTAAGGAGAAGTTATGGATCAGATCACAATGCTTGAGAACAAGAGTATATTTATCATCAGGGAGGCCTACGCCAAGTACAGAAATATTGCCATGCTATGGTCTGTGGGAAAGGACTCCACTACCCTCTTGTGGCTCTGCCAGAAGGCCTTTTTCGGCAAAATCCCATTCCCCGTGATACACATTGACACGGGGTACAAGTTTTCCAAGATGTACGAATTTCGTGATAAATATGCCAAAGAATATGGGCTTGACCTTATAGTCGGCCGTAACGCCGAGGCTATTGACGGCGGCATGGGACCTGGCAAGGGCAGTAAACTCGATTGCTGTAACGAATTGAAGACCAATGCCCTGAAGCAGACCATCGCAAAGTACGGTTTCAAGGCCCTGCTCCTTGGCATCAGACGCGATGAGCACGGTATCCGCGCGAAGGAGAGGGTTTTTTCTCCAAGGGACGAGAACTTCCGCTGGAATTACGAAGACCAGCCCGCGGAGCTCTGGGACCAGTACAAATCCGAGTCCGAGGGCGAGGATCACGTACGGGTGCATCCCATACTCCATATGACGGAGCTTGATATCTGGAAGTATGTAAAGAGAGAGAACCTTCCCATATCAG
>CAZSAY010000076.1:0-7298 GCA_964605225.1 uncultured Thermodesulfobacteriota bacterium | reverse complement strand
CCTTCCGCTTTCTTTTGGAAAAAAGAAAGCTTGGCAAAGAAAACCAATATGGGGATGGGCTTAACTACATTGAACATACATCATGCGCCCCACGTGACCTTTTAAAAAAGCTTGGCAAAGAAAAGCAATATGGGGACGGGCTTAACTGCATTGAACATACATCATGCGCCCCGCGTGACCTTTAAAAAAAGCCTGGCGAAGAAAAGCAATATGGGGACAGGCTTACCTTCATTAAATATACTTCTTGCGCCCCGCGCCTTCACTCAACAGACTACGGACAGTGCGAGTATGCCATCATTTATCACTAAAGAGCTTGCGAGAATAAATCGGCTGGGGCTACAGCGCCGGACCCGTCTTGTGGAAGGGGCCACGGGGACAAGCGTCACCATGGACGGAGAGAAGAAACTCCTCTTCTGCTCAAACGATTATCTCGGCCTTGCCAATAACAGCGAGGTAAAAAAAGCGGCCATAGATGCCATGCACCGTTACGGCGTCGGGGCCGGGGCCTCACGCCTTGTCTCAGGCACCATGGTGCTTCATGAAGCGCTTGAGGAAAGGATAAGGTCTTTTAAAAAGGCCGAGGCCGTCTTACTCTTTAACTCCGGTTACTCTGCCAATATGGGGCTCATAACCGCCATTACGGACCGCAGTACGGAGATCTTTTCCGACCGCCTCAACCACGCCTCCATAGTAGACGCCTCGCTACTCAGCCGTTGTAAATTAAGGCGATATCCCCATAACGACGTTACCGCCCTCTCTGACCTCTTGAGGTCCTCAACGGCCGCCCGCAAAGTCATAATCACAGAGGGCGTCTTCAGCATGGACGGCGATTTTGCGCCCCTTCGCGAGATAATTGAGCTTCTCGAACCCTACAACGCTCTCTTATATCTTGACGAGGCGCACGCCACAGGCGCCGTCGGCCCCGGGGGACGAGGCACCCTCAGCTCTATGGGCATTTTACCCGGCAACCCCCGCATCATTGAGATGGGAACCCTGGGAAAGGCCTTTGGAGGCTTCGGGGCCTTTGTGGCATGTAGCCCCTCCCTTAAGGCCCTCCTTACCACAAAGGCGCGCTCTTTTATCTACACCACGGCCCTGCCTCCGGCTGGGTGCGCCGCATCCATAAAGGCCATTGATATTGTAGATGAACATCCTGAACTCACCGGGCGCCTGCAAAAAAACGCCTCTTATATGAGGAGCGCTCTCAACGAGATGGGCCTTGATACCGTGAAGAGCGCTACGCAGATAATCCCCATACTCGTAGGCAAGGCCGAGAGGGCTATGGAGATAAGTGAGGATATTTTCAGCAAGGGCGCCTTTATACAGGGGATAAGACCGCCCACCGTGCCCAAGGGCACATCGAGACTTCGCCTTACTGTCTCGGCGGCCCACACAGAAGAAGACCTTAAGAGGGCCCTGAGTCTCATAAGAGGTTGCTTTAAAAAAGAGGAAAAACAAGAGACCCAAAAGGGGTCATCTATTGGCTAAGGCGCTCTTTGTCCATGGATGGGCTACTGACAATGCGGTATGGGGGGTAATATCCGGGGCCCTTGGCGCTCATACAGGGGTCTTAAATGCTAACCTTCCGGGACATGGCTCCACGGCAAGGTGGCTTGAGCCATCCCTTAACCCCGCCCTCCTTAAGATGGCAAAGCTCCTCTCTAATGAAGAGGACGGGCTCATGGGCTTTGGGTGGTCCCTCGGGGCCGAGGTGCTTTTGTCTCTGGCCGCGCGTTTTCCAAAAAAATTTTCCGCCCTTGTACTTGTGGGTACCACACCATGTTTTGTGCAAAAGACGGGTTTTTCACACGGCCAATCCAGGGCCCTTGTAAGACGCATGATCATGGATATGAAGGCAGACCCTGACAAGACCCTTGAGAGGTTTTATCCCCTTAACTTTACAGGAGAAGAGTTGACCTCCAGGGCAGTAGCCACTTTTATGGAGCGTTACGCGCCGCCCGGGCCGATTATATGCGATGGAGAGACTGGGGACGGCCCATCGGCCTGCCATCAGGCCTTTAATTACCGTGATATTACAATGAGCCTTGAGGCCCTCTATAATACGGATATTCGCGGTCTATTAAAAGATATAACTATCCCCGTGCTTCTCATCCATGGGAACGATGACAATGTTGTCCCCCTTGAGGCGGCCGAGTTTACGGCAAATAATATTAAGCGCGCCTCCATGAAGGTATTTGACCGTGCCGGGCATGCCCCCTTTATCACACGGGAACGGGATTTTATTGAGGTAGTAAATAAGTTTTTAGAGGATGTGGAAAAGTAGAAAAAACTTCCTAAGGGCCGGGTAAAAAAAGACCGAAGTGAGGAAAAATTTTTCCTGTGACATGGTAATCTAAAAAATGTTATATAGAAATCAGATTAAAAAAAACTTCAGCGCAGTTGCCGGTGAGTATGAGGCGCGCGCGGACTTTCAGGCAGAGGTGGCAGGGGAACTTCTGTCCTTCATGAGCCGCACCGGCCCATTATGGGAACGCCGTCGGGACGGCGAGGGTGCGGAAAATCACCCCAGGGTCCTTGATACGGGGTGCGGCACGGGCCTGCTTATGTCCGGGTTATTTAGCGAGCGGGAAGGTGGATTAAATAAGGGGCCATACCTCTTTGGCCTTGATTTTGCTCTACCCATGCTTATAGAGGCAGAGAGGTGCGCCAGGAGGGGGCTTGTCAACGGGGCCTGCGAGGCCCTGCCCTTTGGCCCCGGAGCCTTTGATCATGTTGTCTCAAACCTCGCCTATCAGTGGGTTACGAAACTTTCCAGGGCCTTCTCCGAGGTAGAAAGAGTCCTCGCGGCGGGCGGGTCTTTTTCTTTTTCTACCCTTGGCCCAACTACCCTTAATGAGCTCCTCTCTTCTCTCGAGGCGGCAGATAAGGCAAGGCAGAGGTTCAGGTTCACCCCCTTCGCCTCCCTTGAAGACATAGAGGACGCTTTAAGGATCGCGGGACTTAAACTCGTTAATGTAAAGAAAACAACCCTTTTGAGGAGTTACAAAAACACCCTTCACCTCCTTAAGACACTTAAAAACACCGGGGCCTCGGCAAGGGGAGAGGTCACGGAGGGGTCTCTATCAAGTGGGACATTCCTTAAAGAGGTTCTTAGTCTCTACGAGAAAAATTTTTCCCGACCCGATGGTACGGTCAGGGCTACATATGAGGTAATACTGGTTACGGCGAAAAAGAGGGACTAAGAGACAAAAAAAACCTTCCGCTTTCTTTTGGAAAAAAGAAAGCTTGGCAAAGAAAACCAATAGGGGAACGATAGTGCAACTAACCTGCCCCTGTGGCCGCCCTTGGATACTAACTTTGCCCTGACAAAAAAAAACAATATTGGACAGGCTTAACCTCATTGAACTTACATCGTGCGCTCCGCGTTACATTTAAATAGAGATTTTCTTTTATGAAAAGCAAAAGTAAGAGAGCGCGGCTGGCAGAACTCGACAAACAGCACCTCTGGCATCCCTTTACCCAACAACAGGAGTGGCAGGGTGAGGCCCCTCTGATGATAGAGCGGGCAGAGGGTAATTACCTTATCGATACCCAAGGCAGACGCTACCTTGACGGCGTATCGTCGCTATGGGTTACCGTGCATGGGCATGGCAAAAAGGAACTCAACAGGGCCATAGAAGGCCAGCTTAAAAAAGTAGCCCATACAACGCTATTGGGGTTAGCGAGTGTGCCCTCTACGGAGCTTGCCGCACGCCTTGCGAAAATTACGCCCAAGGGGCTCACAAGGGTCTTTTATTCCGATAGCGGTTCCACCGCCGTGGAGATAGCCCTTAAAGTTTCATTTCAGTTTTGGGGGCAAAGTGCCGATAAGAATAAGAAGAGAAGGTTTGTGTCCTTTACGGGGGCCTATCACGGCGATACCGTTGGGGCCATGAGTCTGGGGGAGATAGGTAAATACGTAAAAAAATTTCAGCCCCTTCTCTTTAAAACCTTCCGCGCGCCTTACCCCTACTGCTACAGGTGTCCCGTGGGGTTGGCCCGGCAGGGATGCGCCATGGCCTGCCTTGATGAGCTTGAAAAAATCCTCAAGGCACACCACGAGACCATAGCCGCCTGCGTCATAGAGCCCCTGGTGCAGGGCGCGGCTGGGATGATTACAGCGCCTCGCGGATTCTTGAAGGGGGTGCGGAGGCTTACAAAAAAATATGATGTTCACCTCATATGCGACGAGGTGGCAACAGGGTTCGGGAGGACCGGCAAGATGTTCGCCAGCGAGCACGAGAACGTAAGACCCGATATTCTCTGCCTTGCCAAGGGCATAACAGGCGGGTACCTGCCCCTTGCGGCAACCCTCTTTACTGAAGATATCTATAACGCCTTCCTTGGCAGAGTCACTGAAGGCAGGGCCTTTTTACACGGCCATACGTATACGGGAAACCCCCTTGCCTGCGCCTCGGCACTGGCAAATCTGGATATATTCGAGTCCGAAAAGGTCCTCGAGGGCGTTGGGGTGAAGGCGCGAAAGCTCCGGGGACTCCTTCGCGGTTTTAAAAAACTGGCCCATGTAGGGGATGTAAGACAGAAGGGGCTAATGGCGGGGGTGGAGCTTGTAGAGGATAAAAAGACGAAAAAGGCTTTTTCGCCGACCCTCCGCGCCGGGCACAGGGTATGTATGGACGCGCGGGAATACGGACTTATCATAAGACCCCTCGGCGATACCATTGTCCTTATGCCGCCTCTTAGCATCAAGGAGGACGAGTTAAGGAAAATGACAGGTATCATCAAGGCGAGTATAGAAAGGATTCTCACATGAAAAAGGCATGTTTTATAACGGGCACAGACACGGGGGTGGGCAAGACCGCCATAGCCGCGTCGCTGGCCCGTGGTTTTCAAAAAGTCGGTTTAAGGGTGGGCGTCATAAAACCCGTTGAAACGGGATGCAAGTTAAGAGGCGGAGGGCTCGTAGGCGCCGATGCCGCGCTACTTAAAGAGGCGGCCTCATTTGACGCGCCCCTCGGGCTTATCAACCCCTATTCTTTTGCCCCTCCCATATCTCCCGAGCTCGCGGCCCGGCAGGCAGGTGTGAAGATAGACTTCGCTGTAATCAAGGATTCTTATGAAAAAATTCGAAGGTCAAGCGATATCATCATAGTGGAGGGCGCCGGGGGCTTACTAACGCCCCTTGGAGAGGGGGGACTGAAAAAAGGGTGCGCCACTATGGCCGACCTTGCCGCTTTTCTAAATATCCCCGTTGTAATAGTAGCGCCTTCGCGTATTGGTGTTATCAATCAGTGCATGCTGACAGTACAGGCGGCACACTCAAGGGGCCTTACCATTATGGGGATAATACTCAACCACCCCGCACTCCCCGATCCCGGTGACCGTAGCCGCGACTCAAACAACGAAGAGGTGGCGCTACATACCGGGGAAAAGGTACTCAGCGATATTTCCTACTCAAAAAACAAGACCCCTTACGTTAATGTAAGAGGTCTTGTGAAATGCATGATATGCGAGGTTTTTTAAGGCCTTACTCCTCAGGCCCCGCCCGATACGGTATAGTTAAGCCTTCCGCCTGCCTTTATCATGGCGGTCTGGATGGGCGAGTAGTCGTGGCGTAGAGCTATCTCCGTACCCTTTGTGACGTTCTTAAGGGTAAGGCCGCTCCCAGGTATAAGTCCACCGGTGAGGCCGTTAATCTCAAGCTCGTCTCCCGCATCAATGCCGTCAAAATCCGAAGTCTCTTCAAATACCAGCGGCAGTATGCCGAAGTTTATGAGGTTTGCCTTGTGAATCCTGGCGAAACTCTTGGCGATAACGGCCTTTATACCCAGATACATGGGGCATAGAGCCGCGTGCTCGCGAGATGACCCCTGTCCGTAGTTCTCTCCGCCTATGACAAAACCGCCACCCATATCAAGGGCCTTCTTGAAAAAATCAGGCTCTATGGCACTGAAGACGCTCTCCGAGTATTTAGGCACGTTGCTCCTGTACTTCAGCCATACCCCGGCCGGAGTAATATCGTCCGTTGTGATGTCATCGCCGAGTTTTATAAGGACCCTGCCCGTAAGCGAGTCCCCCAGCGGGGGCTGAATGGGCAGTGGCTGTATATTGGGGCCCTTGAGGACTTCCACGCCAGCCGTCTCCGCAGGAGGCGGTATTACCATGGAGTCGTCAACAAGGAAGGTCTCGGGCATCTTTACCTCGGGAAATTCTCCGAGCTTTCTCGGGTCCGTGACAACGCCGTAAATAGCCGCGGCGGCCGCGGTCTCCGGGCTACAGAGGTAGACCTGGGCGTTAGGTGTGCCGCTTCTGCCCTTGAAGTTCCTGTTAAAGGTCCGAAGGGATACGCCTTCCGATGGAGGGGATTGGCCGTTGCCTATGCATGGGCCGCAGGCCGACTCCAGTATCCTCGCCCCCGCCTTTATAAGAGAGGCAAGGCCCTTATTCAGCGATATCATCTCAAGGACCTGACGAGAGCCCGGGGATATGGTAAGGTTCAGCTCAGGCGAGACCTTGTGGCCGCCATGTTCAAAGGTCTCGGCAACGAGCATAAGGTCTCTGTAAGATGAATTTGTGCACGAACCAATGCAGACCTGATCAACCTTCAGCCCCTCTATCTCCGAGACCTTGCGCACGTTATCAGGCATATGAGGTAGCGCTATCATGGGCTCAAGGGCATTAAGGTCTATCTCCACGACCTGGTCATATGCGGCATCGGCGTCAGGCACTAGCTCCGTCCAGTCATTCTCTCGGCCCTGAGCCTTTAAAAATGCCCTCGTAACATCATCGCTTGGGAATACGGATGTAGTGGCCCCGAGCTCTGCGCCCATGTTGGTAATAGTGGCGCGCTCCGGCACTGATAACCCCTTAATCCCCTCACCGCCGTACTCAAAGACCTTGCCTACGCCGCCCTTTACGGTAAGCCTTCGGAGGAGCTCAAGTATGATGTCCTTTGCCGATACCCAGGGCTGTAGAGAGCCCTTGAGGTTCACGAGCACTACCTCGGGGTAGGTAAGCCCAAAAGGGCCTCCGCCCATGGCAACGGCCACGTCAAGGCCACCGGCGCCTATGGCCAGCATGCCGACGCCCCCGCTTGTGGGGGTGTGGCTGTCAGAGCCGAGAAGTATCTGGCCGGGTGTGCCGAACCTCTCCAGGTGGACCTGATGGCAGATACCGTTACCGGGCCTTGAAAAATATATGCCGTGTTTGGCGGCTACTGTCTGAAGATATTTGTGGTCGTCGGCGTTCTCATACCCGCCGTACTGCAGGGTATTGTGGTCTATGTAGCTAACGGATTTTTTTGTCTTCACCCTCTCAACGCCCATGGCCTCGAACTG
>CAZSAY010000075.1:0-7370 GCA_964605225.1 uncultured Thermodesulfobacteriota bacterium | reverse complement strand
CCTCTGCCGCCGCGCAACCTGTGCGCACCACCTCTCCTGTTGCCCTGTCTCCAAGAACAAGGGCGATGGCGTCTATGATAATGCTCTTTCCTGCGCCCGTCTCTCCCGTAAAGACATTAAAACCCCCGCCAAAATCAATGACGAGGTTGTCTATTATAGCAAAATCTTTTATCCTGAGTTCTACAAGCATCGTGAAGAGGGCTCATCCCTTGTTGACCCTTGCGTCCCACATGAGTCGCTGTCTAAGTATATCAAAATAACTTTTCCCTTCATACTTAATTAAGTATACGCTTCTCTCCGAGCGTTTGACGGTAATCACATCATCGCACTCCAGAGGGGTGTCCCGCTCTCCGTCAAGTACAAGGGCTATCCTCTCCTGCCCCGGACATACGGTAATATCAACGCACATCCAGTCCGGTATGACCACGGGACGGTTCATGAGGTTAAAGGGGCATATGGGCGCAACCGTTATGGAGTGTATAGTGGGGTAAAGTATGGGCCCCGAGGCAGAGAGGGCGTATGCCGTGGACCCCGTAGGGGTGGCCACGATAAGGCCATCGGCGCGGTATGTAGTGACATATTCCCTGTTAATACTCGTCTCAAGCCTTATGAGACGAACGGAAAGCCCCTTGACTACGGCCTCGTTAAGTACATTGTAAGAAGCGAGCAGCTTGCCTTCGCGCCTGTGCTCCACGGAGAGCATCATGCGTTGCTCTATGGAGAAGTCGCCGCCAAGGACCTTTTTCACCATGGCGCGGGCCTCTTTAACCGTAACGGAGGTAAGAAAACCGAGCCCCCCCAGGTTTATTCCCAGTACGGGGATATCCCTTCCGGCCACAAGCCTTGCCGCCCTTAGCATGGTGCCGTCTCCGCCAAGAACGATAAGGACATCTATAATATTGAAAAGATCCTCGGGGCTACTGCCTGCAACAGTAGATGGGGATATACACGAACCAAGCCCCTCTGTGACGTAAAGCTCACCGCCGCATTTTTTAATCCAAGCGGCAAGCCCGGAACCAAAGTCCAGGGCCTTGGAGTTGGACTCATTTACTATCATCCCTGTTTTTTTCACTGAGAGCTCCTCTTGAACCGGGACCACCTGCACTGAGAACAAAAGAGCGAAGAAAAGAGAACAATAAAACTATCCGTTGGGCTCTATGACTACCTTTATGGAATCATCGGCCTCGTGCACGAGGGCAAAACCCATGGCAGCCTCTTCCATCTTGAGCCTGTGCGTAATCATATCAGAGACTTCAACTACGCCGCCCGCGATAAGGTCAAGGGCCGCAAGGGTATCAACTGGAGGTGAGGCATAGGTATTTATCATGGTAATATTATCGCGCCATAGCTCAAAGAGGGGCATGGGGAAGGTCTCTCCGGGCAGGGCCGGGGCAAAGAATAGAAGCGTCCCCGCCCTCTCTACTGAGGCCATGGCCTGCTTTACGGCCCCGGGGCTTCCCGCGCATATGGCCACAATATCTGCGCCGCGGCCAAGGGCCTCACGCATCCTGGCAGGCACATCATGACGGGCGTTAAAGACAAAATCAGCCCCCGCGGCCTCGGCCATCTTCAGCCGCCTGTCGTTTATATCCGTAGCCGCCACAACAGAGGCCCCGAGGGCCTTTGCGAGCTTAATATGAAGTAGCCCGGAGATACCGCTCCCCAGTACAAGAACGCTTTTTCCCGCCGTCATACGGGCCTTACGGAGGCCCCGCACCACACAACCGAGAGGCTCGGCAAAGGTAGCGTCCTCAAAGCTCATATCAGGGGGGAGGATGAAGGTACCCCTGTCTACGTTAATGGCCGGAACACGGATATACTGGGCAAAACCACCGGGATAAAAATTAGTCGTGCGGAGGGTCTCACAGACCGAGAATTCGCCGCCAAGGCAATACCTGCATGTATTGCAGGGCACATGATGGGCCACCGTCACCCTGTCTCCGGGGACGAATTTTTCTACCCCATCGCCAACCTTCTTCACCACGCCGGCCACCTCGTGACCGAGCACAAGGGGGGCCTTTTTTATCCTGTACCACTCCATGACGTCGGAGCCGCAGATGCCGCTTGCCACGACCTTTACAAGAATCTCACCGGGTTTGATATCCGGAGTGGGCATCTCTTCTACGCGCACGTCGCTGTTGTTATAATAGACCGCCGCTTTCAATAGACCTCTTCCTCTCTCTGATTAATGATGCTCTTAATAACATTCTCCCATTGTCGCCGACGCCACGCGCCGGCTAAGCGCCCGAGGGTCAGGCCCCGGCGGCCTGCTTTTCGCCGGCAAGGGTATTAAATAGCTCAAAGGCCTTTGCCGGAGCCATGTTGTTATGCACCACCTCACGGACGGCCTGTATCATGGCAACGGGATGGGTGGACTGAAAGATATTTCTTCCCATGTCAACGCCAACCGCTCCGTCATTCACGGCCCTGTAGGCGATCTCAAGGGCCTCCTGCTCGGCTACTTTTTTGCCGCCTGCTATTACTATGGGCACGGGACAGTTTTTAACAACCTTCCCGAAATCATCACAGTAATAGGTCTTTACAATATTGGCCCCGAGCTCGGCGGCTATCCTGCTGGCAAGGCCGAGGTAGCGGGCGTCCCTTGCCATCTCTTTACCAACAGCGGTAACAGCTATGACTGGGATGCCTCGTGAGCCGGAGATGTCCACAAGCTCTGCAAGGCCGAGAAGAGTCTGCTTCTCAAGCTCCGAGCCCACGAAGATGGATAGGGCCACACCGGCGACGTTTAGCCTTACGGCGTCTTCAATGGATACGGTCCTGCCCTCGTCGGCAAGGTTACCGAGTATGGATGTGCCGCCTGAGACTCTAAGCACTATGGGGGTATCTGTCTCAGGGCATACACAATTTCGCAAAACTCCCCTTGTAAGCATGAGGGTATCGGCGTGGGGCATAAGAGGAGCCGCCGTCTTACCGGGCTCTTCAAGCCCTGATGTTGGGCCGAGAAAATATCCATGGTCAATGGCAAGCATAACGGTCCTGCCCGTATCGGGCCTTATAATCCTTGAGAGACGGTTCTTCATACCCCAGTCCATAATGTAATCCTCCTTGAAAATTTATTAATGATTGGGAATTTACTTTTTTATAAAACTTTTTTTACGGCAAATGCCCTATTACAGCGCCCCTTGAAAACCCATGCTTTTGCGGGTGTTAAGGCGCCGCCTTTATCCTTAACAGAATATCAGCCCCGTGCCTTCGCGTCAAGATACTCACATCTTCGAGGCCCTCCGCGCCGGCATCAGGCGTCTTTATCTGCGATGAACTTCTCTTTACACTCGGGGCCGCAAAAATACACCACCCCTCTACGTGTCCTCACCTTAAGGGCATCGCTCATAGGGACGTAGCTCTTGCAGACAGGGTCCTGAACCATCTCCTCCTCATCTCTTGAGGGCTTTGAAGACCGTGGCGCGCCTTTGCCGTTACTCTGCCCGGGGCCTTGCTTCCCGCCAAGGCGGCCCTTCAGTATCATATAAAGGAGATAACCTGCGAGTATGTAAAAGAGAAACTTCATATTTTATCCGGGACCAGCTCCTTAACCGCCGCGCATCTCCTTAGCCCGCTTAAGAGCCCCCTTATGGAAACCTTAAAGAGGGGATGAATAAAATCCGGGGCAATCTCCCCCATGGGTACCATTACAAAGGCCCTCTCATGGAGACGCGGGTGCGGCACAATAAGGCGCGGCTCATTAATAAGCCGGTTTCCAAAAAAAAGTATATCAAGGTCAATGACCCTTGGCCCCCATCTCCCGGCTCGCTCCCTGCCGAGTACTCTTTCGAGCTTCTTAAGAAAGGACAAGAGGCCCTTTGGCCCCAGGGTGGTGCGGACCTCGATTACGGCGTTAACAAAGGGCCTCTGCCCCGCAAACCCCCATGGAACGGTCTCGTAAAAAGGGCTCACATGTATTAACTTCAGCTCAGGGGCATTATCAAGAGACTCCATGGCAGAGAGGCAGTTCCTGCGGCGATGGCCCCTGTTGGAGCCTATCCCTATAAAGACCCGTTCTCTACTATCCAAGAGAGTTAAAACTCCAGACCAAGCCCCGAGAGCCGCGACCACAGTTCCCCTATTACACGAGCCTCATCGTCCATATCAAGGGCGGCAAAGGTAGCGGAAAACCGAAGAAATGCCCCGGCGTTATCCCATGGCACAGTGGATATCCGGGCCTTTTTAATAAGATACTCCGAGGCGTCCTCGGCATTATTGAACCTCGTCCCGTCTCCCGCGCCAAGAGGGGCCTTCACATAGAGATAAAATGTCCCGCCGGGCATTCTGGCGTTAAAGCCGCATGCGCCAAGGGCCCCGACCATCTGCGCGAGCCTGCGCTTGTATTTAGCCGATATCTCTTCGGTTATTTCAGGGTTTGCAAGGGCCTCAATAGCGGCCTTCTGTATGGCCTTGAACTGGCCCGAATCATAATTGTCCTTCACATGGGCAAAGCCCCCGATGACCTTAGCGCTACCGGCCAAGAAGGCGATTCTCCAACCCGTCATATTATAGGCCTTGGAAAGAGAATGAAGCTCAACGCCAACCTCCATGGCCCCGGGAGTGGTGAGAAAGCTGAGTGGGGCGCCGGTGTGGCTAAGGGCGGCGTAGGCCGCGTCATGGACTACGATGATACTGTTGGCGCGGGCGAACTCCACAACATCGCTAAAAAACTCCTCCGTGGCGGCCGCACCTGTGGGGTTATTGGGATAATTCAGATAGAGGAGCTTTGCACTCTTGAGGTCAGAGCCGCTTATGGCCTCGAGGTCCGGTAAAAAACCATTTTTTTCAAGGAGCGGCAGCTCTATGACGCGGCCCCCGTGCCAGCGCGTATGCGTTGCCATGACAGGGTACCCCGGAGTGGTCATGAGCATGGCGTCGCCCTCATTTATAAAAACATCTGGCAACATGGCAAGGGCGCACTTTGAACCTATTGAATGTATAATTTCCTTCTCAGGGTCGAGGCCCTTTATACCAAAGACGCGGTCAAGGTACTTGGCCGCCGCTCTCTTGAACTCAGCGATGCCGTTATCGGCGTAGCCCCTGTTCTCCGGCTTTTCGCATTCCCTCTTCAGTGCCTCCACAACAACGGGAAAGGCCATGGCGTCGGGCTCGCCGACACCAAAGTCCAGTATCTCGCACGTTGGGTCGGCGGCAATGGCCGCGGCCTTGGCACGCTTTATCTTCTCAAACTTATATATCTTCGTGTCTTTTCCAAAGGAACTTCCGCCGAGCCTATCGGCGAATAGCCCCTGTATGTAATCTTCAGTCATATCTTTTCTCCTGAAAGCATAATAAAGGGGCCAAAAATCACGCCTCGGGAAAGCCCCTCAGACCACTGTATTTGTAAGCGCGCCGATACCTGATACGCTAACCTCAACAATATCACCGGGTTTCATCTTACCCACCCCCGGCGGCGTACCCGTTGCGATTACGTCACCGGGCAGTAAGGTCATTACCTTTGAGACAAAACTCACAAGCTCGAAGACATTGAATATCATATCCGAGGTGCTTGAGTTTTGGCGTACCTCGCCGTTAAGAGAGCTCTCTATGGTGACGTTGCAGGGGTCAAGCTCTGTCTCTATCCACGGCCCCATTGGGGCGAAGGTATCAAAGCTCTTTGCCCTTGTCCACTGCCCGTCCCTGCCCTGAAGGTCCCTTGCCGTAACGTCATTAAAGGCCGTGTAGCCGAGTATGTATGAGGGGGCCTCTGATATGGAAATATCCTTTGCCGCCGCGCCTATTACAAGGGCAAGCTCACCCTCGTAATCCACCCTGTGAGACATATGCCCTGGGTATACGATCTCGTCACCGGGGCCGATTACCGCGGTTGAGGGTTTCATGAAAAACAATGGCTCATCGGGTATCTCTTGATTAAACTCCTCGGCATGGGCCCTGTAATTAAGCCCAATGGCAACTATCTTTGATGGTAAAACAGGGGCCAGAAGAGAGACCTCCTCAACCTTAAAAGACTCGCCTCTATCTGTCTCACCAAGACCGCCGCTGAAAAAATCATCGGCGGATATGACGCTCACCACATCATTTTCCATTACGGCGAAATGAACTGTGCCGCCTGCCGAGAACCTCGCAAGTCTCATGAGATACCTGCCTCAGGGTAGCAAAGAAAAGTCGAAAAAGGCCCATCATAAAGTGGCATTACTTCGGCCCCTTTTTGCTCATCAGGCTCTCAAGCTTCAATGCAAGGGAGCTTATCTTTATAAAACCCTCGGCATCGCGCTGATTATATACCTTATCGGCCTCAAATGTGGCAAGCTCGGGGTTATAAAGAGATTTTTCGGCCTTTCTCCCAACTATCACGCAGTTGCCTTTATATAATTTCAACCGTGCCCTGCCTGTAATGACCGAGGCGGCCTCGTCAAAGAAGGCCTGCAGGGCAGTTCTCTCCGTTGAGTACCAGTAGCCGTAATAGATAAGCTCGGCGTAACGGGGGATGAGGGTATTTCGCATATGCAGGACATCTCTGCTCATGGTGATGGACTCTACGGCCCTCCTGCCCTGATGCAGGATGGTGCCGCCGGGCGTCTCGTAAATTCCGCGGGACTTCATGCCCACGTATCTACTCTCCACCATATCAACCATGCCCACGGCATTGGCCCCGCCAAGGGTATTAAGGCGGGCAAGGAGCTTTGCCGGGCTCATGGGCCGCCCGTTAAGGGCCACGGCATCGCCGCCCTCGTAATCGATCTCGATATAAGTAGCCTTGTCAGGGGCCTTTTCCAGAGGCACGGTATAACGGAACATATCCTCCGGGGGCTCCACATATGGATCCTCAAGTACGCCGCCTTCAAAACTCAAGTGCAGTAAATTGCCATCACAGCTATATGGCTTTTTTCTCGTTACAGGGACGGTAATGCCGTGTTTTTTTGCATAGGCGATAAGATCGCTACGTCCCGCCAAGTCCCACTCGCGCCATGGGGCGATGACCTTGATATCGGGGTTGATATGATAATAGGTAAGCTCGAAACGCACCTGATCATTCCCCTTGCCCGTGGCACCGTGGGCAACGGCGTCAGAGCGTGTCTTTTTTGCAACCTCCATCTGAGCCTTGGCGATTAAGGGTCTCGCTATGGCCGTGCCAAGGAGGTACTCACCCTCATATACGGCGCCTGCCCTTATCATTGGGAAGACAAAGTCACTGGCGAACTCTTCCTTAAGGTCCAGGATATGTATGCTCTTGGCGCCGGTCTTCAGGGCCTTGGCACGAAGGCCCTTTACCTCGCCGCCCTGACCTACATCGGCCACAAAGGCCACGACCTCGCATCCGTACTTTTCCTTAATCCATTTTATTATTATGGACGTATCAAGCCCGCCTGAATAGGCGAGGACAACTCTCTTTACCTTCTTATCCA
>CAZSAY010000074.1:0-7667 GCA_964605225.1 uncultured Thermodesulfobacteriota bacterium | reverse complement strand
GCCTTTCTCTCGGCCTTTTTAAGCCCCGGCATAAGCGACCTTATGCCCTCTTCTATAATGTCGCTCACCATAAGGCGCGGATTAAGGGACGAGTAGGGGTCCTGAAAGATTATCTGCATCTTCGAGCGTATCTCTTTTAGCTCCGGGCCGCTCATGGCCATGATGTCACGGCCCTTAAAAAAGGCGCTACCGCCGGTAGCCTTAATCAGCCGGAGGATGGTCTTTCCGGCGGAGGTCTTACCGCACCCCGACTCCCCAACAAGGGCCAGCGTCTGCCCGCGCCGTACCGTAAGGTCGATGCCGTCAACGGCGCGCACGTAACCGCGCACTCTCTTAAAGACACCTTTTCTGATGGGGTACCACGTCTTAAGATTTTTTATCTCCAGTATGGCCTCACCCTCAGGGCCCCCGACTCTCTCGCCCCGTAGGCTACTCCCCTTCTCGCCATGGCCTGCCGCTCTCTTCAAGGGCCTTGAAGAAGGCCCGCTCATAAAGGCCTTGTCGTGGAGAAAACAGGCCGCAAGGTGCGCGCCCTTTCCTTGACCCCTCTGCAAAAGGGGCGGCTCGGCCCCTGAACAACCCTCCATCTCTTGCGGACACCTTCCCGAAAAGCGGCACCCCGCAGGATAGTCCGTAGCCGGCGGGACGTTTCCGTATATGGTATCAAGCATACAGCCGCGCCGCGCCGCGCCGGGGATGGAGCGCATGAGTTGAATGGTGTAGGGGTGCAGAGGGCTCTTAAAAAGCTCCTTTGCCGGGGCAAGCTCCACAAGGCGCCCGGCGTACATGACGCCCACTGTATCGGCGTTATTATAGACAAGGGCGAGGTTATGGGTAATGAGGAGAACGGCTGTGCCCATCTCAACTTTCAGCTCCCTTATAAGGGCGGTAATCTCTTTTTGTATGGTAACGTCAAGGGCCGTTGTGGGCTCATCGGCTATGAGCAGATCGGGCTTACAGCACAGAGCCATGGCTATCATCACACGTTGGCGCATCCCGCCTGAGAGCCTGTGGGGGTATTCGCCAAAGACGGCCCCGGGTTCCGGGAGTTTTACACGGGCAAGCATTTCAATGGCCACTCGCTTTGCCTCGGCCTTATTCAGGTTTTGATGAAGGGTAAGGGCCTCTGTTATCTGATTGCCGATGGTAAAAACGGGGTTAAGCGAGGTCATGGGCTCCTGAAAGATCATGGATATCTTGTTACCCCTGATACGCCTCTTCTCCGTCTCGGGAAGGTTGTTTATGAGCTTACCGTTAAGAAGAATCTCACCGCCCGTCTCCATGCCCCCTGCGCCAAGGAGCTGTATTATGGAAAGGGCTGTCACGGATTTACCGCACCCCGATTCTCCCACAAGGGCAAAGGTGGAGCCCCGTTCTATTGTAAAGGAGAGGCCGTCAACGGCGCGGGCAAGCCCCTCGGCGGTCTTGAAATAGGTCCTGAGACCGCGAACCTCTAATACAGGTGTACTCATCTATTCTGTTCCTTTGCTACAAATTAACGCGGGGCGCATGGTGTATATTTAATGGGAAAAAAGCCCGCCCCATATTGGTTTTCTTTGCCAGGCTTTTTGCCATGGCAACGGTTGTATCCAAGGGAGGCCGCAGGTTACGTTAGTGGCGCATATCGCTCCCCTATTGGTTTTCTTTGCCAAGCTTTCTTTTTTCCAAAAGAAAGCAAAAGGTTTTTTATCTATACCTGAGCCTCGGGTCCAGTGCGTCGCGCACGGCGTCGCCGAAGATATTGGCCGGCAAGACCAGCCCGAACATAAAGAGAAAAGATGCAAAGAGGTTCCACCATACAACAGGCTCACGGCTGAGCTCCAGCCTCGCCGTGTTTATCATATTACCCCAGGACCCCATCTCCGGTCCCACGCCTATGCCGATGTAGCTCAGCACGGCCTCTGCGAGGACAAGTCCGCTGAACTGCAGGACCATGGTTATAAGCACGAGGTGCATGAGGTTGGGGACGATGTGCCGCCAGATGATCCCGGCGCTGGGAACACCGAAGGCGCGCGCGGCGTTTACGTATTCGAGTTCACGAAGCTTCATGGCCTCGCCGCGTATGAGACGGCAGAGGTCTGTCCATGAGGTGATGCCGAGTATGAGGCAGAGCCAGAAGAGGCGGTCATTCGGCACAAATACGGCGAGGTATATATCGCTCCTTGATACAAGCCCGCCCTGATAGCCGCTTGAGCCGAAAAGAAGCATGAAGGCAACTATGAGGAGCACCCCGGGGATAGACGAGAGCGTTGTATAAATGTACTGAATGATGTCGTCGATAAAACCTCCGAAAAACCCGGCGATGACACCGAAGAAAATGGCAAAGGGTATCACTATTATGGTGGTGCCCGTGCCGATGACGATACCCGTGCGTATGCCCTTTATGGCCGCATATAATACGTCGGAGCCCACCTTGTCTGTGCCAAGGATGTGCCTGCCGGGGTGTTTTAACTGCGGATACCCCCGCATGGGGGTTTTGTCGGGGCCTTCCATGGTCTCCTTTACAAAGAGTCTATTGGCAAAGGGTGCGGAGTAGGTTTTTTCCGTATCTGTTCGGAGGCCGGAAAAGGCCCTGTCAAGGAGACTCAAGGCCTGTCCCTCATAGACGCTTTTCCCGTCTTTTGCCGTAATCACAGAGCCATTGTCACCTACGGCATGGGCGCGCCAGCGTACGCTGTCCATAAGGGCTACCCCGAGGTAAAGGGATAGAAGTACCATGGATATGGCGGCAAGGCGGTTTCTCTTTATCTCCTGAAATACGGGCCCACGGTCTCGAAGCCCCCGGTAGCCCATATAGAGGGCCGCCCCGGCAACGAGGTAGACGATAAGGTCTGTAGCGAGTATTACAGGCATTGATTCTGTCCTTTATTCAAAAACCACCCTTGGGTCAACAAGGGTGTAGCTTATGTCCGTCAGTATAAGCCCCACGATGTAGAGTATGGAGCCGAGGTACACCATGGAGCGCACGATGGCGAAGTCCTGCGCCTGTATGGCGTCGATAGTAAAAGAACCGAGTCCGGGTATGGAGAAAAAACTCTCCATGATAAGGGATCCGTAAAAGAGAAATGGTATGGAGACAACGACGTTTGTAAGGACGGGTATCATGGCGTTTTTGAGGGCGTGCTTGAAGAGCACACGGCCCTCGCCAAGCCCCTTTGCCCGCGCCGTGCGTATGTAATCGCGGCCCGTCTCCTCAAGAAAAACGGTCCTGTAAAAGCGCACCCCCGCGCCTGTGGAGCCAACGAGGGCTATAATCACGGGGAGAAAGAGAAACTTTATGGAGTGAAGGCCAGTATCATAACCGGATATGGGCAGGAGGCGCAGGACCTTGCCGAGGATGAATTGCCCTCCGATTATATAAAAAAGCATGGATACTGACATCATTACAACGCAGATAAAGAGACCCCCCGTGTCGATAAAGGTCCCCCGCAGATAGGCGAGTATCATGGCGAAAAAGAGGTTTATGAGTATTGCCATAATAAACGTAGGTAGCCCTATGGCGAGGCTCGCCCACATCCTTGTGCTTATTTCGTGGCCTATGTCGATGTTGTTTCTGTCGGAGCGGCCAAAATCAAACCAGAGGAGCGGCGCGGATTTTTGAAAAAATATGGTCTGCGTAATTACCCCTGCCCCTCCTTCGCCTGTGTTGATAAAGGCCGGAAGGTTATAGCCGTGGTCCTGCTTCCAGTTTTCCACTGCCGCGGGCGTGACGAACTTATCGCCAAGGATCTTACGCGCCATATCATCAGGGGTGTTTACACGGAAAAAAAGCATGGCCGTCAAAATATTGACACCGATGATAATGGGCACGGCGTAGAGGAGCCGCCTGATTATGTATGAGAGCATGGAACCCTTGCCTCCGCCATTTTTATCCCCTTCTTTTCTTCATGGAATAGAGACCAAATAGTATGACCGCCGCTAAAAACACCGCCACGAGGGCCACGGGCCAGGCCCTGGGCCTGTTCCACACCTTTCGTAGCCGCGCCCTCTCGGGCGCGTCAAGCCTTATGTATTTCATCGTGTTATTGGCCATGGCATTGGGTTTTATGTTTTTTAGCCACCTGTGATAGAGCCCGAAGGAAAGCGGGTGATAACCCCAAATCCATGGCGAATCTCTCTGCGCTATTTTGATCATCTTCTTTATCACGGCAAGCCTTTTCGGGGAGTTATTCATATTCTCCATAATCTCGAAGAGGCGGTCGAACTCGGGGTTCATGTAGTTGGCAACGTTCTCGCCCTGATGCCTCACCTTGCTGTTCGAGCCGATGAGTAGAAAGAGAAAATTCTCCGGGTCAGGGTAATCGGCGTTCCAGCCCCAGGAGAAAAACTGAAAATTGCCCCCCAGCATCTTTTCCTGAAAACGGTTATAGTCCGTTGTCCTGTTCTCAAGCTGGATACCCAAAAGGCGAAACTTTTTTATATACCACTTTATGAGATCGGCCTGCCCCGGGCCTGTCCAGGCATTATCAAAGGTAATGGTAAGGGGACGGCCATCACTATCGCGCCCGCCGGGGTAGCCGGCCTCTATCATAAGTTTTCTGGCATACTCAAGGCTTCTTCGCCGGGGCCCCTTTTTTTTCCTCTCCCATCTGTAGACAAAGGGGTTTATCCCCTCTTCTCCCGTAACGTGACCGAAGATACCGGGAGGTAGCGGTGAGAAGGCCGGCATGCCCCTGCCGTTATTGAATATCTCTAAAAACTCTTCGTAATCAAGTACAATGGAGATGGCCTGACGGAGTTTTTGTTTAGAGGCCGAGTATCCGCCGACTACGTCGTCAAGCATATTAAACCCGGCGTAAAATGTCGAGGGCATTACGGAGGTTTGTAGACGTATGCCCTTGCTTCTAATAAAGGGGGTTATCTCCGGCCTTCCGGCGCTTCCCATGGATACGGCCTGATCAAAGCTCTCGGAGCTAATGCCCGAGTTATCATAATAGCCCTGTAAAAATTTATTCCACCTCGGTATGGCCTCTTTTTCAAGCTTATATACGACGCGCGCTACAAAAGGCATTGCACGGCCGCTATCCTCAAGAAGACCGGCCTTTTTGTCTCCAGCCTCGCCGCTACTGGGGTAGGCCTCGCCATGAAAATTATTGTTGGCCTTGAGTATTATCTCCATATTCGGGTTAAAGCTATCCATGACAAAAGGACCTGTGCCAACGGGGTACCGGTCCAGCGTAATGTTTTTTTCGGCCAAAAGGCCCTGAGCGTAAAAGGTAAGGGCCTCGGCTGGCATGGGAGAGAAAAAGGGCATGGCAAGCCAGTAAATGAACTGGGGGTATTTTCTCTTAAGTATTATCCTGTATCTGTACTTATCTACTACCACGGCCCCGGGTAGCTCGTATTTATCATAATTAAATATTATGGGGTTGGTCCTCTCGTCGAGCCCCTGATTATAGGACGAACCGGCCTTTTTCTTTCTTTCGGACCTTATGGCCGTAAGGTCCTTCCTCATCTTTTCGGAGAGTTCCTTAAGCCCAAGGATGTACTTTTCCAGTATCGGCAATACCGGGCTCTCCACAAGGGGGTCGGCGAGACGCTTAATCTCCAGGACATAGTCCTTTGCCATGAGCTCACGCGTAGAGGCAAGGGGAAAATCCCTTATCTCATCAATACCCTCAAGGTCCCCCCGCTTTAGCCTGCCGTATAGTTGTCTGCCATCAGCCGTTTTAACAAAGGCCGGGTGGTCCTCGTATCTTATGCCACTTTTTATCCTGATATCGTAGATAGCCTTTGCCACCCTCGCGGGTGGGGCCCCTCCGGGCAGGGGTTTATTGAATCTGTCAAGATAGCGGGGTACGGGCAATCCATCAGCCGCAAGGGGTATGAGCTCGTAAGGTCTTTTCAGGTAATGGTACTGCAGGGGAGGCTCGTATATCTGCGCGATGAGCCTGTACTCGTCAGAGCTGTATGAGCGCGCCGGGTCGAGGTGTTTTGGCGGCTCCGTAAAGGTGGCATAAAAGATATTCTTCCCCCTCTCAGCGGCGCGGTAGGGGTTATTTGGGGTGCATCCCGCGGCGAACCAGAGTAGCGGCAGGGTCAGAAAAAAATATAGAAGAAGGCGCGTAGGCGTCCCCGCTGAAGTTCTCTTTTTAATAATCCTCATCCCGCATCATGTTCATAAGTAATAAGAAAAATAACACAATCTTAGCTGGCCGGTCAAGCCCTCTGCCAGGGCGTGCCCTCTAAGCCTCTCCGGGAACTAACCTCTTGCTGTGAACCTGTTCAAGGGGCGGGGCAAGTGGCTTTTGTTTGACATAAAGGGGTTATTTTTATTATAATTTTCAAGTGTTTTTTTGTTGCAGAGATATCACTAATATATAAATAAGGTCCCCAACCCATGCTACACGGAAAAAAAATAGTCGTTGTCCTCCCTGCATACCGCGCGGAAAAGACGCTGCTCATGACCTACAACGATATCCCTCATGATATAGTAGACGAGATAGTCCTTGTAGACGACTGTAGCCGTGACGGAACCGTGGAGGAAGGACGCAGGCTCGGGATAAAACATATACTCGTTCATGAGAAAAACCTCGGCTACGGGGGCAATCAGAAGACCTGTTACAGCGAGGCCCTGAGACTCGACGCCGATATCGTCGTAATGCTCCATCCCGATTACCAGTATACGCCGAAACTTATCTCTGCCATGGCATCCATGATAGCCTCAGGTGAGTTCGACGTAGTCCTCGCATCGAGGATACTCGGCAGAGGCGCACTCGCCGGAGGCATGCCCCTTTATAAGTACATAGCAAACAGATTTCTCACCCTTACGGAAAACCTCCTCCTCGGAGCGAAGCTCTCGGAGTATCACACGGGATACAGGGCATTTTCAAGGGCTGTGCTGGAGAGCCTGCCCCTTCTTGAGGACTCCGATGACTTTGTCTTTGATAATCAGATGTTGGCTCAGGCCGTCTACTTCGGCTTCAATATGGGGGAGATAAGTTGCCCCACCAAGTACTTTCCCGAGGCCTCCTCCATCAACTTCAGCAGGAGCGTAACCTACGGCATAGGCGTGCTCAGAACGGCTCTGCAGTTCAGGCTCCATAAATGGGGGTTAAAAAAATACCCCATCTTTGAGAGCCGGGGTAAACGGCTTGACGCCGGGGAAAAACGGGCCGTGAAGGTGAACTGAGGGTGTGGAAGTGAGGCAATTTCCGCAGGTCACCATCCCCGGCAGACCCCGCAACATCAACCTATGGAAAGTCCGCAACCAGGACAGGTCTGCAGGGAAAAGCTTATATTAGCGCCGCAGGCAGGGCATTTGCCGGCTGAGATCTGCTCATTCATCTCTTCAAGCTCGGGGCTGGCCTTAAGGCGTATCTCCTCCAACTTATTCATGGCTGTAATGGCAAAAGGCTCTTCCACGAAGAGTCCGTACCCTTCTGATGAGCAACACCCGCCGCCCGAGAGGTTCAGTACCTGAGGGCTAAAACCCGCCTTTTGAAGCCTGCCGCAAAGCCACTTCATATCGGCAAGGTCCCCGCCATCAAGGAGCACAAGAGAACCCTCGTCGTCATCGGCCCGAGCCTCCACCTGGCTCTCCTCACCGGGAAAGGCAAGGGGCAGGTCGCACCGGCCGCATCTCTCAATATGGGCGAAAAACTCGGAACCGCAACCCGGACATACCTTCACATTTTCATCCATAAGCCCTCTACAATGTTTTTTTT
>CAZSAY010000073.1:0-7751 GCA_964605225.1 uncultured Thermodesulfobacteriota bacterium | reverse complement strand
GACAGGGCCGTTGATTTTACCATTAAGACCTTTGACGGCGGGGAGTTTTCCCTCTCAAGCCACTCGGGCAGTCCCGTGCTAATAAATTTTTGGGCCTCGTGGTGCGGTCCATGCAGGCTCGAGGGACCTCTCATGGAGAAGCTCTATCAGAGGTTCAAGGCCCGGGGGCTTGTCTTCGTGGGGGTTGCCATACAGGATAGCGAGGATGGCGCAAGGGGGTATCTCGCCGAATACGGATGGACCTTTCCGGCAGGTCCTGATGTGAAAGACCGCCTCGCCGATGCATACAATGTGCGGGGCATACCAAAGACGGTTATCTTAAAGAGAGACGGCACCGTGGGTTACATCCAGAGCGGTGTCATGCCTGAAGAGTACCTTGCCGGCAAGATAGAAGAAATACTGGGGTAATATTTTTTTAATAAAGAGCGCTATGATTACAGATACAAGATAAGCGGCGCGTGCGTTTTATCATCTTCGGCAGAGGGCTTGTCTATAAAGCTCATCTATTAAAATCCTGAAGATTACCTGTAAACCGGAGGCGGTTTCTCATGATCAAGATTTCACCATCCATACTCTCGGCGGATTTCACCCGGCTCTCTGAAGAGGTCAAGGCAGTGGAGGATGCCGGTGCCGATTACCTCCATGTAGATGTCATGGACGGCCGTTTCGTATCCAATATTACAATAGGCCCCTTTGTGGTAAAGGCCCTGAAGTCCAAAGCCACGGTGCCCCTTGACGTGCATCTAATGATAGAGGAGCCGGAGCGTTTTGTCCCGGAATTCGCCGCCTCGGGCGCTGATATTATAACCGTACACGCCGAGGCCACGCGGCACCTTCACGGCACGGTTCAGCTCATCAAGGCCAGCGGCGCCCGCGCGGGCGTCTCCATAAACCCCGCTACCCCCGTAAGCGTCCTTGATGATATCCTCGATGACCTTGACCTTGTCCTTGTAATGAGCGTTAACCCCGGGTTTGGCGGGCAGAGCTTTATCCCTGTTGCCCTTAAGAAGATAAAGGCCCTTCGCTCGCTTATCACAGAGCGCGGCCTTCATACGGAGCTTGAGGTTGACGGAGGGATAAAGGTGGATAACATAAGAGAGGCCGCCGTAGCCGGGGCCGATGTTTTTGTTGCGGGCTCGGGCATATTCAAGACGCCTTCATATAGTGATACCATCTCAAAGATGCGCGAGGCCGTTGCCGGACTGTAGCGGTGCCCCGCCGCGTTCATCCTCTTTCTGTTGCGGTGCAATCTTACCGCGCCGCCTATTGTTAGGCTACGAGTAGCGGTGATTTTTGCAGATTCTCCCGTACGAACCTTAGAATAACGGGTATATCGTCAAGGGTGATGGCGAGTTCATTCCATGCGGAGTCATTAAAGTCCATGGAGGGGGTCTCAAAACCCCCGCCGATACCCTCTTGAACACATGTGTAGTCCGCTATGTGGATAATCTGCGCCACAGGCGGGTCCGACGCCTCAATATTGTGTCTGTGATGACTCTCCACGCCCACTATAACTTCCTCGGGCAGATGCCATTTGTCGAGAAGAAAGGCGCCTGCCTCGGCGTGTGAGAGGCCAAAGGCCTTTTCTTCGAGCTCGGAGATGGGGGTTTTGTCGTCGTCATCAGGGGCCTCGATTGTCTTTCCATAGACATTGGGTTTATATTTATTAAGTATAAGCATGCCTATGTCATGGAGCAGGGCCGCCGTAAAGGCGGCGTCTGCCACGGGTTTTGTAAAGAGCTCCCCTCTCTCGGAAGATATCTTCACAACGGCCTTCGCGGCATGGGCCACGGATATGCTGTGATTCCAGAAAAGCGTGAAGTCTATGCCCCCGTCTCCCTTCATGATATCGCATAAGGAGGTGGCGAGCACCAGCTCGTATATCTCTTTTAGCCCGAGGCGCAGGGTGGCGTCGCGGATGCTGACTATCTTTCGCATGGCGCGGTACATGGGAGAGTTGACTACCTTCAAAACCTTCAGTGCTATGGGCGGGTCCTCGTTGATAATGCGCGCTATGGTCTCGATACTGGCATCGGGATTATTCATCTCTTTTTGGAGTCTTATGACCACTCTCGGAAGTGATGGCAGGTCCTCTATGGCCCCAAGTTTTTGAAATATCTCCCCACGGGTATCCAATGCTATTTAGCCTCCCTCTATTATTACTCTGAATAAGCGCGCATATGGGGTGGATTTGATAACTCCCCTTATATCGCTACGAGCTTTATTTATGCGGCTCTTTGCGTCTGCCTTGCCTCTATGGGCCAGTGGGCGTGTAAAAAATCAGGCCCCCGGCCCGGGGAATATGCGACACTATTATTATCGAATAAAAGGGGAAATTCTTTAATCAGCGCGAAAAAAAGGGGAAAGACCGGGGCCCTCTAATAGAGCTCCGGCCATGAGATTTTTTTGTCATCCGAAAAGAGCGCGGTGTGGGGGATATTCAGTACCCGCCTGATATGCCGAGGCCTATGCCTATGCTTACGGGGGATCTTTTGTCGGCTCCGAACCTCCAGAGGTGCAACTCGCGGGACTTGATGAGGGGGTAGGTGTACCGGGCCTTTCCAAGGTCCCTTGTGACGGGGGCGCCGAGTGGTCCGGCCGCGGTGACGAGTTTTCCCCTGTAGACAAGGGGGTCGAGAAAGCCCTTAACGCTGATGAGAAAGCGTCCCTTTGAGTCCTTATAAGGGCGCGGCTTCATCCTCCGTGAGAGGGGAAATTGAAGGACCTCTACAAGGGAAATTTTCTCGCTGTTAGTGACGCCGATGACCTGGCCGCCAAGGAGCGCCCCGGCCCCCCTGTGGGTGGAGGGGTTTTTTAATATTTCCTCGAAAGTGAGGGACCGGTCCACTTGCCTTTGCGTGGTTTTTGAGATGACAGGCGCGCATCCGGCCAGTAAAAGGATAATCAATATGAGGGGTATGGGGGTATGCCGAGGTTTTTTTCGCATAATTTTTTCGGGAGTTTTATCCCTCATGCCGTTCTTCCTGCATAGTTTCTTTTTGTCTCTTCTGCGGGGATATTATAAGCCCCCTATAAAAACCCCACTGCCTCTACAACGGCCTTTATGACGTTGGACTCGCCCTTTTCAAGGTCATGGGCCGAGATATCACCGTCTTCGGAGCGGTTGATAACGCCTGTTATACAGCCCCCCTCAAGCCCCATTGAGGCCGTCATCGTAAGGAGGGTTGCGGCCTCCATCTCGTAGTTCAGTACATGTAACATGCGCCACTCTTTTGTGCCGCCCTTTACGTCTCTGATGGCGTATTTTCTAAAGGCCCCGGCCTTTTCCTCACCCTGATAAAATGTATCCGACGAGGCCGTAATCCCTGTGTAAAAGGCGATGCCCGCCTTTTTTGCCCCCTCTACAAGGGCGTTTGTTATGCGAAGCGTCGCCACCGCCGGGTACTCAAGAGGGGCGTAATGCCTTGAGGCCCCGTCAAGGCGCACCGCGCCCGTGGTGATTACGCAGTCGCCGTTTTGCAGGTTTTCCTGTATGGCCCCTGTAGTGCCAACCCTTATGAAGGTCCGCACACCGATGCGGGCAAGCTCCTCTACGGCGATGGATAGGGAAGGGCCGCCGATGCCAGTTGAGGTGACGATAAGGGGGGTTGTGCCAGCGGCGGTCTTAAAGGTGGTAAACTCTCTTTTTGAGGATAGCGCGGTGGACGCGGAGCCAAAGCGCCTTGATACTGCCTCCGCAATCTTACCCGCCCTTGCCGGGTCTCCGGGCATGAGGACAATGGTGGCCCCTGCTATGGCCTTTTTTGTCAGGCCAAGATGATATAGTTCGCTCAAGACTTAACCTTTCTGCACGTAGATGGTAATGGCCTCGCGGCCTTCGAGTATCTCTTCTCTTATATCAAGGACAACGTTGCCAGAGGCACGCGCCCATAGGGGAAGGTCCTGTTTTGATACAGGGTCGTCGGTAATTACTTCAAGGACTTCGCCGGTCTCCATTGACTCAAGCTCAAGGGCTGTCCTTACAGATGGCATGGGACAGGTCATGCCCCGGGCGTCAAGTTTCTTAAGTGCCTGTATTTTTTCCATGGCCCCATTATAGATGATTGTACCAGTTCATGCCAGCGGTAAAAGTGGGCGGGCGTCTCTGTTCTGTGATTTTAGCGGCCTTTGATTTTTAGGGACAATTATGTGATAATATGCAATCATAATTTTCTGGAGGGATGGATATATGAGAAAGATAGTTTTGGCCCTTTTTCTTGTCATGGGGCTTGCCACGTACGCAATGGCCGTTGGGATTGAAGACGTGCAGAGGATTACACCCAATGAGGTCATGTCCAGGATGGAATCGGGAGAAAAGATACTCATTCTTGATATCCGCTCAAAGGGCGCCTATGAGGCGGGGGATATAAGGATAAAAGGGGATTTTCGTATCGCCCCTGACGACCTTATGGACCGTATGTATGAGCTCCCCATGGGCACGGCCATAGTCACTTACTGCACGTGACCACATGAGGCTTCGAGCGCAGGTGCTGCGCTCTATCTCATGAAGGCTGGTTTTAGAAGGGTAAAGGCATTGGACGGCGGTCTTGCCGCATGGGTACGGGACGGAGGGCCTGTGGAAAAAAAGTAGATTTTAGCATTTTTTGACTATTTTTTGCTAATTTAAGGCCTTTTTATCATTAAATGGCCTTTTTCCGACATATTTGATATGTTGTGAAAAAGGACTAAAGGGAATTTTATATCATGTTGAGATTCTTGAACGCCGGTGAATCGCACGGAAAAAATCTTACGGCCATACTTGAGGGCCTGCCTGCGGGTCTGCCCCTGAGTAGCGCCTATATAGACGTCTATCTGAAGAGACGGCAATGCGGGTACGGGCGAGGCGGCAGGATGGCCATAGAGAGCGACCATGTGGAGATAACCTCGGGGCTTCGTGGAGGATTTACCCTTGGCTCACCGCTAACTCTTGTGGTGAATAACAGGGACTGGGAAAATTGGCAGGACGTCATGGGGCCTGACGGCCCCTTGAAGCGTAGCGCCGAGCGAGTTGTTACAAAGCCGAGGCCCGGGCACGCGGACCTATCAGGCGGGCTCAAATACGGGCACCGGGATCTACGAAATATCCTTGAGCGCTCAAGCGCCAGAGAGACAGCCGTTCGTGTGGCTGTCGGGGCCGCATCAAGAAGGCTCCTTGAGGAGTTCGGCATTAATGTCTACTCCTGGGTAGAGACCCTTGGCGGTGTTACGTGGCATGCTACTTCGGTGGACAGGAAAGACCCCGCGAGGCTCTTTGAACGGGCGGAAAAATCGGCGGTGAGGTGCCCTGATAAAAAGACTACGGAGAAGATGAAAAAGAGGATAGATGATGCAAAAGAGGCAGGAGACAGCCTTGGCGGCATCTACCGCGTGGCCGTGACAGGAGTGCCCCCCGGGCTTGGAAGCCATGTGCAGTGGGATAGAAAACTCGATGGACGGCTTGCCGGGGCCCTTATGAGCATACAGGCCATGAAGGGCGTCGAGGTGGGCGTTGGTTTCGAGGCGGGAGTCCTGCCGGGCTCGAAGGTCCATGATGAGATATTTTATAAAGAGGCCGTAAAGGGGAGACCCCCTTTTTTCTGGCCGGAGAAACATCCCTATTTTAGAAAGACCAATCGCGCCGGAGGCATTGAGGGCGGAACCTCCAACGGTGAGACTATTCTCTTAAAGGCGGTTATGAAACCCATACCCACCCTTTATAAACCCCTTCGCTCCGTGGATATAAAGACAAAAAAGCCATTCAAGGCCAGTGTCGAGCGCTCGGATGTATGCGCGCTACCTGCCGCTTCTACCGTTGCCGAGGCAGTAGTGGCCTTTACCATCGCCGGGGCCTTTTTGGAAAAGTTTGGCGGTGATTCCATGACAGAGATAAAGAGAAACGTCTCTTCCTACATAACTCAGGTCCTTAAATTCTAAGGCCCCGGGCGTATATATGGCGGGCATGAAAAGAAGCCATTGACAATAATTCCATGAGGCCCCCGGGCGTATCTGGCGGTGTGTCTGTTTTTGACGCAAGTAAGGGTTTTTTTATGAGCCCCCCGGGCGTATATGGTTGTAGTTTTGAGTTGCGCCTCGATGTACAAGGTCATTGAATGAAACCGGGATACTTAAAACGCTGTTTCGGGTCTTGAAAATTTTGGGGCATAGGCCCCTTTTTTGATATGAAGGATATAGTTCTTACAGGTTTCATGGGTACGGGTAAGAGTGTTACGGGGCATCACCTTGCCCGGGAGCTCTCCATGACCTTTGTGGACCTTGACGCTGTTATTGAAAAAGAGGCCGGTATGGCCGTGAAGGATATCTTCAGAGCCCTTGGAGAGGATTGTTTTAGAGTACTTGAGAGGGAGGCCGTGAAGCGCGTTGTCTCCGGGAAGCTGGGCTCTGGTATCGTCCTCGCCACGGGAGGCGGCACTGTCGTTGACCCCGTTAACAGGGCGCTTCTACGAAAATGGGCGCCCGTTGTATGCCTTACCGCCTCTGTTAAGACAATCGTAGAGAGGACGGAGAGGGGCGGAGAAAAGCGCCCCCTGCTTGCCGGTGAGGACAGGGAAGGGGAGGTAATGAGACTCCTTAAAGAGAGGGACTCGGCATACAGGGACTGCGATATGATTCTTGATACTACTTTCGACGGTGTGCCTGATGTGGTAAGAAAGATAAGAAGGTTCATGGAGGGAGATAAGAGAGATGGGGCGTAATATTACAGTATCAGGGGAGGCCCGTTCTTGGCGAAGTTAAGGGTTGAGCTAAAGGATAGGAGCTACCCCATAGAGATTAAAAGAGGGCTCTTGTCCGAGGTGGGGCTTCGCCTGAAGGGCCTTGGCTATTCGGGGCCCCTGGCCGTTGTAACCAACCCCCTTGTGGGAGGGCTATACGCGGAGAGACTCCTTGAAGGCCTCAGTAGTGCCGGGGGTTTTAGTCCCATCATTATAACCGTACCTGATGGCGAGGAGTATAAAAACCTTATTGAGGCCGGTAAAATTTACGACGTGCTTGTGGAAAAACGCTTTGAGCGCGGGTTCCCCATACTCGCCCTTGGGGGCGGTGTAATCGGCGACATTACGGGTTTTGTCGCGGCCACATACCTGCGGGGTGTTCCTTACGTGCAGATACCAACAACGCTTCTCGCGCAGGTGGATAGCTCTGTTGGCGGTAAGACGGCCGTAAATCACAGCAACGGGAAAAACCTCATCGGTAGTTTTTATCAGCCCGTCTCTGTCTTAATAGACCCGGAACTTCTTAAGACCCTTGAGCCCAGGGATGTAAGGACAGGGCTTGCCGAGGTGGTAAAGTACGGTCTCATACTGGACAAGGATTTTTTCGGATTTCTTGTCCATAACGCCGGCGGACTTACGGCCCTGGAGAGCGGTGTTATCACAGAGGCCATCAGCCGCTCATGCGCCATCAAGGCAAAAGTCGTCGCCGCCGACGAGTTCGAGACCTCGGGACATCGTGCGGTCCTTAACTTCGGTCATACCTTCGGTCATGCCATAGAGGCGCTCTCGGGCTACGGCGTCTTCAGGCACGGTGAGGCCGTTGCCATAGGCATGGTAATGGCGGCAAAATTTTCCCGTAGCCTCGGGCTCTGCACGGGGTCCGTGGTACGCTCTATCTCGGCCCTTGTATCCGCCCTTGGTCTCCCCGTGGAGTCGCCGCCCATAGAGGCCGGCGCCTTTATCGAGTCCATGAAGCATGACAAAAAAGTATCAGGCGGAAGGCTTCGCTTTATCCTCATAAGGGAGATAGGCTCTGTGGAG
>CAZSAY010000072.1:0-7921 GCA_964605225.1 uncultured Thermodesulfobacteriota bacterium | reverse complement strand
TTATCGCCCCTCATGCCGCCGCAGTGGTTATAGATAAGCTCCCTTAAAGTAGTGCCCATGGGCAGTTCATATAACCCCGGTTTTTTCACATGGCCGCTCACGCCGAATATCTTCGGTCCCGGGCTCTTTTCCGGGCCTATGGCCTTAAACCAATCAGGCCCCTTTTCTATAATGGCCGGTACGCATGCAAGGGTCTCTACGTTATTGATGACCGTAGGTTTTCCGTAAAGCCCGGCAAGGGCCGGGAATGGAGGCTTTTTACGGGGCTGGCCCCGTCCGCCTTCAAGGGACTCAAGCAACGCCGTCTCCTCACCGCATATATAGGCGCCCGCGCCGCGGTGCACATACATATCAAGGCAAAAATCAGAGCCAAAGATGTTTTTTCCAAGAAAACCCGCCTTGTAGGCCTCGTCTATGGCCGCCTCAAGGCGTTTCGCCCCAAACTCGAACTCGCCCCTGATATAGATATAACCCGTGGCCGCTCCGATGGTGTAGCACGTTATCATCATGCCCTCAAGAAGGAGATGGGGGTCGTTATCAATAATGCTCCTGTCCTTGAAGGTCCCGGGCTCGCCCTCGTCGGCGTTACAGCAGAGGTATTTGTCAAGGTCAGGGTCCTTGGGGATAAAGCTCCACTTCAGTCCCGCGGGGAAACCCGCCCCGCCACGCCCGCGAAGCCCCGAGTCTTTTATCTGCTGTATGATATCATCACGGCCGGTCTTCAGGGCCTTGCGAATGGCCTCGTAACCGCCGCTCTGCATATAAGTCGCTATCTTATATGACTCGTGCTTATGTATGTTTTTAAGTAAGACCTGCTCCAATTCGTCCTGTCCTTTATTCGAGGCCCGCGAGTATGGCGTCTACCTTCTCGTTCGTAAGGTCCTCGTAATAATCATCATTTATCTGCATCATGGGCGCGGTGCCGCAGGAGCCGAGACACTCCGCCGTAGAGAGGGTTATCTTATTATCGTACGTTGTCTCACCTGTTTTTATGCCGAGTACATCTTCTAAATGCGCTATTATAGCCTCTGCCTCAAGAAGGGCGCAGGAAATATTCCTGCATACCTGTATATGGTACCTGCCCACAGGTTTCTTGTAATTATACATCGTATAAAAAGAGGCTACTGCATTGACCTCGTTGGGCCTTATACCGAGAATATGGGCGATCTCTTCCATATCGCCTCTTGTGAGATTATTGCCGCAGTCCTTTTGCACAAGCATAAGGGCATCCATTACGGCGCTCCGCTTGTTGTAATACTTGGCAGTTTTCCTGAGAATCTCTTCTTTAATCCTATCTGTAATCATTTTCTACTCATTCCTTGCCGCAAAGTATAGATGGAAGAAAAAACCTATTTATCGCACTCGCCGAATACGGGGTCGAGGCTTGATAAGGTGGCGATAACATCGGCCATATACCCTCCGGTGCAGAGGAGGTCCATGGTCTGCAGGTTCATGAATGTCGGCACGCGAATCTTGAGCCTGTAGGGTTTTTCCGTACCATCGCTGACTATATAGACACCGAGCTCGCCCTTGGGGGCCTCTATGGCGGAGTAGACCTCGCCGCGGGGCACACTGAAACCCTGGGAGACGTACTTAAAATGATGTATGAGGTTTTCCATATTCTTATAGACGCCCGGCTTTGGAGGCGGCACTATGTGGGGATCGTCTACTACAAAGGGGCCTTCGGGCATACGGTCGACGGCCTGCTCTATTATCCTGAGAGACTGCTTTATCTCTTCCATCCTCACAAGGTACCTGTCCATGCAGTCGCCGTTGGTGCCGGTGGCCACGTCAAAATCAAACCTGTCGTAGACAAGGTAGGGTTCGTCTTTTCTGATATCCCAGTTCACGCCGCTGGCACGTAGCGCCGGGCCGCTTAATCCAAGGTCTATGGCGTCTCCTGCGCTGATTACGCCCACCCCCCTGTTCCTGTCTAACCAGACCCTGTTCTTGTTGAGTATCCTCTCGTACTCGCCAAGTCTCTCTGGAAGTAGATTTATAAGGTCACGGCATGCGGCCGCGCACTCGTCCGTGAAGTCGTACCGCACGCCTCCGACACGGAGGTATGTGAGGGTCATCCTCGCCCCGCAGAGCATCTCGAAGATATCCAGGACCATCTCTCTTTCCCTGATGGCGTAGAGGAGTATGCTCATGGCCCCGAGATCAACGGCCCATGCGCCTATGCCCATGAGATGACCTGCTATCCTTGATAACTCCGCCGCTACAACCCTTATATACTGCGCTCTCTCGGGACTCTCCAGATCAAGAATTTTCTCAACGGCCAAAACATAGGCAAGATTATTGCTCATGGCGCACATGTAATCGAGCCTGTCCGTATATGGGACAAACTGATGATAGAGAAGGTTCTCGGCTATCTTTTCCGTACCCCTGTGAAGGTAGCCTATATCCGGCTCGGCGCTAAGTATCTTCTCGCCCTCTATCTTTAAAATCAGGTGCAGAACACCATGGGTAGAAGGGTGCTGAGGACCCATATGGATCATCAGGTCTTTGGTATTTATAAGGTTATCGGATGTTGTCATAGTAATATTTTACCTGTCTTAAATATGCATCAAAAAAGCCGCTGTAATATGCCGTGAAAAGCGGTTTTTAAAAATACCGGCCCCTTACTCGGGCTCCTCACCGTTGGGGTTATACTCGTCTTTATAACCCCTCAAGGGGTAATCTTTTCTCAAGGGAAAACCCTCCCAGTCTTCGGCGAGGTATATGCGCTTCAGATTGGGATGGCCCTTAAATATTATGCCGAACATATCATAGGCCTCACGCTCCGGAAAGTTGGCGGCGCGCCAGATATCGGTAACCGATGGTATCTCCTCACCCTCATTCAGCCTTACCTTGAGCCTTAATCTCAGGTTTGTAAGGGTGGAATAGAGGTGATAGACCACCTCGAAACGGGGCAGACGGTCAAGATAATCCACGCCGGCGATATCGACAAGATAGTTCATCTTAATACCGGCGGCCATCTTCAGGTACCCGCAGAGGCCCTTTATGGCCCTCTTTTCCACAAGGTGAGTGACCTCGTCTCGAAAGACGGTCGTCTCGATTATATCGTCAGTGAAGGCAGAGGCGACCTGGTCTATGAGCAAATTCTTTTTATCTTCGCTAAGCATTAAAACGTTTTTATACCTCTTTGCTGCAAGACAAAGGGATGCTCTCTCTTTATCTTTTCCATAAGCTCCAAAAATCCATAAAGCAGGGCGTCGGGACGGGGCGGACAGCCCGGCACATATACGTCAACGGGGATAACAAGGTCAGTGCCCTGCACCACGGCATAGGTATTGTATGGCCCCCCGGCAGAGGCGCAACCGCCCATGGCCACAACCCATCTCGGCTCGGACATCTGGTCATAAAGGGTCTTTACCATGGGGGCTATCTTTTTTGTCATGGTTCCCGCGACTATCATGACATCGGATTGCCTCGGCGAGGGCCTGAAAACCATGCCCATCCTGTCCGTATCATAACGGGAGCAGGCGGCGCATATCATCTCGATGGCACAGCATGCGAGGCCGAAGGTCATTGGCCATAGAGAGGAAGTCCTACCCCAGTTGACAACGGTCTTTGTAATGGAATTGTCCTTAACCGTCTTCATAAGCGGATTATCGCGGAGTATATCCGTAATGGACTCAAGGCTCGTAAAAAGAGCCAGGTCTTCCATGGGGTTTTTCTTCAATTTCATACAAGGACCTCGCTACAGACAAATATCATACCCATTCAAGCGCTCCTTTCACCCATGCGTAGATAAGCCCCAGGGCGAGGATAGCTATAAAGATGACCATCTCTATAAATATAAAACCGGAGATACCTTTATCCGTAAGAAGGGTTGCCCAGGGAAAGAGAAAAAGCGTCTCAACATCAAAGACGATAAAAAGGATGGCGATTATGAAGTAATGAACCTGGAAGTGGCCGGTGTTGGCATCCCCCGTAGGCTCGACGCCGCACTCCCATGGGGCGTTTTTTTCTTTGTAGGGATTTTTAGGCCGCAGAAGAGAGCTCATGAAGAGAACGCCGATGGCCATGGCAGAGGCCGCCGCTATCATAAGGAGTATAGGTAGGTACGCGATAAGCATTACTCTCGCCCCTCATGCCTGAAAAGTTTAGCCCTGCAAGGGGCTTTTGCCAGAACGACTCTCCGGGTTCGCTTCGTGATTACATTTGTTACACTAATTATGTCTTTTAAGGGTTCTGGTAAGATAAAACAAGTAGGGCTTTTTGTCAAGATTAAAAAGTATACTGTATACAAAAAACCCGGACTTTATCATGGAATCCAAGTCTCTCCATGGCCGTACCCGCCTTGTTGAGGTTCATCCCGTCCCCCTTGATATTACAGCCTGAAAAGATCCTTTCTCCTGTCCTTGAAGATATCATTAAGGCGCGTGGGGGCTTTGTTCCTGGCAAGAGAAGGTCTTATCTCCAGAAGGGCGGCATCGGTCCCCTCTGATGTAGCCCTGTACAGGACCTCGCCATCAGGGGAGACTATCTGGCTCTGTCCGATAAAGCTCAGGGGTTCGCCCTTGCGCCTGTGCTCCGAACCCGCCCTGTTGGCCGTAATCGCGTAGACCTTGTTCTCAAGGCACCTTGTAATCATGGCCGAGGGACAATGGGGTAGAACGAGGTTTGAGGGATGGCATATTATCTCAGCGCCTTTTAATGCAAGCGTCCTTGCCACCTCGGGAAAGTACCAGTCAAAGCATATCATCATGGCAAGTTTTACCCCGCCTACATCAAAGACCTCAAATGGTGTATCGCCGGGGGTGAATATATTTTTCTCACGCCAGAATAGATGGGCCTTTCTGTAGAGCGAGACAAAACCCTCGGGCGAGACAAGGACAGATGAGTTAAATAGCTTTTTGCCGCATTTTTCAAGGATACCGGCTACGATAATCGTCCCCGAAGCAGAGGCCGCGTGGACAAGGGCCTCTGTCGTGGGCCCCGCGGGGATCTCTTCTGCAAGAGCTATGGCCTCTGCCTTTGAACAAAACTGATAACCAGTGGAAAATAGCTCCGGCAGGACTACAAGCTCTGCTCCAAGGGCCTTTATCTCTTTAAGGGCCGCCTTGACGTTATCCGTCACCTCTCCAAAAACAGGGTCTGTCTGTACAAAACCAACCCTCATGGTCTTTTCCATGTATAACTCCCCTCGTTAATCTCCCCGTCCATCCCGCCCCTATCGCCGGGGCCCTGTTATATCTACAGGGTCCCGAATTATTTCATTAGCTATATCAGGAGGTTATATCAAGAACGAGACACTGTCAAGCCCTTTGCCGTCACCCTTCCATAATGCCCTTAAAGAGAGACAAGGCATAATAGTCTTAAAAACAAGAGCGCACTTGAAAGAGGCCCCCGCCTATGGTAGATTATTTTTTTCAATCCAAAGAGAAGGGATTTTGTCATGGATATAGATAAAAAAGATGTCCTTCATGTGGCGGACCTTGCGAGGCTCGCCCTCACCGATGATGAGACGGAGTTATATACAGAGCAGTTGGGCAAAATTCTCGGCTATGTGACAAAGCTATCTGACCTTGATACGGCCCAGGTAACGCCATCTTTGGAGAACGATACCGCCGGCAAGGGTCCAAGAGAAGACGTGGTAATCCCGTCGCTACCCCCTGAACATGCCCTGCAGAACGCCCCGGAAAAAGGACGCAGGTGTTTTAAGGTGCCGAGGATTATAGACTAAGCCATGAGCATAACATCAAAGACAATAGCCGGTATCTCGGCCATGCTAAAGAAGGGTGAGGTTACCTCTACCGAGGCCGCAAGAGCTTATCTCGACAGGATAGCCGGGATTGACCCATCCCTTAACAGCTACATTACCGTATGCGAAGAGGCGGCCCTTGAAGACGCCGCCCGGGCCGACAAACAACTTGCCGCCAGAGATAATATTACGCCCCTTACAGGGGTGCCCATCTCCGTAAAGGATATCTTCTGCACAGCGGGGCTAAAGACCACATGCGCCTCCAAGATGCTCGCGGAGTTTATCCCTCCATACGACTCAACTGTAATAAAAAAACTAAGGACCGCTGGGGCGGTTATCCTTGGAAAAACAAACATGGACGAGTTCGCCATGGGCTCATCCACGGAAAACTCGGCCTTTGGCCCAACCCTTAACCCGTGGGCAAAAGACAGGGTCCCGGGCGGAAGCTCTGGAGGTTCCGCCGCGTCAGTATCTGCGGACCTATGCGCCGCATCCATAGGCACGGACACTGGAGGCTCCATACGTCAGCCCGCGTCGTGTTGCGGAGTTGTGGGACTCAAACCCACATACGGGCGGGTCTCAAGGTACGGCATGATAGCCTTCGCCTCTTCCCTTGACCAGGCAGGCCCCCTTACAAAAGACGTTACCGACGCCGCCATAATGCTCGGCGTAATGGCCGGTAAAGATAGCCGTGACGCCACATCCATAAACGCCCCTGTGCCCGATTACGCCGGGGACCTTAGAGCCGATGTAAAGGGGCTTCGCGTAGGCATACCAAAAGAATACTTCATAGAGGGCATGGACGCCGAGACAGAGGCCATTGTAAGGAAGGCCATTAACGTATTAAAAGAGGCAGGCGCGGTTATTGTTGATATAACCCTACCTCACACGGAGTACGCCGTAAGCGTATATTACATCGTGGCCACGGCCGAGGCGTCGAGTAACCTTGCCCGCTACGACGGCGTAAAATACGGCATGCGGGAAGACAAAGGCACGGGGCTTATTGATATGTATAAGACTACCCGCGACGCCGGTTTCGGCGCCGAGGTAAAACGGCGCATAATGCTCGGCACATACGCCTTGAGCTCCGGGTACTATGACGCCTATTACAAAAAAGCCACCGATGTAAGGGCCCTCATAACAAGCGACTTTACCGAGGCCTTCAAAAAGTGCGACGTCATAGCCACGCCAACGGCCCCGGCGCCTGCCTTTAAGCTTGGCGAGAGAACGGCGGACCCCCTTACAATGTATCTATCCGACATATTCACCATCTCCTGTAACCTCGCGGGCTTGCCGGGGCTATCCATGCCCTGCGGCCTGACAGAGGCGGGTCTTCCCACGGGACTTCAGCTCATCGGAAGGCCCCTTGAAGAGCAGATTATACTTAATACGGCTTATGCATACGAGCAGGCGGCGGGATTGCCAGAGAAGAAGCCGGAGTTATAAAAAGACCTTCCGCTTTCTTTTGGAAAAAAGAAAGCTTGGCAAAGAAAACCAATAGGGGGGCGATAAGGGTACTAACGTCTCTTGTGGCCACCCTTGGATACTACCGTTGCCTTGGCAAAAAGCTTGGCAAAAAAAACCAATATGGGGACGGGGTTTATCCCATTGAAGTAGTCTCATAGGCGCCGCGAGAGTAACGAAATAAAAAACACGAGGCAGACAATTGAAGTACGAAGCCGTTATAGGGCTTGAAATTCACAGCCAACTACTCACCAATACAAAAATCTTCTGCGGCTGTTCCACCCTCTTCGGGAGCGAGCCCAATACGCAGGTATGTCCCGTATGCCTCGGTCTTCCCGGGGCGCTACCCGTACTTAACGCCCGGGCCGTGGAGTTTGCCGTCGAGATGGCCCTTGCCGTGGAGTGCCGCATAAACCAGCGGAGCATATTCGCGCGGAAAAACTATTTTTATCCAGATCTACCCAAGGGATATCAGATATCCCAGTACGATGAGCCTCTCGCCGAACACGGGGCCCTTCAGATAGAGACAGGCGCTGGCGCACGAAAGATAGGCATCACGAGGATACACATGGAGGAAGACGCCGGAAAGCTCATTCACGGCGAGGGCGCCGAAGACGGTGGGCACAGCTTCGTTGACCTTAACCGCGCCTGCACGCCCCTTATCGAGATAGTCAGCGAGCCTGACATGCGCACCCCTGAAGAGGCCGTGGCATACCTCAAGGGCATGAGAGACATCATACTGTA
>CAZSAY010000071.1:0-7955 GCA_964605225.1 uncultured Thermodesulfobacteriota bacterium | reverse complement strand
CAGGACGGGCTCTCCAGCCTTCTCGGCGTCTCTATCTCTCTTAATGACGAGAAGGGGGATTTTATCGTTCCCCCGAGCCTGAAATCAGAGGGCTTTGCCGGGGCGAAGCACAGGGATAGCCCTGGCGGGCACTATGGCGATGATTATCGAGGCGCGGCCTTGAGGGCCTTGAATGACGGAGATACGCATATCTTCAAGTGTGAGGCCGATATGTTTGCCTTCGCCATGCCGGTTTTTCTTAATGGGCGCTCTTTTGTCCTTATAGGCGGAAGGGGTTACATGAAGGGCGCTCATGGCGAATCCCCGCCCAGGGGCGTTGATGGTCCTGATGAGGACAGGTGGATAAGCCCTTCGGGAGGAGCGCGGCGCACTTCATTTGAATCTCTTTTCAGTCTTCCCGATACCTTTAAGAGGCTTGCCGTTCCTTTTTTGGAGTCCCTTTATAATAATCCGCCTTCAGCTCTCCCTGTAATGGGACCTTTATCGGGCATCGCCTCTTACGATGGTGAGTTCTCGGGACTCCTTGATATATACAGGAGTATATCAACGGTAATAGACAAGGATTCGCTCTATGAGATGGTCCTTGCCAAATCCAGCCAGTTTATAGGGGCCGAGCGCGCTTCTCTCATGATATTTGACAAGTCCAGCAAGGTCTTTCGCATAAAGGCCTCAAGGGGGCTGGAAGAGAGCATAGCGAAAAGCGTGTGTATAAAGTCGGGCCAGGGCATATCGGGCCGTACGGCGGCAAAGGGCGTCCCCTTTGTGGTAAAGGATATAGAGAAGGAAGTGCCCTGGCAGAAGAGTCTCCGGCCATACAGGACGCGTTCTTTTGTCTCCGCGCCGCTTAAAATATACGACCGTGTAATAGGGGTAATCAACCTTGCCGATAAGCGCGGCGACGGTATCTTTTCCGCAGAAGACCTCTTTGTGCTTCTCTCAATCTCCCATTATGCCACCATTGCCCTTGAGAGAGGGGCCTATTACAGCATGAGCGAGAAGCTCAAGACCATCTCCATGACAGACCCGCTCACCGGGCTTTTCAATAGAAGATTTTTTAAAAACAGGCTCTTTGAGGAGGCCGAGCGCGTAAGGAGGCTCCGGGACAGCTTTGCGGCCTTTATAATCGACGTCGATGACTTCAAGTCCTTTAACGACCATTGGGGCCATCAGGCGGGCGACAATGTTCTCAAGCTCATCGCCAGGGCCATAAAAGAGGCAGTAAGGACAGTGGACGTCGTGGTCCGGTACGGCGGTGAGGAGTTTGCTGTTATCCTGCCCCATACCTCGAAGCATGACTCCGTGGTCATAGCCGAGAGGATAAGGTGCGGCGTGGAGAACTTGAAGTTGCCGGGGGCAATGGCCTGCCCCTCTCCTACCATCTCAATAGGCATAGCGGAGTTTCCCGGTGACGCGAGAAACACCGACGACCTTATCTACCGGGCCGATGCCGCCATGTATCTGGCAAAACGCAAGGGTAAGAACAGGGTGGTTCTCTATGAAAAATAGGTCTATTTTCAAGGTCCTGCCAGAGGGTCTTTTTTTCGGCAGGAGTGGCCTTATCGAGAGGATATTCAGGGCCGCCACGGATCTAACGCGTCCGGCCTGCGGGATTATTCTTCAGGGAGGCAGGTGGACGGGCAAGACAGAGGTCCTTAGAAGGGTTCACAGGGATCTATTCTGGAAGCAGGTCCATGTGGTGCCCGTATATTATCAGTTTCGTGAAATTTCCCGCGTTGATGAGTTCGCCGGGGACTTTATAAAAGAGGTGATAAAGCAGTTTCTCGCCTTCAAGCGGCGGGATCCCGGGCTTGTCCTTTCACAGCTGACATTAAAAAAATTAAGGGTTATCCTATCCGACGAGGGGCTTATGGAGGCGGCTGACCTTATTACCGTTCACCTTGAGGCGAAGGCGGGCGGCGAGCCCATGGCCATCCTTAGAAATGCCCTACGGGCCCCTGATGTAATCTCCGGCATTACCGATTCACCCGCCTTTTTAATCCTTGATGATATGGGTTTTTCCGCTGCTATGAGCCTATATGAAGGAGGACCCGGCCTTATGGGGGAGATAGCCTCTGTCCTGAAGGCCAGTGCTTTTATCGTCTCTACGGGCGCGGGTGTTACACAACAGGAACTGGCGGCAGAGGTGTACTCCGAGACGCTGGAGATAGACGGGCTCCCTGCCCATGATGCCCGCGCCATGATAGAAGAGCTTGCGCGGGGCTATAACCTGGCCTTTGAGCCCGAGGTGGTGAACACGGCCGCCGGCAGGCTCGGGGGCAATCCTTTTTATATGAGAGAGTTTTTACGGGCCGTCTCCTGCGGCCATGGAGAGGCCCTTAAGACAGTGATGGGTTTTGCCTCGCTCTATGTGAGAGAGATTACCTCCGGGGCGCTTGGCGCGGCCCTTGGCGGTGAGTTTGCCTTATGCGGTCAGCTCGGGCTAAGGGTTTTGAAGGCCGCCATTAGGGCAAAGAGCCCCCTTGGCCTTGATGACATATCAGAGACCCTTGGCGTAGATCCCCGGGAACTTAAAAGGACCGCCTTGCGCCTTGAGTCCCTTGGTCTCATAAGGGTCAACCTCGGGTCCCTGCTCTGTATTTCCGATCCCGTGGTGGGAGATTATATCGAGTATATGTGCTCCACGGCTCTTCTTGGCAAGAGCCCCGAGGAGACGAGGACCTGGATGATTAGGGATGTGGTCAAGAAGGGGTATTCACACCCCGGCAAGGCAGACAAAGAGAGGTTCAGGAAGGATGTAATGGCCGCCCTTGAGGTCTTTGACGCGCAGGACGTGCCCGAGGCCCTCTTTCACGTATCCCGGGAAAAAGGGAGTGAGGCGAAGGAAGGTTCGCCGGAAAAGAAATTCATGGCCCTGCCATCTGTGACGGGATGTTTTTCCGCCAGCGCCTTTGAAAAATTCGAGAGCGGCCTTCCCGTTGTAATAGCCCATGGTTTTGCGCCCGGCAGGTATGACGCCAGCGGCGAGGTGCTCTGGCTTGTGGGCGTTAAGGGGTCTCATGCCCCTGTAAATACGGGAGATGTGGAAAATTTTCTGAGACGTTCACGTATCCTGCAAAAAGAATTTTGCCCTGCCCGGGTAATAAGGTGGATGGTGGGAAGAGAGGGTTTTACGGCAGAGGCCATCTTGAGGCTTGAGAGGGGGGGGGAGGGGGTATTTACCTCGGACGCCGCGGCCCTCTCGGCCATTAAAAAATTGTCGAGACCCCCTGAGCCGGAGCATGTAGAAGAGAGTGAGCCCCTCTCAAGGGAGTTTGAGATGGTGCTTCCGCCCGGAAAGAACGCCGAGCTCGTAGGTGTGCGCGCCGCCGGTGAGATAAGTGCAGGCATGGGCTTTGATGAGGACTCCATAGGGCGGATCAAGACAAGTGTGGTAGAGGCCTGCATAAACGCCTTTGAACATAGCGGTTCCCCTTCGGCGAGGGTACGCCTGAGGTTTATCGCGGCCTCTGATATGCTTACCATATATGTATCGAACCCGGGGCTGGACTTTAACGGCCTCAGGGCCAATAGCGCCTCCACGGGCGACTCCGGAGGTCTGCCTCATAAAAGGGGATGGGGGCTTGAGCTTATGAAGGGACTTATGGATGAGGTGCGCTATGAGAGCCTTGAGGGAGGAACGCGCCTTGTACTTGTAAAATACCTTAAGAAGAAAGGAGATAACGGCGATGGAGACTGAAGTTAGAACTTTCAGGGATTACGGGGAGGTCATCATCGTTTATGCCCGCGACTATCTTAATGATATCGAGGGTGAAAAACTTGAGGATATATGCGAGTCCTTTATCAAGAACAAGGGCAGGGCCATTGTCCTTGACTTTTCCAGTACGGATATTATAAATTCCATAGGCATATCCATACTCATCGGTATTATTGAGAAGGTAAAAGCGGTTGGGGCCAAGGTCTCTTTTTCGGGGCTAAATAGCGTGGCATATGATGTGCTGAATATAGTGGGCCTTACCGATAGCGTGACCATATATGATAGCTCGAATGAGGCGCTGAAGGCAGAGGGAGTGGAGACAGAGGAGCTTGCCGTTTAAGACCTGCCCCTTCGGGGCTTAATATTTTTTATCTGGTATAATAAGAATAATCAAGGAGTGCTAATGGCCGTACCGGAGATAAGCCTGGAGAAACTTGTTTTTCATCTGAACACACTTGCCGAGCTTGGTGAGGAGATAGCCTCTCCCAAGGATTTTGCGAGGATTATCAGGTCTTCGCTCATGATGGTGATGGGGTCTTTTTCCACCTCAAAGGGCGTTATCCTCTCTTATGAGAGCGAAAAAAAATGTTTTTCTTCCGTGGCCGCCAAGGGCATACCCGGCCTCAAGGGCAAGACCCTCATTCTAAGCAGTGATACCGTAAAGTCCCTTGCCGCCTGCCCTCAGGCCATGAACCTCGGCGATGATGAGGCCACGGCTGTTTTTGGCACGCTTAAAGAAGAGCTCCTCCGTTTCGGCACGGTCGTCGCCTCTCCCCTTGTTATCAAGGGCGATCTCCTTGGTGTTATAGCCGTGAGCGAAAAGGTAACGGGCCAGGAGTTTAGCGCATATGATATGCAGCTTATCTCTGTCATGGCACAGCACATATCGTACAGCCTTCACACCAACGCCCTCTTTACCCGGCTTATGCATAAGTATAATGAGAACAGGGGGCTTTATGATAACCTCTCCATGGTCTACCGTGATACCATACATGCCTTTGCCACTGCCATTGACGCAAAGGACGCCTACACCAAGGGGCACTCTCACAGGGTCTCGGCATACTGCGCGGTGGTGGCCGAGAAGATGGGATGGACGACTAATAAGGTAGAGGGCATAAGGGTCTCGGGGCTCCTTCACGATATAGGCAAGATTACCGTGGACAAATCCATAATAAACAAGCCCAGCCCCCTTACAAACAAGGAGTGCAGGGAGCTGAATTCTCACCCCGTTGTGGGCTATGAGATACTCTCGAACATACATTTCCCCTGGAAGGGTGTGGCCCTTATGACGCGGAACCATCACGAGAAGGTTAACGGCACGGGATACCCCGACAGGCTCTCCAATGAAGAGATTCCCATGGGCGCGAGGGTTATGGCCCTTGTGGATGCCTTTGACGCCATGACCACGGACAGGCCATACCGGCCGCGTCTCAGCTTCAAGGCGGCCATGGAAGAGATTAGAGTCAATACAGGGACTCAGTTTGACGGCGAGGCGGTCTATGCCTTTACAAAAGTAATCCTTGATGAAATAAACGGTGAGGCCAGGCGAATGATCATAATTCCGCTCCTTGCCGAACACCTCGACCCCCACGAGGTCCGTAACCTCCTGGGCGGCATGACATCTCCCTAAACCGGCCACGATAAGGTTTCCCCGGACCGCGCTCTCGTGCTTTTTTCCTGCCCGTGGGCGGCGCGTTTCAATGAGTTCAGATTTTTGTAATCATACCTTGACCTTGTAAGGTTTTGAATATAGAATATGGGGGCTGATTGATTACGTAGTTTTCTCTTTGTGGCTTGTTTTAAGAGGGTAAAGGCCGGGCATGGGTACTCATGCCGCTCATCTCTATTCCATATTGTCTCGAAAAGGCCACTAAAAAACCCATGAAAAAACGCTGGAAGGTAAGCCCATTTGATAAGGCCCTTCAGGAAAAACTCTCAAAGGACCTTGAGATACTTCCACTTACCGCCCGACTCCTCATAAACAGGGGCCTTGTCGATAGCGACAGGGCCTCTTCTTTTTTGTCTCCCGGCCTTTCCGATCTTCATGACCCCTTTCTCTTAAAGGACATGGATAAGGGCGTGAGGCGAGTACGGGAGGCCGTTGAAAGAGGAGAAGGGATAGCCGTTTACGGTGATTACGATGTTGACGGCACAAGCTCCACGGCCCTGCTGTACCTCTTTTTCAAGTCCATAGGCCTTGATGTGGCAACATATATCCCCGACAGAAAGACAGAGGGCTATGCCCTGAATATCGAGGCCCTGAAAGGCCTTAAGGCAAAGGGCGTCCATGTAGTCATCACCGTGGACTGCGGCACCTCCAACCATGAGGAGATAGCCGCGGCCTCGAGTCTTGGCATGGACGTAGTGGTAACGGACCACCATGAGCCCACGGCGCGGGCCTTACCGGCCGCGGCCTTCATAAACCCCCTTCAGGAGGGCTGTGCCTTCCCCTTCAAGAGGCTTGCCGGCGTTGGCGTTGCCTTTAACCTTGTCATGGCCTTGAGGTCAGCGCTCCGGGAAAGCGGTTTTATCAAGGGTAAGGGGCCAAATCTCAAGAGGTTTCTTGACCTTGTGGCCATAGGAACCGTCTCGGATATGGTCCCCCTTGTTGACGAGAATAGAATCTTTGTCCGCTATGGACTAAAAGAGCTTGCCCGTACGGATAGACCCGGCCTTGTAGCCCTGAAAGAGGTCTCGGGGCTCCGGCCCGGCCCGGTAGAGGCCCACCACATAGCCTTTAAGCTTGCCCCCCGCCTTAACGCGGCAGGTAGAATCGCCAGGGCCGAGCGGGCACTTTCGCTTCTTGTAAGCGAAGACGAGACCAGTGCCATGGTTATCGCCCGGGAGCTTGATGAGGCCAATATCTCAAGACGAAAGCTGGAGAGCGACATCATGGACGAGGCCCTTGCCATGATAGACGGGACCGGGAAGAGAGCCCTTGTCCTATCTTCCGACAACTGGCATCAGGGAGTTATCGGCATAGTGGCCTCAAGGCTTACAGAGCGCTTTGGTCTTCCCGCTGTGATGATAGCCGTTGACGGCGACGTTGGCCGGGGCTCCGCAAGGGGCGTCAGGGCCTTTAATATGCTCGAGGGTATAATAAATTCCGCCCCCATACTCCTGCGATACGGCGGACACAGGGCCGCGGCGGGTTTTTCCATACATAAGGATAAGATAGATACCTTTAAAGAGCAGTTCCTAAGCTATGCCGCAAATGTGCTTAGCGAAGATGACCTTATCCCGGAGGTGGAGCTTGACGCGAGGGTATCTATAAAAGACATGAACCTTCGGGCCATATCGGAGATTGAGAACCTCGCGCCTTTTGGTGTGGCCAACCGCGAGCCGCTTCTATGTCTTACGGATACTACTTTAATGGATACCAAGGTAGTTGGCGGCAGGCACCTGCGTTTCAGGTTCAGCCAGGCCGGGACCATGGCCCGCGGCATAGGCTTTGGCATGGCCGGGATGAAGGAGCTTAACGGAGAGGGCTTTTCTCTGGCCTTCTCTCCTTATACGGATTCGTGGGGCGGGGCCGTAAAACCGGGGTTCAGGATACGCGAGGTCTCAAGGACCGCCGAGGCCTTTGCGGGTCCTCGTGCCCTAAGAGGCGGGCAGGGGATTAAGGAAAAGAGCGGTTAGAGGGGAAAAGGGTAGAGATGGAGGATATGAAAAAAGTGTTGCGCTCTTTATCCGACTGATATATATTAGTTGATATTCAAGAGTCTTAAACCCCCGGTTAAGACCGGGCGTATTTCCGTTTATCTTCGCCCCCGTGGAGGTTAAGACCTTTTGCTCGTTTATTGCGTAATCGTTGTCTCTTTGGATTGATAGCATAAAAATGATCGGTTTTTTAACTGGAGGAAGAGTTGAAGAAAGAGATGTCCTTAGATGAATCCTTCCTTGGTGGAGGAGGGGAGTCAATGGAGATAGATAGCATTAAGAAGGTTTACGCCGCTTATTCCAAGGTATATGATGTGCTTTTCAAGAGATTTTTTTATCCCAGAATACGTAACGCCATTACAAGCATGGATATCAAGCCGGGCGAGCGTATCCTTGACGTGGGAGTCGGCACGGGGCTTTCTTTTTCCGTCTTCCCGAAGCACTGCAAGGTAGTAGGCATAGATTTATCACAGGAGATGCTCCGTCAGGCAAAGAAAAAAATTGATGATAACCGCCTCGATAACATAAACGTCCTGAACATGGACGCCATGAGCGTGGGCTTTGCCGACAATACCTTTGA
>CAZSAY010000070.1:0-8237 GCA_964605225.1 uncultured Thermodesulfobacteriota bacterium | reverse complement strand
GGCCGTGGTGTTCGTGGCCGTCACGTTGTAGCCAAGGGTGGCGCCGCCGACAATACGGGGTACGGAGACGGCGTCGGGAGTGATGGTGAGTTTCAGTGGTGGGGCGCTAATCTTTGTGATAAAGGTATCCGAACCTCCACCACTGACCCCCTGTATGGGAAGCATAAGGGGAAAGTCTGTGGAACGGGTAAACCCCGTTAAATAGGCCGCGCCAACGTTGTCAAGGGCTATTGCTTGACCGAAATCATCACCGCCCCCCCCAAGGTAGGTGGAGTAGACAAAGGCAGTGCCTGTGGAATTTATTTTCGTGACAAAGGCGTCAATAAATCCATTCAATGGCGTCTGGATGGGGTTGATGAGGGGAAAGTCCGTGGATGAGGTATTTCCTGTTACATGGGCCACTCCCGCGCTGTCAACGGCTATTCCATTACCCCCGTCAATACCGCTCCCACCAAGGTAGGTGGAGTAGACAAGGGCAGTGCCTGCAGGGTTTATCTCCGTGACAAAGGCGTCTGAGGAGGCGCCGCCATAGACGCCCTGAACGGGGTTCATGAGGGGAAAGTCCGTGGATGAAGTATTTCCTGTTACATAGGCAGAACCCACGCTGTCAATGGCTATTTCATTACCGATATCATTATTGCTCCCCCCAAGGTAGGTGGAGTATACAAGGGGCGTGCCGATGAAGCAATTTATTTTCGTGACAAAGGCGTCCGAGCTCCCCCCAAAGGCTACCTGTATGGGGTTCATGAGGGGAAAGTCAGTGGATGAGGTCTGACCTGTCACATAGGCCACTCCCGCGCTGTCAACGACGATACTATTAGCGCTATCAAAACTGCTCCCCCCAAGATAGCTGGAGAAGACAAGGGCCGTGCCGGCGGGGTTTATCTCCGTGACAAAGGCGTCTGATAACCCCAACAAAGCTACCTGAACGGGGTTAAACAGGGGAAAGTCCGTGGAAGTGGTCTGACCTGTTACATAAATACTCCCCGCGCTGTCAACGGCGATACCATTACCGTTATCACCTCCGCTTCCCCCAAGATAGCTGGAGTAGACAAGGGCCGTGCCGGCGGGGTTTAACTCCGTGACAAAGGCGTCTGATAACCCCAACAAAGCTACCTGAATGGGGTTCATGAGGGGAAAGTCAGTGGATGAGGTCTGACCTGTCACATAGGCCACTCCCGCGCTGTCAACGGCTATTGCTCTACCTCTTTCATCAGCGCTCCCCCCGAAGAATGTGGAGTATACAAAGGCGGAACCCGCGGGGTCTATCTTCGTAACAAAGATGTCCGCCCCGCCGCCAATGACCCCGGGCAGGAGGTTAAAGGCCGGAACTTTCGCGAGGGGAGGGAGGATAGTTCCCACAACATAAGTAGCACCGGTGCTGTCAACTGCTATGTCCACGCCTAAATCATCATTGATACCGCCAAGATAGGTGGACCATATTAGCACAGGGTCTATAACGAGGTCTTTTGAGTGGTCGTAAGAGGCTACATTGAAACCATAGGAAAAGGCCCCGTCTTTTTCTTCAAAAACCCTGTAAGCCCCGGTTACTGTAATCCTCTCACCCTTTATCTCCTGATAGATGAGGGGTTTTTTCTCAATTAGTTTGCCTTGCTGGAGGCTTATCTCAAGGTCTCCCGCATCAGTGACCTTAAGGCCTTTAATACCCTTATAGGCGAAGATGACCTCTGAAAAATCACCACCCGGGCGGACGATTACGTCGTGCTCGATGTTACTGTTGTTGCCGTAAAATTTGATGTCAATGTTCTTGTAGACATCTTTATATGTAACGGCCCCGTAGGTGGGGATGTTTGTGCGCCACTCCGACTTATCATTGCCTGCAAAATAATTCACATGGCCGCCTTGCTTCCTGCTTGCGACTATATCGGCCTTTTTATCTGCTCCAACAAAGGAGAGGCTCACGGCCTCGGTGGTTGGCCCCGCTGATTTTACCGGCTTTAGCCCCAGGATGAGCTCATTAAAAGAGGGCTCTCCTGCCCTGTCATATCTTTTGGTAAGGGAGAGGACTACGCCGTCTTTTGTAAAAGACGTGGCGTGCCCCGCGCCTCTCTCATAAAAAGTCACCTCTTCGTCTACCTGACCGTTGTTCTTGATAAAATAAAGGGGGAGATTACCGTAGGTCTTTACAACCTCGGTCTTTCCTGCCTCTGTAACTTCGGTTGCGCCGTGATTTTGAGTGATGGGGTTTAATCCCCCATCGGCGGCAAAGCTTGTGAGAGGTACAAATAGCAGGACCTGCAAAAGCATACAGATGAACAGTTTCATGGTGCAGTTCTCCCTTTTTAAGGTTGGTGTGGCGGTGCCACGGTCTGTCGTTAAATAATCCATATACATACCCAGTCCATTACGCAGAGGAAGACGTATGGAAAAAACAGGGACAACAGCGCCTATTTTTTCTCCTTTGGCACTCAACTGGCACCTTACTTAATTACCCGTCCTCACTTCAATATTTTTTAACCAGGAGGGTACATGCCAAATGAGGCGGCTTCTTATTGCGAGCCGCCTCTCCCGCATCACGGCCCCCCCTCCCCTTGCGCCTATTCGTCCTCTATCTTGTTGTCTTTAAGGCGTTTTACAATCCTTGCAACGTGCATGCCCTGAAAGCGGGCCATCTCAAGCTCGTTTTTACTCGGCTTACGCGACCCGTCAGGGGCGGCTATTGTCGTGGCGCCGTAAGGCGAGCCCCCCGTAATCTCCTCTAAGGTCATCTGACGTTTCTCCGTATAAGGCATTCCAACTATTATCATCCCGTGGTGGAGAAGCGTGGTATGAAAGCTAAGTATGGTGGATTCCTGCCCTCCGTGCTGTGTGGCCGTGGAGACAAAGACGCTTCCAACTTTATTAACAAGCCCGCCCTGTAGCCAGAGCTGACCCGTTGAGTCAAGAAAGGTCCTCATCTGTGCGCACATATTGCCGAACCTCGTAGGCGTGCCGAAGATAATACCATCGGCCTCGGCAAGGGTCTCTACCGTTGCAGTGGGGATACCGGCAAAGGTCTTTCGAGCCTCGACGGCGTTCATCTTCTCCAGGACCTCGTCAGAGAGGGTCTCAGGCACCTGATAGATCTTTACAACGGCCTCGTCAATGCTCCGCGCCCCCTCTGCCACGGCCTCGGCCATCTGATAGACATGGCCGTACAGGCTGTAAAATACGATATTGAGTTTCATCCAAGTCCTCCTTGACGTAAAATTATAATTTATTAAGTCCGTTCAAAGCCGCCACCTTGTAGGCGTTTGATAGTGTGGGGTAATTGAACAACGTATCTTTAAAGTAATCCACGGTGCCGCCGAAGTTCATGACGGCCTGACCTATATGAATGAGCTCCGAGGCCTTTTCACCGATGATATGGACTCCAAGGAGTTTATGGCTCTCTCTGTGAAAGAGGAGTTTAACCATGCCGTGGACATCGCCTGTAATCTGGCCCCTGGCCACTTCCTCGAAAAAGGCCCTGCCCGCCTCGTAGGGGACACGCTCTTTTCGAAGCTCCTCCTCATTGGCCCCGACCATTGATATCTCCGGTATGGTGTAGATACCAAAGGGCATGGCCCCTGTGGTCTCGCAGGTAAGGCTCTCTTTCTCGTAGGCGTTGCAGACGGCGCGCCTGCCCTGTTCACGGGACGTAGCCGCAAGTGAAGGAAAACCTATGACATCGCCCACGGCGTAGATATTGGGGACAGCGGTCTGAAAAGAGGAGTTCACCTTTAGCAGTCCCTTGGGCCCCGCCTTGATGCCGATGTTTTTAAGTTTCAGGGCATGTGTGTTACCCGTCCTTCCCATTGTATAAAGGAGTTGATCGGAGACTATGAACTTTCCGCTCCCAAGCTCCGTAACGACCCTTGATCTGTCATCTACCTGTATATCAACAACCTCTTCAGATAACTGCATGGTCACGCCCGAGTGCCTCATCCAGTATGTAAGGCTCGTTGTAATCTCCTCATCGGCAAACCTCAGCACGCGCGGCCTTTTCTCCACAAGCGTCACCTTGACCCCGAGGGCCGCGAAGATGCAGGCATACTCGCACCCTATGACGCCGCCGCCTATTATGGTAAGGCTTTCGGGAAGTTTGTCAAGACCGAGGATAGAATCCGTGTCATGGATATGTTCATGCTCGAAGGGTATCTTGACAGGCCTTGCCGGCCTTGTGCCGGTAGCTATGATGATGATAGGGGCCTTTATAATCTCCTCGGTCCCGTCCTTCGTGGAAGAGACGGAGACGCTGTGCTTATCGACAAAAGAGCCCTCACCGTAGATTATCTCAACGTTGTTTCTTCCGAGCTGATCGAGGGTTACCTCCATCTGCCGCCTTATGACATCGGTCTTCCTGTACATGAGCTCGCCGAGTGTGACGTCACGATTCAGGGAGTACTGAAAACCGAAGACAGCGCGCTGGCGAAGCCCGGCAAGATACATGGCCGTTTCTCGGAGGGTCTTGCTTGGTATGGTGCCTGTATGTATCCCGGCGCCCCCTATGAAGGGCTCACGCTCGATAATGGCAACGCTTTTACCGATCTTTGTCCCCTGAATGGCGGCCTTCTCTCCGCCGGGACCTGAGCCGATTACTATGATATCGTATTTTTTCATGGCAATTGTTTTTCGACCCATCTACTCATGAAAAAGACCTCACCGCATCACCCCCGGCGATGGCTCGTGAGACCATGTAGGGAAGAGTGAATATATTATGCTTAAGCATAATTTATACACGTTAAGGCCTTATAATGCAAATCACTTTTTATGTCTGGACTTATGCCGCGGGGAAAGAGCGATTAACCTGAAGCTGAATTATTAGGAAAAAAAGATAAAAAAAGTGGTTTTTTCTCACATGTTCAGAGATTTCCTGCCCTGGAGATAAGAGCCCTTTATTGTAACCGTGGAAAGACAGAAAACATCAGACCTTCATTTAAAAGGGATGGCCCTTAGTCCGTTTTTTTTGAATAGAGGGTATAGGCCGTATTTGTAATATAAGAGTTAATCCTCTTAAGGTTGGCAAGGACATCAAGGTGTATGGAGCTCGTCTCAACACTCTCTTTGAGGCCCATTTGAAGCCTCCTTAGATGGGCGTCGCGCATCTCCCTTTCCATGAGGGAGATCGCGCTCTTCATGGCAACTACCTTTTCGGCAAGCTCCCTGTCTCCAGTGGCAAAGGCCGCTGTGGCGTGCTCGAAGTTACTGATAACCTCTCTGTACAGGCCCCGTATCTCCCTGACGCCAGGTCCCGAAAAGGTAAGCTCCTTCCTTACCCTCTTTCTCGCTATCTCCATGAGGTTTTTATCAATGACATCGCCGATATTCTCCATATTATCGGAAAAATGCATTATATCAAAGTCTCTCGCGGATTGTTCCTCGTTAAGTCCCTCCCGTGATATCCTGGCGATGTACAGTTTTATCTCCCTGTCCAGAGTGTCCACCTGGTCGTCCATAGCCTCTATCTCCTCTATAAAGTAGATATCTCTCTTATCAAAGGCCTCCATGGACCTTATGAGCATATCCTTAACGATATCAGACTGGCGAAGTGCCTCGCGCGAGGCCTGCGCAAGGGCCAGCGTCGGGGATTTAAGGACGAGAGGGTCGAGGAACTTTGGTCCAAAAGTCCCGGCCTTACCGCCCTTATCGGGGATAATTCTCTTTACAAGGGCCGTAAACGGGCCTATGAAGGGGAGAAATAAGAGGGCGATGCCAAGATTAAAAAGGGTATGGGCGTTTGCCACCTGCCGCGCAGTTGTATGGGCGGTAAACCCTGTAAGGGCTGTAAAGAGGCCAAGAAATGGCAAGACAAGCAAAAGGCCAAGTATCTTGAAGAGTACATGGGCAAAGGCAGCGCGTTTAGCGTCCACAGGGGCGTTAATGCTCGTTAATATGGCCGATACGGAGGTGCCAAGGTTTGCGCCGAGCACAATGGGCATGGCCCCGTCAATAGTAAGGAGCCCGGCGTGAGCCGCCGTAATGGCTATGCCGAGCGTTGCCGCGCTACTCTGGAATAGGGCCGTGAAAAAGGCGGAGATAATAATCCCGGCAAGAGGGTCACGGCTTATATCTATAAGGGCGTCTCTTACGGCTATGTTCTCGGCTATGGGAGAAAAGGCGTCTACGATTATCTTCAGGGCTAAAAAAACGAAGCCGAAGCCAAGCATGGCAAGGCCCACGTCCTTTTTTCTTCCGCCTTTTGATGTGAGGATAATAAATACGCCCACTCCCACAAGGAGGGGCGCCCAATCGTAGATTCTGAATGAGATAAGCTGAACAGTAAGAGTGGTGCCTATATCCGCGCCCAGTATAAGGCCCATGGTCTCGTATAGCCCTATGAGGCCCGAGCCGACGAGCCCCACAAGCATTGCAGTAGTGGCGCTCGAACTCTGTAAGAGGGCCGTCATGAGCGCACCGAAACCAAGGGCCTTGAAACGATTGCTCGTGGCCTTTAATAAAAAGCCCTTAAGCCTCGTCCCGGCGGCCTTCTGCAACCCCTCTCCGGCGAGCCTTATGCCGTAGAGAAGGAGCATGACGGCTCCAAAGAGTGTTATGATGGCGATAGTGGTCATAAGCTACCCCCTTCCCGTCCCTCTCTTTATTATACAATAATTCTGAGGGCGTAGATAAGAGCCATGATTTGCCTTGCTATTTCCGGCCTCAAAAGTATAATAGGCTCATTCGCGGGAGAAATTAATTTTTTCCGGATATTTTTCATCTCAGGGGCAATATAAAAGGGGCGGTATAAAAGTAAAGGTGGCTTTCACCACTTTATCGGTTACGGTGTATAAAAGGGGCGGTATAAAAACCCCTTCCAGTTTAAGGAGGCTCTATTATGACGAGCATAGTTCATGTCGCGGCAAGGGAAGTGCTTGATTCACGTGGAAACCCCACGGTAGAAGCGGAAGTCCTCTTGAGCGGCGGCTTCAAGGGACGGGCCATCGTGCCATCGGGGGCGTCAACAGGGCGCTTCGAGGCCGTTGAGCTCCGTGACGGCAACAAAAAGAGGTTTCACGGCAAGGGGGTATTAAAGGCGGTAAAGGCCGTAAACACAACCATAGCAAAGGCCATGCTCGGCATCGACGCCATGGACCAGCCCCTCGTGGACTCCACGCTCATCAAACTTGACGGCACAAAAAACAAGGGAAGATTCGGCGCCAACGCCATACTCGCCGTCTCGCTTGCCGCGGCGCGTGCCTCAGCGTGCGCCACCATGCAACCACTTTACAGGTACATAGGCGGCACCGCCGCGAGGGTCCTTCCTGTGCCCATGATGAACATAATAAACGGCGGCGCGCACGCCGACAACAACCTCGACATTCAGGAGTTCATGATAGCCCCTGCGGGGTTCAACCGTTTCAGTGAGGCCCTTCGGGCAGGGGTAGAGATATTCCATACGCTAAAGGCGGTGCTGAAGAAAAAATCCCTCTCCATCTCCGTAGGCGACGAAGGCGGCTTTGCCCCCATGCTGAAATCCAACAGTCAGGCCCTTGAGCTCATCTTAAACGCCATAGAAGGCGCGGGTTACAGGCCCGGTAAAGACGTATTTATCTGCCTCGACGCCGCGGCGAGCGAGTTATACTCAAGAGGAAAATATAATATAGACGGTAAAAAGCTATCAAGCGCCGAGGTAGTCTCGTATTTAGAAAAACTCGTCTCAAAGTACCCCGTCGTCTCCATAGAGGACGGCCTTGACGAGCAGGACTGGAAGGGCTGGAAACTCCTTACGGACAAACTCGGCAAAAAGACTCAGCTCGTCGGCGATGATATCTTCGTTACAAACCCGGTGAGATTAGCACGCGGCATTAAGCAGGGGGTGGCCAACTCCATACTCATAAAGGTCAATCAGATAGGGACCCTCTCCGAGACGCTTGACGCCGTTAATATGGCTACACGCGCTGGCTACACCTCTGTCATCTCCCACAGAAGCGGTGAGACGGAAGACACCACCATAGCCGATATTGCCGTGGCAACAGGCGCGGGGCAGATAAAGACAGGCTCGTGCTCACGTACCGAGCGTACGGCCAAGTACAATCAGCTTCTAAGGATAGAGGATGAGCTCGGCTCATCGGCAAGGTTTGCAGGCGCGGAGGTATTTACACGCTAAAAGGCGCGCATTACCCGACCCTTTTGTGTTATACTTATATGTGCGTGGAGTTGCCTTAGTCAAGGCGGCTTATTTTTCGTTATAACCTCTAATAAGGAGAATGTGTGTCAGCCGAAGGCTTTATTATTCAGGCTGTTATAATCCTGGT
>CAZSAY010000069.1:0-8623 GCA_964605225.1 uncultured Thermodesulfobacteriota bacterium | reverse complement strand
GGCGTAAGCAATATCTCCTTCGGCCTTCCGGCCCGCGGGCTTATAAACTCATATTTTCTCTCCATGGCCATATCGGCGGGGCTTGACTGCGCCATCATAAACCCCCGGACCACGGCCATGATGGACGCATATTACTCAGCATCCGTACTCATGGCAAAGGACACAAGGGCAGAAAAATTTATCAGCTACGCCGCCTCGCGCCCAGATACCCTCAGCGCCCCGAAGGGAGGTCCAAAGTCCACTGGAGGGGATAATAAAGAGGCCCCGAGAGAGATAACCGGAGTTAAGGATAAACTCAAATACGCTATAATAGACGGTGACAGGGAGAATATAACCGCCCTTGTGGAAGAGGCCCTCGCCGAGGGGCTCGGCGCCATGGAGATAAGCAACGATGGGCTGATCCAGGGCCTTAACGAGGTGGGAAAGCTCTTTGCCTCAAATAGATACTTTCTCCCACAGGTCATGCTCTCTGCGGAGACCATGAAAGCGGCCTTCGCGAGGCTCAAAAAGGAATTTAAGGATAAATCCGGGCCAAGCCTCGGGCGCGTCCTACTCGCAACCGTTGAGGGAGACATACACGATATAGGAAAGAACATCGTGGCAACGCTCCTTGAGAACCACGGCTTCGAGGTCATAGACCTTGGTAAAAACGTCCCCACAGAGCGTATACTCGAAGAGGCCGTGAAGCAAAAGGTAGACGTTGTAGGGCTATCGGCCCTTATGACCACCACGGTGATGGAGATGGATAATATAATAAAAAAACTCCGCGAAAGGGGCATAAAGGTGACCACCATCGTAGGCGGCGCCGTTGTCACCGAGGATTTTTCAAAAAAAATCGGCGCAGATGAGTACGGCGGCGACGCCTTAAGCGCCGTAGAGAAGCTTAAAGAGCTTATGAAAAATAAGGGCAAGGGGGGCTGACCATGGAAAAAGCAACCTTTGGTGGGGGGTGTTTCTGGCACGTTGAGCTCGCCTTTAGCAGGGTGGAGGGCGTAACATCAACGCGCGTGGGCTTCATGGGGGGCTGGACCGATGGCCCCTCATACGAGGAGGTCTGCTGTGGAGGAACAGACCACGCCGAGGTGGTCTCTATCTCCTTTGACCCCGGTGTTGTGGATTTTGATACTCTTTTGCAGGCATTCTGGTCCATACACGACCCCACTACGCTGAACCGGCAGGGTCTGGACGTGGGCACGCAGTATCGCTCCGTTATTTTTTATCATAATGAGGAGCAGAGGACCCTTGCCGAGGCATCAAAGCTGGCCATGGAAGAATCGGCCGCCTTTTCGGCGCCCATTGTTACGGAGATAACCCCTGCCGGTCCCTTCTACGAGGCAGAGGAGTATCATCAGAAGTACCTTGAGAAAAGAGGCAAGTCGAGTTGTTGAAGGGAAACCTTCTTAAAGAAATAATACAAAAAAATACAAAGGCCCTTTTTATAGATGGGCGATAACCGGTAAGAGGTGGAGTTGATGAGAAAAGAGCAATTCAGAAATATCGCAATAATAGCCCATGTTGACCACGGCAAGACCACGCTCGTGGACGCCATGCTCGCGCAGAGCGGAACCTTTCGCGCCAATCAGGAGGTAACGGAGCGTGTCATGGACTCCATGGACCTTGAGCGCGAGCGGGGCATAACCATTCAGGCAAAAAACACGGCTATCTTCTACCATGACATTAAGATAAACATCGTGGACACCCCGGGGCACGCCGATTTTGGCGGAGAGGTAGAGCGTAGCCTGAACCTTGTGGACGGCGTCATGCTCCTTGTAGACGCAAGCGAGGGGCCTCTGCCGCAGACACGCTTTGTCGTCAAAAAGGCCCTTGCAAAGGACCTGCCCGTTATCCTTGTGATAAATAAGATTGACCGCTCCGATGCCCGCATCGAAGAGGTAGTGAGCGAGGTATACGACCTCTTCATAGACCTTGACGCCTCGGAAACTCAGATTGAGTTTCCCATACTTTACACCAACGCCAAGGCCGGTGTGGCCCATAACGAGCTTGACGACGGCTCAACAGACCTTACGCCTCTATTCGAGACCGTCTTGAAAGAGATTCCCGGCCCGGTGGCAGACGACAAGGCCGTGACGCAGTTTCTCGTGACAAGCCTGGCATACGACTCCTATGTGGGGCAGGTGGCCATAGGCAGACTGAATAGCGGTCTTCTTGAGATAAACAAGGCCTATGCCCTCTGCACGGCCGAAGGCACGAGACAAGGGCTGAAACTATCGGCCCTGTACACCTTCAGGGGATTAACCAAGACCAAGGTAGAGCGCCTTGAGGCCGGCGATATCATAGCGATAGCCGGTATAGACAACATCAAGATAGGCGATACCATCTCGGCTAATGACAACCCACAGCCGCTTCCCCGCATAATCGTGGACGAGCCAACGGTCTCGATGATATTTTACGTCAATAACGGTCCCTTTGCAGGTAAGGAAGGCAAATTCCTTACCTCCAGACACATTAAGGAGAGGCTCGCCAAAGAAGTCCTCGGTAATGTTTCCATTGAGGTAAAGGATACGGAGCGCGCCGACGCCTTCGAGGTCTACGGCAGAGGTGAGTTGCAGATGGCCGTGCTTATAGAGACCATGCGTAGAGAGGGCTTTGAGCTTATGGTCTCAAAACCCCGCGTCATCACAAAGGAGGTGGATGGCAAGGTCATGGAGCCCATGGAGCGTGTCTTCATCGATGTCCCCGATGATAAATCAGGCGTAATCATCGAAAAACTCGCTGTGCGCAAGGGCAGGATGACCAATATGCAGAACCACGGTCATGGCCGGGTAAATATGGAATTTCTTATCCCATCAAGGGGACTCATCGGCTTTCGCAGCCAGTTTCTTACAGATACTAAGGGCGCCGGCATTATGAACAGGCTCTTTGAGGGCCATGCCCCTTGGTTCGGCCCCATACCTCAACGAATAAGCGGAGCGCTCGTGGCCGACAGGCCCGGCAAGGTGACTACCTACGCCAGCTTCGCCATGACAGACAGAGGAGAGCTCTTCATAGAGGTTGGGACAGAGGTCTATACGGGGATGGTCATAGGCGAGAGAAACCGCACCGGCGACCTTGTCGTCAATATTACACGGGAAAAAAAGCTTACCAATATGCGCGCCGCAAGCTCCGACGCCACGATGACGCTACTTCCGCCGCGGCTACTCTCTCTTGACCAATCCATTGAGTTCATCGCCGAGGACGAGCTCGTCGAAGTTACTCCAAAGAGCGTACGCCTTAGAAAACGGGAGCTTGATACGGCAAAGCGGGCCTCTTTAAAGAAAAAAGAGCAGTACAGCTGAGGTGGCAGTAGGGCATGGGACTTCATCTTCTTTTTTTAAGTGACTCTCAACAGAGAAAAGGAGGGCTATAACATGATCAGGAAACTGGAAAAAGGCAAGGGTAAGGTCATAGGTTTTGAGCTTAGCGGCAAGCTCCATGATGATGACTACAAGGTCCTCGTCCCCGAGGTAGAGGCCGTTATAGAGCGCGAGGGCAAGGTCCGTATCCTCCTCCACCTCGTGGACTTCAAGGGATGGGACCTACACGCGGCTTGGGATGATATGAAGTTCGGGGTGAAGCACTGCAGGGAGTTCGAACGCATAGCCATTGTGGGGGATAAAAGCTGGGAAGAATGGATGGCAAAGCTCTCAAGCCCCTTTACCTCATCGGGCTCCCGGTTTTTTAACCCGGCAGATATAGACGGGGCCTGGGACTGGATTAACGAAGACTGAAGGGGCCATGCGGGGAAGGGTCGAGGGTGGGGGTGGGCCGGGGGTCTTTTAAGTTGCCACAGTGGGTGGGGTACGGGATCCGCCCCATTGTCTTTATTTCTATTTATTGAAAAAATCTTCCATGCACTCCACTACCATGGAGACCTCTTTTTCGCCCATTCCCACCCAGAGCGGCAGGCGCAGGAGCCTTTTGCTTATGGCCTCCGTTACGGTCATACCGCCGTCAACGCGGCCATATCGACGCCCCGCAGGCGATAGATGCAGGGGTATATAATGGAAGACCGCGCCTATGCCCCTTGATTTCAAAAACGCGAGGAGCCGCGTCCTTGCCCCCTCATCATCTGTGAGCACGTAGTACATATGGGCGTTGTGGAGGCAATGGGCAGGTATGCGGGGCCGCCTGATAGAGCCGCTCTTTTCAAGGGGGGCAAGGGCCTCGTCGTAGGTTCTCCATATTCCAAGACGTGTATCGGTAATGGTCTGCGCCTCCTCAAGTTGCGCCCATAAAAAGGCCGCCAGAATATCGCTTGGAAGAAATGACGACCCAATATCCATCCATCGGTATTTATCCACCTCTCCGCGGAAAAACTTTGACCGGTTCGTCCCCTTCTCCCTTATAATCTCGGCGCGCTCCACAAGGGCATCATCGTTTACGATAATCGCCCCGCCCTCGCCGGATATTACGTTCTTTGTCTCATGAAAGCTAAGGGCCGAGAGGGCCCCGAAGCTCCCAAGGGGACGGCCCCGGTACTCGCACATGATGCCCTGAGCGTCGTCTTCTATGAGCATGAGCCCGCGGCGCTTTGCTATCTCCGTAAGGGCGTCCATCTCAGCGCCCACGCCGGCGTAATGCACGGCGACTATGGCCTTTGTCCGTGACGTTACGGCCTCCTCTATCTTTTTTTCGTCGATATTAAGGGTATCGGGACGTATATCCACGAAAACGGGTACTGCGCCTCGAAGCACAAAGGCATTGGCCGTTGAGACAAATGTATAAGAGGGCATGATGACCTCATCGCCGGGACCGATGCCAGCGAGTATGGCGGCCATCTCAAGGGCGCCGGTGCATGAATGTGTGAGAAAAACACGGCCTCCACCGAGTTTTTTCTCCAGCCACCCCTGGCATCGCTTACTGAACATGCCGTCACCGGAGAGATGAGACTTCAAAATGGCCTCTTCTATATAGCAAAATTCCCTGCCCGTTACATGGGGTTTATTAAAAGGTATATTCATTTCGTCCTCACTCCGTCTCCGCTCCTATTTTATCTCTCTTATGTATTAAGACATAGCCCGGTATCCGCAGAAGTGGGTCTGCCAGGACGTAGTTACGCTGAAAATAGGCCCATACCAAGTTGTAAGTATTACTGAATCGGAGATCATCCCTGCCGTCAAGGGGTATGTCGCCCACTATGGCCCACCTTACATCATGGGCCTCAAGCGATTCAATAACCATCTTCTGCTCCCATGGGGTACGTTTGCTGAGAAAATAAGTGTTTCTCGTTGGGACCTCCCTCTCCAGTATATAATACATGGTTGGGATAAAAGGCGCTATAAACAAGGCCTCGTCCGGGGGTACTCTTTTACGGATAATGTTTACTATTGTATCTATGGCTATAACCTGACCACGGTGGAGCCAAATCTTGTCTCCCCTTACAGGATACTCTATGAAGCTACCGCGTTGTGTAATATTTTTTTTGATAAAGGGTTTTTCAGGGATAATGGAACAAGTGGATACAAAGACAAAAAAGAGACTCATAAGTACGATAAGGATTTTTCCACCCTTTTTTCCCTTAATGAGATAGAAAAAAGCCAGTATGAGAAGAAAGAAGGGGTGTATGCCCCGCGCGAGGTGCTCAATGTCAGGGCGCGAAAATACAGGGTGCAGATAAAAGACACCGGTAAAGAGACTGGCCGTAAAGAGGGCGTTAGACCGTAGCTCCTCCTTTTTGATAAAAGGTAGCCCTATAAGGCAGAGGAGATAACCGAGGGGCATTACGAAAAAGAGGAGGCTAATAGAAAGGTAGCGCAGTAAGGCGAATCCTCCAACCTCTGTTGATATGGCATACCATGGCCATGGAACGGGCAGGGGCAGGTTGGTGCCCCCGACTCTGAAGAAAAACAATATGGAGTCGATAAACTCATGGAAAAACCCGGGGATGAATATGGCCATGATAAAGATGGGCGAATAACCGATAAAAATCCCGCCTACAAAAGAGGCGTAGCTCTTTAAAAGAAACCCCCTCTCCAGCCTCAGCCATATGTAAAGTGCCGTAACTGTGATGGCAAGAAGACCATAGAGACCAAGGTTTCTCCCGAAAAAGGCCGCCACGCCTACAAAGACGCCGCTCCAAAAGTATCGCTTTAAGGTAGGGGCTTCAATGAGACGCGTGACAAAGAAGACCGTGGCCATGGCAAAGGTTATCTCAAAGGTATGATACCTTGGGAATATCCATATAGTGAAAAAAACCCCCAGGGGGATGAGCCAATAAAAAGAGCTTACGGCCCGCCGCGCCGCCAGTAGACCGAGGCAGAGGCCTATGCCGCCAAAGAAGGCGAGATAAAAACGCATGGCCACGAGGCCCTCGCCAAAGAGGGAGCTCCAGGCGGCCATCCAGTAATACCTGCCCGGGTCGTAGGCATAAAAATCCCTTATGGGCACCTTGCCCATTGCCGTACGCACCGCTCCGGTAAGGAAGTATCCCTCATCGGCAAGGTTAATATCAATAGCGGACTGAAGATAGAAGGCAAGCCCCGAGAGAAAGGCGGCAAGGAGGATTACCTGGATAATTGCCTTATTATTTTCTCTATCACCGAGCATATCTGCCTTGTGCTTAAACGCCAAATCACTTACCCCTTACCTGGTCTCTCTTATGTATGAAGACATAGCCCGGTAGACTCCATAGCTGGTCCACGAGGTCGTAGTTACGCCGGAGATAGGCCCAGACTATCTCATTGGTCCTACTGAAACGGAGGTCATCGCGGCCGTCGAGGTCCTGGTCGCCCACTATGGCCCATCGTACGTTATGCTCCTCAAGGGAAGCTATGATTTTGGCCTGCTCCTCAGGAGAAGCCTTGAACAGGAAGTAGGTATCCCGCGTGGGAGAATCCCTTTTCAGCACATAGTACATGGTAGGGAGATAGGGCGCGATGAAGAGTCCCTCATCAGCGGGCACCCACTGGCGGACTATTCTCTCAATTGTACTTACTGTCATAACCGGTCCGCCGTTAATCCACATCTTATGACCCCTAATGGGATACTCCACAAAACTGCCACGATATGTAATGTTTTTTTTGATAAAGGGTTTAGCCGGGATAATGGTAAATATGGATGCAAGGGCGAGAAATAGCGCCGTTGAGACGATAAGGACCTTTTTAATCCACCCTCTCTTCATAAGACAGACAAGGGCGGCCAGGGCTAAAAAAAACGGGTGTATGCTACTTGCGAGGTGGTAAATGTCGGCCCGTGAGAAGGCATAGTGCATATAAAAAATACCTGTAAAGAGGCTGGCCGTCAAAAGGGCGTTACGTTTTATATCCACTTTTTTTATAAAAGGTAGCCTCACAAGGCAGAGGAGATAAACAATAGGCGTGGCGAGGAAGAGTAGCCCGAGAAAAAAATCTTGAAGAAATACAAATCCAGCCTTTCCGGCAAAGATGGCGTGCCATGGCCATGGTACGGGCAGGGGCAGGTTGGTGGCCCCGCGTCTTAAGATAAACAATATGGAATCAATAAAAGCGGAGAAAAACCCGGGGATGAATATGGCCATGATAAATATGGGCGAATAACCAAGAAAAATCCCGCCGACAAAAGAGGCGTAGCTCTTTAAAAGAAACCCCCTCTCCAGCCTCAGCCATATGTAAAGTGCCGTAATTGTGACGGCAAAAAGACCATAGAGCCCAAGGTTTCTACCGAAAAAGGCCGCCACACCTACAAAGACGCCGCTCCAAAAGTATCGCTTTAAGGTAGGGGCCTCAATGAGGCGCGTGACAAAGAAGACCGTGCCCATGGCAAAGGTTATCTCAAAGGGGCGATATGTGGGGAATATCCATACTAATAACAGGACCCCCAGGGGAATTAGTCCCCAGAAAGACCTTATGACCCTCCTTGCCGCCAGGAGGCCAAGGCAGAGGCCTATGCCGCCGAAGAGGGCGAGATAAAAGCGCATGGCCACAAGGCCCTCGCCAAAGAGGAAAGTCCAGGCGGCCATCCAATAATACCTGCCCGGGTCATAACCGCGAAAGTCCAATTTGGTGACCTTGCCTGCCGCGGTCTGTACCGCCCCGTAAAGGAGATATCCCTCATCCTGCATATCCAGGCCAATATTCGCCTGCAGGTAATAGGCAAGCCCTGATAGAAAGGCGGCAAGGAGGATTACCTGGATAATTGCCTTATTATTTTCTCTATCACCGAGCATATCTGCCTTGTGCTTAAACGCCAAATCACTTACCCCTTACCTGGTCTCTCTTATGTATGAAGACATAGCCCGGTAGACTCCATAGCTGGTCCACGAGGTCGTAGTTACGCCGGAGATAGGCCCAGACTATCTCATTGGTCCTACTGAAACGGAGGTCATCGCGGCCGTCGAGGTCCTGGTCGCCCACTATGGCCCATCGTACGTTATGCTCCTCAAGGGAAGCTATGATTTTGGCCTGCTCCTCAGGAGAAGCCTTGAACAGGAAGTAGGTATCCCACGTGGGAGAATCCCTTTTTAGCACATAGTACATGGTAGGGATAAACGGCGCAAGGAACAACGCCTCATCCGCGGGCACCCTTTCGTCAACTATTTTCTCAATTGTGTTTATTGCAATAACCTTCCCACGCTGTAACCAAATCTTATGCCCCCTTATGGGGTATTGCTCGTAGAGGGCGCGTTCAGTGATATTTTTCTTGATAA
>CAZSAY010000068.1:0-8979 GCA_964605225.1 uncultured Thermodesulfobacteriota bacterium | reverse complement strand
TTCCACCATGAATGGCATGGTCTTTCTCTATCATCAGCCCACGCAGGAGAAGATTGACGAGAGTTTCTCAGGTCTTCCGGCGCTCTTCGGCGTTACCATATACGGCACGGATATGGAAAAACTTACCGGGCTTGCGGGAGAGGTTGAAGGGATACTAACGAAAGACCCTGCCATAAGTAATGTCATAAATAATACAAAGGTTCGTCAAAAGGAGGTGACTGTTCGACTTGACCGCGGTGCGCTCGCAAAGTACGGAGTGGAACCTGCCGAGGTCCTTACCACGCTTCAGGCAACACGCCTTGGAGTGGAGGCGACACGCATAATCAGGCAGAAAGGAGACGTGGCAGTGATGGTGAGGTTAGGGGGCGGTGAGGCTCAAAGCCCGGAGGATATACGGCTACTTCCCATAGGCGGCAAGTCCGCTCTGCCCCTTGAACGGGTTGCCCATATCACAGTGAGGCCATCCCCCGCCTCCATAACACGCATTAACGGAAGAAGAGAGATTACCCTCATAGCCGAGTTGGAAGGTAATTTTTCTACGGTTATTAAGAGACTTCAGAGGCGTTTTGATGAGGTCCAACTTCCCGCCGGGTACAGCATAGAGTTTGCCGGGCAGTACCGCGTGCTTATGAAGACGGCCCTTGAGATGGCCTTTACGCTCATGGCGGCCATGGTGCTTATTTATCTTATCATGGTCATGCAGTTTCATGCCCTCATGCAACCCCTTGTCATCCTCCTTACCATACCGCTCTCATTCATCGGGGCCCTCATAGCCCTCTTTCTCACCGGGCAGGGAGTGGACGTATCCGTTGCCATGGGCGCGGTAACACTTGCCGGGATAGCCGTAAATAACGCCATCGTGCTCATGGACTGCTCAAACAGAGAACGCTCTTCAGGCAAGGGTACTTTCGAGGCCCTGAGCTCGGCAGTATCGGTGCGCCTTCGCCCCATCCTCCTCACGACCTTTACGACCATAGCGGCGCTCCTGCCTGCGGCCATCGGGACAACTACGGGTTCAAGAATCTTTCAACCCTTTGCCATAACCGTAATCGGCGGGCTCCTGAGCAGCGTTGCGGCAACATTAATCATCGTGCCCACCCTCGCCTCTTTCTTACCGTCCCCCAAAAAAAAGCCCTGCCCTTGACCATATGGGAAGTACATCTATTCTCTTAATCAGAAAGTCACTGCTTTATATAAAAAAGGGGCCACGAAAAATTCCGTAACCCCTTGATTTTTTGGTCGGGGCGAGTGGAGCGTTCAACTTCCTGAAGCCTTTCTCCACAACCATGAGAACTTTCCATATGATAGCCGTGGCGTTAGAGACCTTTATGAAGCGTTTTGCGGCACCGGTACGTAGCCTCACCGTAAAAAAAAAAGACTCAACAATGTTAGAGGTTCTTCTGTGCCTCCAATGCTCTCCGGGAAAGTCGTAGAAGGTAACCATCCTATCCCAATCTCTATAAAACGTCTCTCTGGCCTTAAGGTAATCGGCTCGCATTCTGCCCTGTATCCGCATAAGGCAGTTTACAGAGATATTCTTTTGCCTCCGGCTGGACCCTCTTGAGGATTACCCATGAGCAAGACAAAGCGTAAGAGGTACTCAGCAGAGTTAAAAGCGAAGGTCGTGTTTGATGCTATTAGAGGATGAAAAAGAGGACGAATTTATCTAATAAAAAATAACAACAAAGGCATGCCGCCAAAAAAATTCACCGTCAATATAGGACCATGGGGGGGTGATTATTGTTGCCATTTTTTAGTCTTTTTTCGTTGATTCCTTGTAGTCTTAACCGCTTACAGCCTGGCCGTAAAAGTATCACCTTAAGCATCAAATACTATTGCGAACTACTTGAAAAGATGGTAAAATTATAACAATCAATTTAAATTTTCTCTTTTTTGGCAACTCTTTAAAAAAAGAGAGCTTCATGTACTCTATCATCTCTCTTGATACGAAATGAATAAAACGGCCTCCCTCGCAAAGATAAGCAGACCGGTTTTCAAGACGGTACTTATGAGAGAAAGGCTCTTTTCCCGACTGGACGTCTTAAGGGATGTTCCAGTTCTATGGATAAGCGGTCCTCCCGGGTCGGGCAAGACTACCCTGGTATCGAGCTACATCGAGTCACGAGGTATGCAGAGCCTCTGGTACCAGGTAGACCACGGAGACAAGGAGGCCGCCACATTTTTTTATTATCTCGGCCTGGCCGCCTACAAGGTCTCACCCCGCAGGAAAAAAAAGCTACCGAGCCTTGTCCCTGAGTCACTCCAACATCTGAACGTTTTCACCCGCCGTTTCTTTCAGGGCCTGTACAGTCGACTCAAGGCCCCCTCTGTCCTGGTATTCGACAACTACCAGGATGCCCTCAATGATAAAACCTTTAATGCCATAGTCCGGGACGGGCTCTCGGAGATCCCTGAAGGTGTAAAGGTCATCGTGATAAGCCATAACGACCCACCTCCTACCTTCTCGCGTATGAGGGCATACCAGCAGATGAAGCTCATCACCTGGGATGATCTGCGCCTGACCCTGGACGAGTCCAGGGAACTCGCCCATAAAAGGGGCGGCACGAAGCTTTCCGAGGAAATCATTCAAGACCTTCAGAATAAAACTCACGGCTGGGCCGCCGGGCTCGTGCTCCTGCTTGAGAGAATGAAGATAGAGGGGCTGAGCATCGAGTCGACGAGCCTGGCCACCTCAGAGCTGATATTCGACTACTTTGTAGCCGAGATATTCGAGAAGCTCGACGTAGAGATTAGAGATTTCCTGCTGAAGACATCGCTCCTGCCAAGCACGACCGCTCACATTGCGAAAGAACTAACCTCCAATAATAACGCCTCGTCCATCCTTTCTGACATGGCACAGAAGAATTGTTTCACCCTCAGGCACGTGCACAACAAAAGGGTTCATTACCAGTTCCATTATCTTTTCCGCCAGTTTCTGCTCGCCAAGGTCGAGGAGGAGCTGGACCACGAAACCCTCATGAAGGTCAAGGCCAAGGCCGCGAGGGTCTTATTGGAGGACGGCCAGAAGGAGGCCGCAACCAGACTCCTCATGGAGTGCGAAGACTGGGACACCCTCGTCTCGCTGATAATCAAGGAGGCGCCCAGGCTGATAAAGTACGACATGGACGATACGCTTGAGAGGTGGATAAAAGGCATCCCCGAAGGGATCTTCAAAGTTACCCCCTGGCTCGGCTATTGGCTCGGAAACTGCCGCCTGCCCTTCAACCCCGCCGAGAGCCTTACTCACTTTGAAAACGCCTTCGACGAATTCAGGGCTTCAGACGACTTCGTCGGCATGGTGAGGGCCATATGCGGGATCCTCAACTCGATCTCAGTGGAATACAAGGACTACAGTCAGAGCGACCGCTGGATAGATACCTTCAGTAAACTCCTCAAAACGCACCCCCAAGCCCTCTCCCGAAACCTGGAGGATCATGCCACATCAAGCTTCTTTTACATCATGGCCCTCAGGCAACCCGACCATCCGGACTTTGACCTCTGGAAGGAACGGGCCCACAGGATAATAGAGGGCAAGGGGGAACCTGACCTCAGGATGCTCGTAGGCAACCACCTTGTTATTCACTATTGCTGGTCCGAGAGACTGGCAAGCGCCGCCATGGTACTTGACACTCTGCAGATGATCCCCCTGCCGGAGGAGATCTCACCCCTTGTGAAGGCAAGGAAGATATCCGCCGAGCAGTTATACTATCTCTTCGCCGACCTTTACGAGGAGTGTCTCAAGGCGAGGAAAGAAGGGTTGGAGCTTGCCAGAAGTTCCGGGGTCCATATCTGGGAGAGCCAGTACCACCTCGCAGCCGCGCTCCTGGCCGTCTCTTACGGCGACCTTCAATGGGTGGAGGAACTTTTTTCTCAAATAGTCAAATGCTTCAGGGAGATGGAGTATGTCAACAACCTGCACCTTTCCTATTATTACTTTGTCATGGGTTTCCACTCGTTGGCGATAGGAGACATCCAGTTTTCCGTGGTCAACTTTGAGAAGGGGCTCCATCACGCCAATGTGGGAGGTACTACCATGCCCGAGTTGGTGAATCTTACCGGGATGGCCCAGGCCTTACACGCAATAGGTGATGAACGTGGGGCGAGGCAGTATCTTGATAAGACCAGAAAGCTTGGGCACCGCATGAAGAGCTCGATTGCGGAATTCACGTGCCTTGTGCTCGATGCGCAGATCTCCCTCGACATGGGGGAGGACGAGGTGGGGCTGAAGGCGCTCGGCCGGGCCTTTGCCTTGGGCGCCCGGCAGAGGCACACCAACTTTTTAGGCTGGCTCCCCAGTTCCATGGCCAGCCTTGCCGCGCGTGCCATGAAGGAAGGCATAGAGGTCGGTTATGTCAGGGAGCTTGTCAGGAAACGGGCCCTCTTTCCAGAGACCCCGCCGTTGGACGTGAATGAGTGGCCCTGGGCCGTGAAAATATTCTCCCTTGGCCGCTTTGAGGTGCTCATAGACGATAAGCCCCTGACGTTCTTGAGGAAGGCCCCGAAAAAACCCATCGAGATGCTCAAGGCCCTGGTGGCCTTCGGCGTCAGCGATGTCTCAGAGGTCAGGATAAGCGACGTGCTCTGGCCCGATGCCGAAGGGGACAACGCACACACCGCCTTTACCACCACCCTTCGGAGGCTCCGTAAGCTCATAGGTGTGGATGACGCCATAGAGCTCGTAGAGGGAAAACTCTCTCTCAACCGCAGGTTGTGCTGGGTGGACATTACCGCCGTTGGGGAGCTCCTTGAGAAGGCCAGATCTGCCGGGCACGAGCGTAGAGCCGGATTTATCGAGAAGGCCGCAGGGTTGTACCGTGCCACCCCCCTCATGGCGGGCGATGATGCCGGGCCCCGGGCTCTCACCCTCGGTGAACAACTCAAGAGCAGCCTCCTGAAGAGCCTCAAGGATGCCGCGAGAGACCTGGAGAAGAGGGGTGATTATGAGGAGGCAGCCCGTTTGTATGAGCTCGGCATAGAGGTGGATGTCTTCTCGGAAGGCTTCTACTGCAGCCTGATGTCTTGCTACAAGAACCTGGGCCGCATGGCCGAGGCGATTGATGTCTACAACAGGCTAAAAAAAATTCTCTCAGTAAACTTCGGCATAGAGCCATCCAAGAAGACCAGTGCTCTTAACGCCACTCTCCTGAGGGAATATTGACCACCAGGTCTTTTTAAGGATTTTTATCAGAAGCTGTGAATAGGCCAGCTATTTTACTTAAAGACCTCTTCCAAAAACTCTTCCAGCAGTGTGTTGAATTGTCCGGGTTTCTCCCATTGTAAGGCATGGCCGGCGCCGGATATGGTCTGCACGGAGCCGTGCCATAGAGTGGGCATCTTCAAGGCGCGAAGATATGATACGTTCACAAACCGGTCTTCTGCGCCATGTACGACGGCCAGGGGCTGAACGAGATTTGCTACGATATCCACCTCATCCTTATATCTTCCCTCAGCGAGACTCTCCCCAAGTACAAGCCTTGCTCTCTCATCGGTTCTCCTGATGTCTGCCATGAATAGCCCGGGTGCTTCAGAAGTGCCCGGGCTTAAGACCGAGGCGGCCATGGCCGTGATCTCCTCATCAGAAAGTTCGGGTTTAAAAAAAAATGGTGTAACGGGGTTTGGCAGGTAGGCCTCTGACAGGGGCGCAGTGAAGCCAACGGGCGGGGTCCCAAAGATCATGAAGCCTCTCGCCTTCTTTAGCGCACCGCTCGCTTCGAGCACGATATGTCCGCCGAGGCTCCATCCTACGACAACCGCCTCATCAAGGCCGAGTATTCCGGCCATAGTACTCAAGACGTCAGCGTAAGCGCGCATGGTGTATGCCGACCGTGGATTTTCAGCCCTGGCCGAGCTCCCATGCCCGGGAAGGTCTATTGCCACCAGGCGGTATTTTTCGCCAAGGGGGCTCTCTAACTGGCGGCAAAACGTCAATCCTGAGAAGGAGTTGCCATGGAGAAAAATGACTGCGGGGCCTCTGCCGGTGCTCTCGTAGTACGCTAAGCGCTGAGTGCCGAGTTGAATGGTTTTGGGCTCCATCTTTGTTATCCTCTCTCACCTCTTCGTATTATATGCAAAAATAATTTACACTGCAAGGCCTTAATTTTCTACAATTTTTCGAAAAAATCCCTGAAAATTTTATATCTGTTACCTATATGTCACTACCACGGTGCTAACCTTTGAATATATAAATATCAGTAGAGGCGTGCTCAGGTTAGGCCTGAGGCGACAAGGAGATGACGGTGTCTATAAAGGTGATGAGGCCTTCATGGGCACCGGCTTCTCGATAGCCCTGCGAAAATCCTGAAAAGAGAAAGAAAGTGAAGTCCATGCTGAGTACAAATTCGATTCTCCTCTTTGTCTTATCGCTTTTCGTTTATGCTTGCTCCGGCGGCTATGTGGGCAGCACCGGCACCGGCACTCCGGGCGGTATGGCGAGTATCATAGGCAAATGGAATATAAGAGACATAGCTACGGGCAACAGCTGTGCCTTTCCAATAAATGTTATTGGTACATACCATATTACAGTAACTCAAAGTGGCAACGCTTTTCTCCTTACTACACCTAAAGGCACCTTTCAGGCAGGCTCAAGGGCAACATATTCTCCTATAGTGGCAGTTTTTCCAAACACGGAGGAGGAACTACGACCATAACTTACATGGGCCGGACTCTTAGAGACTATACCTTATCCGGCATAGTTGCCTGGACATGGACTGACGGGGTCAGGGACTGCGCAGGAAGCCGCTCATTCTCTGGCAACAGGGTATGAGCGGGCGTGGGAATAATGACTCATAACCCTTAAGAATAGAATTATACGTTGTGGGAAAAAAGACTGAAGCAGAACTTATCTATGGGAACAATGCCAAACCATCAAACAAGGGGGAATAGAGACATGAAACTTTTTTTCTTACTGCTCTTGCAAATGCTTGTTTTCTTGCCGCTTACAGGCCTGGCCGCCGATGCGGGGACAGGCCCTGTTACCAGAAATCTGAATAAAAGCGAGGCAACAGAGGCCCAAAAGGCCGGTCTTATTAAGAGCTACGGTCAACTCCCCCTTTATTTTATCGAGAATGACGGGCAGGTAGACGGGCAGGTAAGGTTTTATGAGAGGGGCGCCGGGCACGAAACTTTCTTTACCAGTGAGGGCGTGGTACTTTCCCTTACCAAAAGAGATGACAAGTCCGAGAAACCTTCTTTTAAAAAGGACATTCTGGGGCTTAAGACGGAAGAGTCCTCAAAGACCACCACCGAGGCCCTGAGCCTCTCCTTTGTTGGGGCCAATAAAGAGCCTAAAATAAGCGCAGATGAGAAGCAAACCGGCCACGTCAACTACTTCGTCGGTAACGACAAGGCAAAGTGGCGCTCCAATATCCCCACCTACGGGGCCGTAACATATAAAGACGTCTACAAAAATATAGACGTTAAATTCTACGGCAACAACAAAAACATCGAACATGACGTAATCGTGCGCCCCGGCGGAGACCCCTCACTTGTTAGGTTTGCCTATGAGGGGATAAAGGGGTTGCAGGTAACCGAGGCCGGCGACCTTGAGGTTAGACTTAACCACGGTAAGATCATCGAGAAGGCACCCGTCATATATCAGGAGATTAAGGGCGAGAGGGTTGCCGTGGACGGAGCTTACAGGCTCATTAAGGGTGAAAAAGGGGCCTTTACTTATGGCGTTAACGTGGCCTCCTATGACAAAACAAAAGACCTTGTAATCGACCCCGTACTTGTATATTCCACCTACCTTGGAGGATTATCTTTCGATAGCGCTACGGGCATCGCCCTTGACAGCGCCGGGGCGGCCTATGTCACGGGTCAGACCTTTTCCACGGACTTTCCTCTCATGAACGCCATACAGGCTGTTAAAGCGGGTGGTTGGGAGGCTTTTATCACCAAGCTCAACCCAGCAGGCACGGCCCTTGTCTATTCCACTTACCTTGGCGGTTTAAATTTTGAAAATCCCGAGAGCATAGCCGTTGACAGCGCCGGATCTGCCTATGTCACGGGTCAGACCTTCTCCACGGACTTTCCTCTCATGAACGCCATACAGGCTGCCAATGCGGGGCATGGAGACGTCTTTATCACCAAGCTCAACCCAGCAGGCACGGCCCTTGTCTATTCCACTTACCTCGGCGGTTTAGGTGATGATAGGGGCTTTGGCATAGCCGTTGACAGCGCAGGGGCGGCCTATGTTGGGGGGTGGACCTTCTCTACGGACTTTCCCCTTGCCGCCCCCATACAGGCTACCTTTGGGGGTGGTTTTGAAGATGCCTTCGTAACCAAGCTCAACCCCGCGGGCACGGCCCTTGTCTATTCTACCTACCTCGGAGGTTTAGGTGATGACCTTACCAGAGGCATCGCCGTTGACAGCGCAGGGGCGGCCTATCTCACGGGATGGACCTTCTCCACGGACTTTCCCCTCATGAATCCCATACAGGCTACTTTGACGGGTGGTGCGGATGCCTTTATCACCAAGATAGACCCCGTGGGCACGGCCCTTGTCTATTCCACCTACCTCGGAGGTTTAAATTTTGAAAATTCCTTTGGCATAGCCGTTGATGGCGCCGGTGCGGCCTATGTTTCAGGTTCTACCGATTCCACTGACTTTCCCCTTGTCAGCCCCATCCAGGCTACCTTTGGAGGTGGGTTGGGCGACGCCTTCGTAACCAAGATAAACCCCGTGGGCTCATTCCTTGTCTACTCCACATACTTCGGAGGGTTAAATAGTGATCATACCACTGGCATCGCCGTTGACAGCGCCGGGGCTGCCTATGTTACGGGTACTACCGGCTCAGCGGACTTTCCTCTCAAAAGCCCCATCCAGGCTACCTTAGGGGGTGGGCTTGATGATGCCTTTATCACAAAAATAAGCGGCGGAACGCCCCCACCTGCCGTTGTCACCCTCGCCGTCACCCCCGACGCCCTCTCCATAGCCCGGGGCGGAACACTTGGGTACAACGTAACAGCCACAAACACCAC
>CAZSAY010000067.1:0-9013 GCA_964605225.1 uncultured Thermodesulfobacteriota bacterium | reverse complement strand
GTGGAGCCAGTGGATTTTTCTTAAACTCCTTGAAAAGGGCCTTGCCTACAAAAAGCGCTCTTCCGTTAACTGGTGTCCAAAATGCGCCACCGTCCTTGCCAACGAGCAGGTAGAGGAGGGGCTCTGCTGGCGATGCGCCTCTACTGTGGATAAGCGGAGCCTTGAGCAGTGGTTTTTTAAGATTACAGAGTACGCCGAAGAGCTCTTGCAGGATACGGAAAAACTCACGGGCTGGCCCGAGAGGGTTCTTACCATGCAACGAAACTGGATAGGAAAATCTCTTGGAGCGAAGATTAATTTTCCCGTTGTGGGCACCGCCGATAAGACCATCGAGGTCTTTACCACAAGGCCTGATACCATTTACGGCGTAACCTTCATGAGCCTTGCCCCCGAGCATCCCCTCTTAAGGGAGCTCACCCCTGATACGCACCTTGCCGAGGTGCGCGCCTTTGTCGAGGGAGTAATGAAAGAGAAGGCATCAGCCGGCCCGGGCGGCCTTGATAAGATGGAGAAAAAGGGTATTGATACGGGCATACGGTGTTTTAACCCCATAACAGGCGAGAGGATACCCGTATACGCGGCAAACTTCGTCCTCATGGAGTACGGCACAGGCGCGGTCATGGCAGTGCCCGCCCATGATCAGAGGGACTTCGAGTTCGCTAAAAAATACGATATTCCCATAAACGTCGTAATAAACCCAGTTGGCGAGGTACTTGACTCCAAGACCATGGAGGAGGCCTTTACAGGCGAGGGCGTTATGACGGAATCGGGCCCCTTTGACGGCCTTGTCAGTAAAGACGCCATGAAGGCCATTACCGCTTATATCGAGGAAAAATGGGCAGGAGAGAGGACTATTAATTACAGGCTCCGTGACTGGGGCGTATCGCGGCAGAGGTACTGGGGCTGTCCCATACCCGTTGTATACTGCGATAAATGCGGCCTTGTACCCGTGCCCGAGGAAGACTTGCCCGTGTTACTCCCGGAGATGGTCACCTTTACAGGCAAGGGAGGCTCGCCCCTTGGGGAGGTCGAGGGGTTTGTCAATACCCCTTGCCCCGCCTGCGGTGCCCCGGCAAGGCGTGAGACCGATACCATGGATACATTTGTGGATTCGTCGTGGTATTACCTTCGCTACACCTCTCCAGAGGCGATAGACCTGCCTTTTACAAGAGAAGATGCGGCTTACTGGATGCCTGTTGACCAGTATATAGGAGGGATTGAGCACGCCGTAATGCATCTACTCTACGCGAGGTTCTTTACAAAGGCGCTTCGCGACATGGGGTTATGCGACGTTGACGAGCCCTTTAAAAATCTTCTTACGCAGGGCATGGTCTGTAAAGAGACGCAAAAGTGCCCGGAGCATGGATTCCTTCTTCCCGAAGAGGTAACTGAAGATGGACGATGCGTGAAGTGCTCGGCCCCTGTAGAGGTGGGCCCTGTTGAGAAGATGTCCAAGTCAAAGAAGAACACCGTTGACCCCAGCGGTATTATTGAGCGGTACGGCGCCGATACGACACGGCTTTTCTCTTTATTTGCCGCCCCGCCGGAGCGTGACCTTGAGTTCAGTATAGACGGCGTGGAGGGCTCGTACAGGTTTCTCGGCAGGGTATGGCGCCTTGTGGTGGATAATCAGGAGGTCCTCTGTAAGGCCTCCTCTTATAACGAAGCCAGGGACGGTTCCCTTGGGGCGGGGCCCCTTAAAGACCTGCACGCCGCCACGCACAGGACCATCCAGAAGGTTACTCATGATATTGGTGAGCGTTTTCACTTTAATACGGCCATAAGCTCTGTTATGGAGCTTGTAAACGCCGTCTACGGCGTGCCCGGTAAGGGTGACGGCCTTTTAAATTCCGGGGCCGGCGCCGGTGTCCTGAGAGAGGCCGTAGAGGCCGTTATCCTCCTCCTCTCACCCTTTGCCCCCCATATCACCGAAGAGCTATGGTCAAGGCTTGGAGGCAAGGCCATAACCCCTCTATACAAGACGCCCTGGCCGGAGTATGATGAAGGGGCCGTGGTACGGGAAGAGGTAACGCTTGTGGTTCAGATAAACGGCAAGGTTAGAAGCAGGCTAAGCGTCGCACCTGATGCCCCGGAGGAAGAGGTGGTGGAGATGGTGAAAAAAGATAGCGCTCTTACGCCCTGGATAGATGGCAAGGAGATAAAAAAGGTGATATATGTGGCGGGAAGGATATTTAATATGGTGGTGAAGTAATGGGGGCGTTCAAAAAATACGTGCCTGCAATTATCATATTAAAGGCGGGTACTCTTAATATGGTGGTGAGATGAAGATAAAGGGCCCTGTAATATCCAGAGCAGGTCTCGTTCTTTTGTGCCTGACGGCGCTCGTGATTACGGGATGCGGCTACCATATAGCCGGTAAATCCGGGACTATGCCCGAAGATATCTCTGACGTCACCGTACCCGTCTTCATTAATAGCACTACCAAACCTGATATAGAAGGGATTATTACATCTGCCTTTATAAGCGAGTTTGTTACTACGGTAAATGTAAGCAAAGATGCCGCATCTATTATGAAGGGCACTATTACATCCTATAGTCTAAAGGGTGTATCCTTTACGGGAACGGATGTAACACAGGAGTACAGGCTCACCGTAGGCCTTAGTCTCACCGTAAGTGACAAAAAGGACGGTCACGTCATATGGCAGGACGGGGCTATAACCGATTTTGAGGACTACAAGGTAGACACCAGCGATGTTACGCGCACCGAGGAGGTTGAGATAGCGGCCTTCAAAAAACTCTCAAAAGACGTGGCCCGTAAGATAAAAGAGAGGATGCTCGAGGGTTTTTAGTATTCACTTCAGGCAGTCCATGAAAGAGGCCCCCTGTGTCAAAGAAACCATTTAATAAACCCGTCTATTATATACATGGCTCCGAGAGCTGTCTCCTTGATGATTTTTTGCTGAATTTGAAGGCCGCTGTCCTTACCCCTGGTTTCGAGTCCATGAACTATCACGTCTATTACGCCGATGGCCTTGATGTTACAGAGCCCCTTACGGAGGCAAAGACCATGCCCGCTTTTTCCGATAGGAGGTTAATCGTTATCAAGAAGGCCTCCTCCCTGAGGATAGGGCAGAAGGAGGCCCTGCTGGATTACCTCTCTGATCCCTCTCCATGGTCTGTACTTGTCTTTGTATCCAATAAGGCGAAGCCCGGTCTCACGGGGAAATTCATGAAGGCCCTTAAGGCAAAGGGCGAGGTGAAGTATTTACGGGCTCCCTATGAGGAAAAGGTGGCCCCGTGGATAGTAAAAGAGGCACGTGCCCGGGGAAAGACCATTAGCCCCGAGGCATGCGAGAGCCTTATCGCGCTTACAGGCGGCTCGCTTACGGCCTTAAAGTCAGAATTGGATAAGATCACACTCTTTACAGGTGATAAAAAGGTCATAGAGGCCGATGATGTAGCCGAGGCCGGCCTTGACGTAAAGGCCGATACCATATTCAATCTCTCCGACGCCATAGGTGATAGAGACCTTAAAAAGGCCTTTCTTCTGTACGCAAAACTCTCTGCCGAGCCCTCCCTTGTTATAGTCGGGGCCATAGCAAGGCAGATGCGTGTTCTTATGAAGTTGAAGACCGCCATGCACGACGGCGTTGCCTGGGATCAGCTGGCAGGCGTTGCCGGGGTGCCGCCTTTTACGATAAAGAAGTACAAAGAAAGTTGCCGCCTCTTTACCATGGAAGAACTGAAGGGCGCGCTTAGATATCTTTTTGAGATGGATATGAGTCTTAAGAGTAGCGCTCTACCAGAGGAGGTGGCCATGCCGGAGCTTATCATAAAGCTCTGTCACCGCCAAAAAAGGGGCTTGATGTAGTTTTGCGTGTATGAGAGAAAGATGAGACTTTTAAGGTTTTTAGCTATGGGGATGGGGCGAAAGGAGGGTTTGAAATAAAAAAGGGTGGCCTGAAGTTGGCCACCGAGATAGATTAATACGTCTATCGGATATTTACCCTGTAGTTTGGCCCCTGCGATATTGGCCCCGTGGGCGTTGTCCTTAATGTTGTTGCCCGGTGGAATAGCCTGATGTGTCTTGCCGCGGATATTGCCCCCGTGGATATCGCCTTCTGATGTTGTTGGCCCCCGGATGTTGTCCCGGATATTGCCCCGTAGTTTGGCCCCCGGATATTACCCCGGATATTGGCCCCCCGGAGATTGCCCCGGTTAGCTTTTTGAGAGGGCGTTGGACTGTTTTGTGAGGCGCGATATCTTTCTTGCGGCGTTATTTTTATGAATAATGCCTTTTGAGACGGCCCTGTCAAGTAGGCGCGTAGCGGTTGCGAGTGAGGCGCCGGCTTCTTTGGTCTGATTCTCGTCGATGGCGAGGCGTGTTTTCTTAACGGCGCTTCTCATCGTTGACCTTACGGCGGCATTTCTTACGCGTATTTTTTCACTTTGCCTGTGTCTCTTAAGGGCTGATTTATGGTTGGCCAATTCTTCTCTCCTTCAGGTTCTCATAATTGTTAGTATTGAAATAGAAAACAATTTGTTATATTATTCTTAAAATTGATTTGTGTCAAGTAATTATGTCTTAAGGAGGGGCCTATGAAGGTCTTTTTTTGTGCAAAATATTGCGATGGCAGGGGTATGAGACCGTGAAAAATGGTTTTTTATGATTAAGGTATTATGATAAGGGGAAGTGAGAGGAGAAAGATAGCCGCCGGTGCTTCCATAGTTGGCGGGGCCACGGTCTTAAGCAGGATATTAGGCTATACGAGGGACATGGCCATAGCCTATTACTTCGGCGCCGGCGCTCTTTCTGACGCTTTTTTCGTGGCCTTCAGGATATCAAACCTCTTGCGACGGCTCGTGGGCGAGGGCGCGCTTACGTCTTCATTTATACCGATATTTCTTGATGAGAGGACGCGTCGAAGCGATGAAGAGCTGAAGGGGCTTGTTAGCGGCGTTTTTACGCTCTTTACGATCCTGCTGATTGCGGTCACCTTTGCGGGGATCTTTTTTTCCGAGAACCTTGTTGCCCTGATGAGTCCCGGCTTTCTCTCTGACCCGGAAAAATTTGAGCTCACGGTAAATCTTACAAGGCTCATGTTCCCCTACATGGTCTTCGTAGGGTTAATGGCCATAGGCATGGGGGTCTTGAACTCCCTCAAGCACTTCACGGCGCCAGCCTTAGCCCCCGTATTTTTTAATATAGCCATTATCTCTTCCATACTTCTCATTTCTCCCTTTCTTCACGAATCCGTCTACGCCCTTGCCATAGGTGTGCTCATGGGCGGTACGCTTCAGTTCGCTATTATGCTTCCATGGCTTAAGAGATACGGCTTCATGCCCTACATCAGCTTTAAGTTCAAGGACAGCGCCATACTGAAGATATTCAAGCTCATGGGGCCCGCGGCCTTTGGCATCGGTATCTATCAGCTAAATATCTTTATTGTCCTCTGGTTCGCTTCCTCTTTATCCGAGGGCAGTGTGAGTTATCTTTACTATGCGGGCAGGCTTATGGAGCTTCCACTTGGCGTATTCGGCGTGGCTATCTCAACTGTGGCCCTGCCAAGCCTCTCCGAGTGTGCGGCAAAAAAGGAGTGGGGCGGTTTTATGGAGTCCCTTGGTTATGCCCTGCGCCTCGTGCTTTTTTTGACAATACCCGCGGCGATAGGGCTTATTGTACTGAGTTTTCCCGTCATAGAGACCCTCTTCAGTCACGGAGAGTTTAACGAGGGGGCCGCCCGCGCCACATCCATGGCCCTCTACTATTACGCTCCGGGCCTTGTCCCCGTGGCACTCTACCGCATACTGACATCTGTCTTCTACTCATTGAAAGACACCGTAACCCCCGTGATCGTGGCCTTTGGCACACTTGTCATCAACGTATTCTTTTGTTTTATCCTCGTGGGTCCCATGCGGCACGCCGGACTTGCCTTTGCCACGACTATATCGGCGGTCTTTAATATGACAGCCCTCTTTTTTCTTCTAAATAAAAGAATAGGAGATTTTGATTGGAGAGGCCTTTTAGTATCGGCTCTTAAGAATTTAACGGCGGCTTTTCTAATGGGCATAGCCGTTTATATCATCTTTTACATGCCTGGCTTTAACGAGACGGGAGGCCTGCTGAAGGCGGTCTTGCTGGGGGGGACCATCTTTTCCGGAGTCCTTGTGTATTTAGGCTCCTCATGGGTCCTTAAAGTACCTGAAGTAGCGTTTTTAAAGGGGTTTTTCTTAAAAGAGCGTTAAAGGTGTCTCACTTCTGATGTGCCGGGAAAAAATATGTTCGCTAATCTTAACCTATTGTTTTATAAGCGAAAAATAGTGACTAAAAAATAGGCAACTTGCCGTTGCCCCCGTAGTCGAGAGACTTTAAGAGTAATATTCAGGTGGTTTTCAACAAGTTATTCACAGGTGTTGGGGATACGTTTCAAAGGCCTTGTTTTTGCGCTATTTTTTCTTCTCTTTTTCCTTTGCCTCATCCCAGAGCCCGTTCAGAACTTCCATCCCCAGGCCTGAGATGCCGCCCTTTTGGGCGGCCTTTTTTTCCACGTAATGGAATCGGTCGACGAACTTCACGATGGTCTTTCTGAGGGCCTCCTCAGGGCTCACCTCAAGGAATCTTCCGGCGTTTACAAGGGTAAAGAAGAGGTCTCCAAGCTCTTCTTCCATGGCATGGCTATCGCCGCTCTTAATGGCCTCCTCGAACTCTCCGAGCTCTTCGCGGACCTTTTCCATAACCCCGCTTATATGGGGCCACTCAAATCCGGCCTTTGCCGCTTTCTTGCTTATCTTATGGGCCCTCATAAGAGAGGGCATGGCAGAGGGCACCTCGAAAAGCGAACCTTTGGGGTCTTTTTTTTTCTCGGTGGCCTTTATCTCCTCCCAGCGCTCGAGGACCTCGGCGGGTGTATCGCAGTGCGTATCAGCGAAGACATGGGGGTGTCGGCGTATCATCTTTTTTACGCATATGTCCATGACCTCATTAATGTCACCTTTCTCCTCTTCTTCGAGTATTCGGCAGGAGAAGATTACCTGAAAAAGGAGGTCTCCAAGTTCTTCTTTTATATGCGCTTTATCCCCTGAATCAATGGCAGATACCACCTCATAGGCCTCTTCTATGATAAATGGGGTAAGGCTATGAAGGGTCTGCGCCCTGTCCCAGGGACAGCCGCCCTCGCCGCGGAGCTTCTCCATAAGGGCCCTGAGCCTCGTAAACCCCGTACCCTCAAGTTCGTTTATCTCCATCAACTCTCCTTTGCCGTCTTCGAGCGCAGGTGTAGCTCCTGCCTTGTGTTTATATTAGCTACAGAGGCTCTTATATCAAGTCCCTTGAAGTCATCTTCCGTAAGTGTCTTTACCTTTACCTTATCAAAGAGGGGCATAATCTGTAGCTCGCCTTTTTTAATCATCTTCTCAATTGGAGCGAGGCATTTTTTGTCGTAAAGGGCGTGCATGGGGTGAAGCCTTCCGCCTATGAGGGGGATGATAACAAGGGCGTCTTCTGCGGAAGTTGATATAAGCCTTTTTATGACATCCGCCTTTATATCGGGCATGTCGCAGGCCGTTACAAAGGTTTGCTCTGAGTCTGAGTTCAGAAGGGCAGTATATATCCCGCCGAGGCTCCCCGCGCCTTTGAAAAAATCCGCTATGGCCCGGGCTTTAAAGCCCGTGAAAAGGTGTGTGTCGTCGGCGATGATGAGCCTAACGTCAAATACATCGCCCAATACGCAAAGGACACGCTCGATAATGGCGGTGCCGTCAACCTTGATAAAGGCCTTATTTGTGCCCATGCGCCGGCTCTGGCCTCCGGCAAGGACGGCGCCTGTCATCTTCTCTCACACTTTATTATCTTATCCTCTATGATATCCGCCACGCCTTTATAGTCGTTAATATCAAGGAGAGGTTTGTCCGTATCTACGGGGCCGTCGCTTACTACGGCCATGAGGGCGTTATTCTCAGGACAAGCCCGTGACTCCGAAACACTGCCTCTAAACACCTCTATCTTTGGTAGATTCCCCGTCTTGTAGCCCTCTGTTATCACCACGTCAAGGTCATTCATAAGGGTGCCTATGGCCTCGGTAAGGGACATCTCGGAATCGGTGCTCTTAATAAAGGCCATCTTTTCCTTTGAGGTAATGAGTACGCTCACGGCGCCTGCCTTCTTATGACGCCACGAGTCTTTACCCTCGCGGTCTATCTCAAACCTGTGGGCATCGTGTTTTATGGTGCCCACTCTGTAGCCTCTTTTCGTCAATTCGGCCACTACCTTTACGATGAGCGTAGTCTTGCCTGAGCCTGAAAATCCTATTATAGATACCGCCGGAACCATGGCTGAAACCCCTTTAAGTTTTAAACCGGATTAGAATTATTAAGATAAGAAAAGGATATCAGAGGGTTACGGCCTCTGTCAAATTCAAAAGTCCTTGCACGGCGCGGCCTTGACCATTAAGTGATATGCTTGTATATATGGAGGGTATTTTAATATGGTCTATGGTAGACTTATTACGCGATTCGGATTTGAGGCGGATGTGCCTGGAAATATGAAAAAAGGGGTGGCTTATGAAAGAGATACTCAGTGAGCCAAGAGACCTTCCCTCTGTAGAGGTCCTGGCAAGGGATGAGAAACTTGCCGCTCTTCGGGCCGAATACGGGGACGGCCTTGTGACGGATTCTGCGCGCGTAGTTATCGACGAGGCAAGAGAGACCCTCTCAGGGGAGATAAAAGGGACTGAGGGCGCCTCCGTTACCTCAGATGATCTCTTAAGGGACGTGGTAAAGAAGGTAGAGGCCATCATGGGAGGGGGGCTACGGAAGGTCATCAACGCCACTGGCACGGTCCTCCATACAAACCTTGGAAGGAGCGTCCTGCCTCTTGAAGCCCTTGCCAGAGTAACCCTTGCGTGCTCATCTTACACTGACCTTGAGTTTGATATCGATAAAGGCGCGCGCGGTGAGCGTGACTCATACTCCGCCTCCCTGATAAAAAGGCTTACAGGATGCGCCGAGGCCTCTGTGGTGAACAATAACGCCGCGGCCCTGCTCATTACCCTTA
>CAZSAY010000066.1:0-9438 GCA_964605225.1 uncultured Thermodesulfobacteriota bacterium | reverse complement strand
CCCGGAGATTTAAACGGCCATGCCACGGTGTTTTGCTCGCGTGGCACGGCCGACTTTTTTTACAACATTCGTGCAGTTGCCCCGGTAAAAGCCCTCAGGCAGGCACGCAAGCATCCACGGGACAGACCTCTGCGCATTTGGGCTCGTCGTAGTGACCTTTGCACTCCACGCATACCTCTGGGTCGATTACGTAGATATCACCCTCGGAAATGGCGCTTACAGGACATTCCGGCATGCAGACTCCACATGCTACACAATCATCGCTAATTTTTAATGCCATGGCTATCACCAACCTCCCTTTATTAAAAGTCAACTCACCTGTCTTCTGTATACAGTATACTAACCCAGCTTTCACTAAAAGACAAGTTTTTTTTTGGGGGGCCGTTGTTTTTTTCCCCCAAAAGTGCTAATTTGAGAACGCCTCTGCCTCCGGGCTTCCCGCCTTACTCATAATTAACCCCTGCAAAGGTCCTCACCATTAGAGGGTATTTTAATATCAGACTCATGGTTCAGAAAATAATAAAAATACCCGCGCCGCTGGTGCTTTTGATTCTTGTGGCGCTAATCTACTCCAATGTCCTCGGCGCCCCGTTCATATTTGATGATATCAAGTATATTGTAGAAAATGACTTTATAAGAGATCTATCCAACTTTTATTCCCTTTCCGGAACAAGATATCTTACCTTTTTGAGCTTTGCCCTTAACTACGCGGCAGGAGGGCTAAGTCCCGCAGGGTATCATCTTCTCAATATCGCCCTTCACGCCCTTAACTCAATACTGGTTTATCTCTTTGTGAGGGGCCTCATTAAAAGCCTTGCCTCCAGCGTGGGTCAGGAGGGGGCGGATGGAAATGAAGGCGTGCCATGCGCCCCGGGCGCCGGGTTCGGCCTTGCCTTTATGGCGGCCCTTATCTTTGCGGCCCATCCCATAGAGACAGAGGCCGTGGCATATATCTCGCAGAGGTTCGCCTCGCTGGCCGCCTTTTTTTATCTCCTGTGCCTGGTATCTTATGTAAGGTCCAGGCTCGCCATAATCAATCGGAAAAGCCCGGCCGCTATTGCCTTCTACGTTCTGGCTTTTATCGCCGGGCTTCTCGCGCAAAAGTCCAAGGAAACGGCCTTTACCCTGCCGGCTCTCATAATCCTTGTAGAGTTCCTCTTCTTTCAGCAGGGCCGTTTCTCATTAAAAAAAAGCGCCCCTGCTCTGCCCTTTCTCGCCCTCTTCGCGATTATCCCCATGGATCTCCTGTCTCTAACCGGTGGAGGGCCCGGCGGCATAGCGGGTAAGCTCCGCCTTCTTCAGCTCGAAGAGCTTGCCACCCTCTCAAGGCATGATTATCTCCTCACGCAGTTCAGGGTCCTCCTTACATATATAAGGCTGTTATTTTTACCCTTCGCACAGAATGGGGATTACGATTACACCCTCTACCACTCCTTTTTCAGCCCACCCGTCTTATTTTCCTTTGTATCTCTCCTTGTTGTATTTGCCGGGGCCCTTTATCTCGCCCTGCGTTTCGCGCGCTCCGGCCGGATCTTCGGGCTTCTTGCCGCATTTGGGGTGCTATGGTTTTTTATTACCATATCCGTGGAGTCCTCTATCATACCCATAAAAGACGTTATCTTCGAGCACAGGGTCTATCTGCCCTCTGCGGGGGTCTTCTTGAGCCTCGGAGCCCTGTATTTTTATCTCGTTGACAGGGGTGCCGGAGCCCTCCGGAGAGGCCGTGGCCGCGCCATGAGTATTGTTATAGCGCCCCTTGTTATAGTCCTTGTCCTCTCCGTCCTTACCTACAGGAGAAACAGGGTATGGGGCTCGGACATCGCCTTCTGGACCGATGTGGTGAGTAAATCACCGCAAAAGGCAAGGGGCTATAATAACCTTGGAAATAGCTATTACAACAAGGGGAGGGTGAAAGAGGCTATTGAAAAATATAAAAAGGCCATAAGTCTTAAAAAGAATTATTACGAGGCATACAATAACCTCGGCTCAGCGCTCCTTGCCCTTAACCGCCCGGGATTGGCCCTTGGATACTTCAGGCGCGCCCTTGAGTTAAGGCCTGATTATACAGGGGCTTTAAGCAATATGGCCCTTGGGCTTGTGGCCCTGAATCGACCCGGAGAGGCCATTGGATACGCCCGTACAGCCCTTGCACTGCGCCCGGACCTTGCCGCCCCACATAACGCCCTTGGTATGGCCCTTGTGGATTCCGGTGATATGGAGAGGGGGATTTATCATCTTCGAGAGGCCGCGCGCCTTAACCCCGCCTCCGGAGGCCTTGCCAATAACCTGGGACTTGCCCTCCTCAGGGCAGGCAGGGGCGATGAGGCTTTGATGATGCTGAAAAAGGCGGTTAACCTTGAACCTGCTAATAAGGGATTCAGGGAAAATTTAAAGATGGCACAAAAGACTTTCCGCTTTCTTTTGGAAAAAAGAAAGCTTGGCAAAGAAAACCAATAGGAGATAATCACCCGCCCATTGGATATAGACTCTTCGCCCCGTTACCCTTAATTTTCCCCGTCGTAATAACGCCTTCCATATATTTTACAGCCCTTCCGGCTATGAGGACGCGGTCTCCTCTCACTTCGGAAATAACCTCGCCGCCTCTGGCGGATACCTGCCTTGAGGTAAATTTTTTCCTGCCTGTTTTTTCTGCCCAGTATGGCGCGAGCTGAGTGAACGCCGAGCCTGTGACAGGGTCTTCGTCTATACCGGCCCCGGGGGCAAAAAAGCGGCATATAAAGTCGTGTTTTTCTGAAGGGGCCGTTATTATCACCCCCCGAAGATTGAGTTTTTTGATAAGTTCAAGCTCCGGCCTTGCCCCCCTAATATCCGCCTCATCGGCGAATACCAGCATATAGTCCATGGCCCTCCTGCACTCAACGGGCGCGGACTTAAAGGCATCTAAGAGCCCCTGCGGTGGCTCGCAGGGCCTTGGCGGGTTTGCAGGAAAGTCCATGATAATAAGGCCGTTATCGGATCTTACGCTTAAAGGGCCGGCACCTGATTGAAAGGCAATTTCGTCTTTTTTATATCCAAGTTCGTTAAAAATGCACCACGCAGAGGCCAGCGTTGCGTGCCCGCAGAGGGATACTTCTTTTATTGGCGTGAACCAGCGGATATGAAAGCCCTCCCCCGCGGGTACAAAAAAGGCCGTCTCCGAGAGGTTATTCTCGGCGGCGATGGCCTGCATGACCTTCTCGGGTAGCCACGACTCAAGGGGACATACCGCGGCGGGGTTACCTGCAAATGGACGGTCCGTAAAGGCGTCTATCTGGAATATGGGGAGTCTAATGGGTATGCTCATCTATAAGGCCCGGGTTATGAACATCTGATTATACAGGTGCGAAGGTGAAGGATTAACTTGCCGCTTTTTATCCGTCATGAGACATAATTGTGAATATTATCTCATACCCTGTCACAAGGGCCAGTGGAATCTGCAGAGAAAATTATAAAAAACAAAGAAAGATATTTTATGATGGATAGTATGCGGCGAAACTACCTGCCCCGCCCTGTCTCGTTACATATGCGTGAAGCATCACACGGTTATTATATTTACTTACAAAATACATGTGCTGAAAAAAAGAAGGGGCCCGTATATACAATACCGGCCCCTTTCTTGTATGTAGAGATAGGGTCTTACTTACTGAACCCGTTCTCGATTACACTCCACGAAGTTGCGGGGTGATTTGTCACCGGGCCAAGGGCCGTTACGTCAAAGTTGAAGCTTTTCGAGTCAATGACAGGCGTGGGGTATGTGCCTACAAAGGCGTTGAAGGCGTATGCCCCCACTGGCGCGGCCATGGGCACGCCGTGGGTCAGGTGGGCCGTCCTTGAGGCCCCGGCGTTAAGGCAGAGATTTACCGGGCCAAAAAGCGCGCCTTTCGCGGGGAAGGTAACGCCGTTTGGAAGGGTAACGTTCTCCCAGTAATCAAAACACTGCTGTGTGGCCGTGGTGTTTGTTGCCGTTACGGTGTACCCAAGGGTAGAGCCACGGGCAAAAGAAACGGCATCGGAGGTGATGGCAAGGGTGACAACAGCGGGTGGGGGTGCGGGAGCGCCGCTGATTTTTGTTATAAAGGCGTCATTTGCACCTCCATAGGTGCCCTGTATAGGGTTCATAAGAGGGAAGTTTATGGAATCGGTATAACCTGTCACATAGGCCGCGCCTGATGAATCAACGGCTATACCATTACCCCAATCAAAACGGTTACCCCCAAGGTATGTGGAGTAAAGAATAACAGTGCCTGTGGGGTTTAGCTGCGTAATGAAGGCATCATACCCTCCACCTAATGCGCCCTGTATGGGGTTCATAAGAGGGAAGTCCCAGGAGGTGGTATTACCTGCCACATAGGCTGCGCCTGATGAGTCAACGGCTATACCAAAACCTTCATCATAACTACTCCCCCCAAGGTATGTGGAGTAGAGAATAGCTGTGCCTGTGAGGTTTAGCTTGGCGATGAAGGCGCCCTTAAATCCACTCAATGCGCCCTGTATGGGGTTCATAAGAGGGAAGTCAATGGAATCGGTACGTCCTGTAACATAGGCCGTGCCAGCATTGTCAACGGCGATGCCAAAGGCCTCATCAATATCTAAACCTCCGAGGTAGGTGGAATAGAGAAGGAGCGAGCCAACGGGGTTTACCCTGGTTACGAAGGCGTCCGTAAAACCACCCCCAAATGCGCCCTGTATGGGGTTCATAAGAGGGAAGTCAATGGAATGGGTGCGTCCTGTCACATAGGCCGTGCCTGATGAGTCAACGGCTATGCCATAACCTACATCATCACCACTACCGCCAAGGTATGTAGAGTAGAGAATAGCTGTGCCGGTGGGGCTTAGCTTCGTAATAAAGGCGTCATTATATCCCAACAATGTCCCCTGTATGGGGTTCATAAGAGGGAAGTCACTGGAACCGGTTTCACCTGTCACATAGGCCGCACCTGATGAATCAACGGCTATACCATGACAATATTCATTACCGCCCCCCCCAAGGTATGTGGAGTAGATAATAGTTGTGCCTGTGGGGTTTATCTTCGTAATAAAGGCATCAAACAAATACACCCCTCCACCTAATGCGCCCTGTATGGGGTTCATAAGAGGGAAGTCACTGGAATCGGTCCAACCTGTCACATAGGCCGCGCCTAAAGAATTAACGGCTATACCTGCAACCCATTCATTACCGCTCCTCCCAAGGTATGTGGAGTAGATAATAGCTGTGCCTGTGGGGTTTAGCTTCGTAATGAAAACGTCCCCCACTCCATTCAATGCGCCCTGTATGGGGTTCATAAGAGGGAAGTCACTGGAGGTGGTAAAACCTGTCACATAGGCCGCGCCTGATGAATCAACAGCTATACCACTACCTTCATCAACACCGCTCCCGCCAAGGTAGGTAGAGTAGACAAGCACTGGGTCAATAACGAGGTCTTTTGTCTTATCATAGGAGGCTACAGTGAAGCCGTATTCAAAGGCCCCGTCCTCACCCTTGAGTATCTTGTAAGCGCCCTCTACGGCAACCCGCTCGCCCTTTATCTCCTGATAGATGATGGGTTTTTGCTCGATGAACTTTCCTCTTTCAAGGCTCACCTCAAGGTCGCCGCTCGCGTTTACCTTCAGGCCCTTAACGCCATCATAGGCGAATTTTACCAGTGACGGGTTACCACCGGAGCGGACGATTACGTCATGCTCGATATTTTTGTTATTGCCGTAGAATTTTATGTCGATGTTCTTGTAGACATCTTCGTATGTGACAGCCCCGTAGGTAGGTATGTTTGAACGCCATTTTGACTTGTCGTTGCCAACGAAGTAGTTAACATGGCCGGGCATGGTTTCGCTTGCCGTTATCTTAGCCTTCTTATTGGCCCCAACAAAGGAGAGTGAGACGGCCTCGGTAGTTGCCTTCGCGGACTTTTCCGTCTCAAGGCCGATAATGTCTTTTAAAAACGAAGGCTTATCGGACTTGCCATCTTTTTTGGTAAGGGAAAGCACCACGCCATTATTAGTAAAAAATGTGGCGTGTCCTGCCCCTCTCTCATAAAAACTTACCTGTCCGTCCACCTGCCCTTTGTTCTCAATAAAGTAAAGGGGGAGCTTGCCGTAGGTCTTTTTGACCTCAGCCTTCTGTGCCTCGGTGGGCTCAGCTGTTTTTACCTTCGGGGCAAGGGGGCTTATCTCACCGCTTGCTAACGCCGGTAGCGGCCTCTCCAAATCGGCGGCAGATGCCCCGGTTGTCATAATGGAACAGAGAGAAACAATAACAGCCAGCAAAACCAGATTAAAACCATGTAGCTTCTTCACTAAAACTCTCCCAAGGTGATGTAATACAGTCATGAAAACTTCAAAATTAAATCAGACTCACATGCTTACAGCTTCTGCGTAAATTAAAAAACCCCAAAGAAGAAGCGCGCAATACTCCATCTTTGAGGCTATCGTAACCTCTTAGAACCAATATCAAAGAGCCTTTTTCGGCCCTTCTAAATATCTGGTATCACATCAAAAATCTGTTAGCTACTGCAGTAGTCTATCATGATAAATTAATCTGCAAAATCTTTATTCAATCCAAAGGGTTCTTCAGCGCAAGGAGCCTCGGCTCCGTCATCTCCTCCATGGCGTACCGCACACCTTCTCTTCCAAAACCGCTCTGTTTTACCCCTCCGTAGGGCATGTTATCTGTCCTGAAGGTTGGTACGTCTCCAACTATTACCCCGCCCACCTCAAGGTTGTTGTATGCGTAGAGTATGCGTCCCATTGAGTCTGTGAATACACCGGCCTGAAGGCCGTATGGCCCCGTGTTTACCTCCCTTATGGCCTCTTTGAAATCTTCATAGGGCTCAAGGATTACAACCGGGGCGAAGACCTCCTCAGAGCAGACCCCCATGGCCGGGGTGGTATTTGTAAGAACCGTCGGGGTGAAAAACCTGCCCTCACGGACACCGCCCGTTAAGAGCTCGGCGCCCTGGTCAAGGGCCTCCTTAATGCGCTCGCTCGTGTTATCAAGGGCGGTCTCGTCTATCATGGGGGCAAGCCTTGTGGCCTCATCCATGGGGTCGCCCGGAGTTAGCGTCTCACATTCACTTAAAAGGGCCTCTTTGAATTTAATAAAAATATCCTTATGGACGTAGACCCTCTGAAGGGATATGCATACCTGACCTGCAAATGCAAAGGCCCCGGCCGCGCACCTTTTTGCGGCAAATGCCACGGGGGCGTCCTCGCATATAATGACCCCGGCGTTGCCGCCGAGCTCAAGGGTTACCCTTTTATCCGATGCCTTTTTCTTAAGGGCCCAGCCCACGGCAGGGCTTCCCGTGAAGGTGATTTTCTTTATCCCGTCCTTCATCGCCAGCTTCTCTACGTCAACCGCACGCGCGGGCACGATATTAACCCCTCCCGCGGGCCAGCCCGCCTCCTGAATGATAGAGCCAAGTAAAAGGGCCGTCATGGGCGTGGCGGAGGCAGGTTTTATTATAATGGAGTTGCCGCAGGCCATGGCCGGGGCTACCTTGTGGGCAACAAGGTTTAGTGGAAAGTTAAAAGGCGTAATGCCAAGGACAGCTCCTATGGGGAATCTTCTCAGAACGGCGAAGCGGCCCTCTGCCGCCGCGGTTATATCAAGGGGCACAACCGTCCCGCCCTGCCTCGTCGCCTCCTCGGCGGCGATGGTAAAGGTGGTGATACTTCTTGCCACCTCGCCACGGGCCTCGACAATGGGTTTGCCGGCCTCTCTTGAAATGGTGCCCGCAAGCTCCTCTGCACGGGCTTCGAGGCCAAGTACAACCCTCTTAATTAAAGCGGCCTTTTTATGGGAGGGCATGGCCTTTAATACCTTGAAGGCTTGCTCTGCGGCTTTAAGGGCATCGTTCAGCTCGTCTATCCCGGCTAAAAAGACTCTCCCTGCGGTAGAGCCGTCATAGGGGTTTATTACATCAAGTATATTTTTGGATTCTCGCCACTGGCCGTTAATGAGCATCCTGGCCGGGTTGATATTTTTCATTAAAACCTCCTCATTAGCAGGCGGTGCGGGGATAGCTGAGATGGGCGTCAAGACCTGCTCCGCGAGTTGGCGCGCCCTTTTTCCCCCTTTATTTTTTTCCGTGTTATAATTAATTATACTATATCATGGAGGTACCCTTATACCACATCTTCTGGGAAATCTCACCGGTCTGAAACCCGGCCAGATTAAGAGGCTTAAAAATATTTATAAAAGGCGCGTCCCTCGCTCTGAGCTTGTTACTCCCGAGCTCATGAGATATATGACGGAGCTATCGCGCGAGACCTCCCGTCAGATAGGGCTTATTATCAACAGGGCAGGCCTTGTAGTCTCCGCAATAGTGGGAGACGAACGCGAGATTGTCATCCCGGAGCTCAAGGACTACCCCCTTGGAAAGAGGCATCTTCGAGGGCTTCGCCTTGTCCATACTCACCTGAAAGACGAGCCCCTCAGCACCGACGACCTTACGGACCTCGCGCTTTTGAGGCTCGATTATATGGCCGCCGTGGGTGTGGACGAGCGCGGTCTGCCTGCACATATATACTCGGCGCACCTTCTCCCCTATAACCCCGAAAAAGAGCCTTATCTTGTTGAAAAGCCCCTCTTATTCCAGAATTTTCATCTGGAGATAGACGCCTTTGTCGACGCCCTTGAGGAACAGATGGGGAAAAATGTCCTTGTAAAGGTGAAGGACAAGCGTGAAAGGGCCATACTTGTAAGCGTGGCCAGGACTTCGCGTGAGGCAATGGAAGGCTCCCTCACAGAGCTCGCTGAGCTGGCCGAGACCTGCGGCCTCCGTGTCATTGAGTCCGTTACGCAGAGACCCGCAAGGCTCAATCCAAAATTTCTCATGGGTAAGGGCAAGATAAAATCCCTTATCATAACGGCTTTACAGCGGCGCGCCGACCTTATAGTCTTCGATCAGGACCTTTCTCCTACACAGGTACGCGAACTTGGCGCCATAACAGAGTTGAAGGTCATAGACAGGACACAGCTCATACTCGATATATTCGCGGGCCGTGCCCACTCACGGGACGGCAAGGTTCAGGTGGAGCTCGCTCAGCTGAAATATATGCTCCCAAGGCTTACGGGCAAGGGTACGGCCCTCTCCCGTCTTATGGGAGGCATCGGGGGGCGCGGCCCCGGAGAGACGCGCCTTGAGATGGATAGACGGAAGGTGCAAAAGAGGATACATCACCTTGAGGAAGAGTTAAAGGCCCTGAGCCGCGGCAGATACGCCAGAAGAAAAAAACGGGCGCAGAGCGGCATACCTATAATATCTATCGCAGGCTACACGAACGCCGGAAAATCAACGCTCTTAAATAGCCTTACGAAGAGCGAGACACTAGCCGAGGATAAACTCTTCGCCACCCTTGATACCATGACAAGGCGGCTTCGTTTCCCCCATGAGCGCGACGCTGTTATTACCGATACCGTGGGGTTTATACGGGACCTTC
>CAZSAY010000065.1:0-9441 GCA_964605225.1 uncultured Thermodesulfobacteriota bacterium | reverse complement strand
GTGAACAGGCTTCTCAATATGGGCATCGAGCCTTTTCTCGTGGCCTCGGCGACAAACCTCATCCTCGCACAGAGGCTCGCCAGAAAAATATGCACGGAGTGTAAGGAAAAGGTAGAGCTCTCAACCGCCGCCTTAAAAGACATGAACGTAAATGAAAATGAGATGGAAGTTATGACCTTTTATAATGGTAAGGGTTGCTCTCTCTGCAATGGCACGGGTTTCAAGGGAAGGATTGCCCTCTATGAAGTAATGCCATTTACCGAGACCCTGAAGGAGCTTGTCCTTAACGGGGCCTCATCGAGTGAGATAAAGCGCGCCGCCATAGACGAGGGGATGAAGACCCTGAGGATGAGCGGGATGACAAAGGCCGCGGAAGGTGTCACCACCCTTGAGGAAATTCTAAGGGTTACCATGGCGGATTAAAGTTTTCTCCAATTGTGCCGTAACTTAAAGAGGGTATGAATGAAAAAAAGAGATTGATAGTGTGACCTAAGTCATAACATGTGCTATAAAGGCAAGGTATAATCCTTGTTGAAGATAGCCCTCATTAGAGGCTTTTCTCATGATCTCATTAAAGGAGCTTGATATGCCTTCGGGAGAAGCCGGTTCATATTCCATTCAGCAGTTACTCCGTGATTTAATAGAAAAAGACGGTTCTGATCTTCACATCACCTCTGGATCTCCACCGAGGATGAGGATCATGGGAAAGCTTGACTCTGTTGACGGACCCTCCCTTAACAACGTAGACACAAAAAACCTCTGTTATTCCATCATCACAGACCATCAGAGGCAACAGTTCGAAGAGGGTAACGAGCTTGATTTTTCATTCGGAATTAAGGGCTTAAGCCGTTTCAGGGCTAACCTGTTTATACAGAGGGGCACCGTGGCCGGTGTCTTCAGGAGCATACCCTACGAGATAAGGTCTTTTCAGGAGTTGGGTCTTCCACCTGTGGTCGCGGATCTATGTAATAAGCCACGGGGACTTGTGCTTGTAACGGGCCCTACGGGTAGCGGCAAGTCCACTACGTTGGCCTCCATGGTTGACAGTATCAACAGAGCCAGATACGAGCACATAGTCACCATAGAAGACCCTATCGAGTATCTACACAAGTCTCAGCGCGCCCTCGTAAATCAGCGTGAGGTCGGTTATGATACGCAGTCATACGCCAGGGCCTTGAAGTATGTCCTTCGCCAGGACCCTGATGTGGTCCTCCTTGGTGAGTTAAGAGACACGGAGACCATCGACGCGGCACTCCGTATCGCCGAGACAGGTCACCTCTGCCTTGCCACGCTTCACACAAATTCCTGTACGCAGACGATAAACAGGGTCGTAGACGTCTTTCCGGCCACAAAGCAACAGCAGGTAAGGACTCAGCTCTCCTTTGTCCTTGAGGGGGTACTCTCGCAGATACTCATCCCAAGGCCCGATGGAAAGGATAGGGTGCTCGCCATGGAAATAATGATACCTAACTCTGCCATAAGAAACCTCATAAGAGAGGATAAGATACATCAGATATATTCACAGATGCAGGTAGGCCAGTCCAAGTTCGGCATGCAGACCCTGAACCAGTCTCTCGTAGCCCTTTATATGAAAAGGGCGATCACCCTTGATGAGGCCATTGGAAGGAGCCAGGTGCCAGATGAACTGCGCCAGATGATGCAGGCTTCCGGGACCTCAGGTCTTGGAAACTCCATGAGGAGGAGATTCTGAAAATGGCAACATTTGTTTATAAAGGAAAGAGCTCAGGCGGTATCTTTAAAAAGGGGGAACTACAGGCCGGCAATATCGCGCAGGCCACGGCCGCTCTCAGGCGACAGAACATTATCCCCGTATCCGTAACTCAGAAAAAGGGCCTTATTGCCACCCTTAACAGTATTACTATACCGGGTCTCTCAAAGGGTATAGGCACCAAGGATCTGACCGTATTCGCAAGACAGTTCGCTACTATGATAGACGCCGGGCTTCCCCTTGTACAGTGTCTTGAGATACTCTCATCGCAACACGACAACGTGGAGTTCAAGAAAATTTTGCGCGAAGTGAAGGCCTCTGTTGAGGGGGGCTCCACATTTGCCGATGCCCTTGGCAAGCACCCGAAGGTCTTTGATTCTCTCTTTGTGAACCTCGTCAACGCAGGTGAGGTTGGAGGTATCCTTGATACCATCCTTAACAGGCTCGCTATCTTCATGGAGAAGAACGAGCAGTTAAAAAGCAAGATAAAAGGCGCGCTTACCTATCCATTGACCGTAATAATAATCGCCGCCCTTGTTGTAACGGGACTACTTGTTTTTGTTGTGCCTATCTTCGATAATATGTTCGCCGACTTCGGGCAGGCATTGCCGGCGCCCACGCAGGTCGTGGTTCAGCTCAGTAATTTTCTCAAGAACTACTGGTATATACTTATCGGCGCCATAGTCGGCACTACTGTATTCATCAACAGAGCGTACAAGACCGAGAAGGGCCGTTATACCATTGACAGGCTCGTCTTGAAGGCGCCTGTTTTCGGCGACCTCTTGAAAAAAACCGCTACCGCCCGTTTCACCCGTACCCTGGGGACCATGATCTCAAGCGGCGTGCCCATACTGGAGGCCCTTGAAATTGTATCAAAAACATCTGGCAACGCCATTGTGGAAGAGGCTATAATGAACTCCAGGACAAGCCTCAGCCAGGGTAAGACCCTCGCCGAGCCCCTTATCGAGAGTAAGGTCTTTCCCGGCATGGTTACTCAGATGATAGCAGTAGGTGAGACAACAGGCGCCCTTGACGCCATGCTTAACAAGATAGCCGATTTTTACGAGCAGGAGGTAGACGTGGCCGTAGAGGCGTTGACCTCCCTCATAGAACCCCTGCTCATGGCCTTTTTAGGTATAGTTGTGGGAGGACTTGTCATAGCGCTGTATCTGCCTATCTTCCAGATAGCCGGAGTTACGAGCGGCGGCTGATATGACGGCTAATTGACCATGAAAATGGAAGAGGAAAAAAAGGCCCTCAAGAACAAGGTACTTGTACTCATGTTCCTGAGGGCCCTTCTTGCATTTGTCTTTCTCGGCATTACCACCTGGTTTCAGGTCAGGCAATACTCTTTTTCCAGTCTTAACCCCTATCCCCTTTACGCCATTGTCGTTATCATAGGCGTCCTCACACTCATCTACGCCCTCACGCTGAGATGGGTTAAAAACATCCGTCTATTCATATATCTGCAGGTTAGCGCGGATATAGCTGTTATTACCATTACGGTATACGTTACCGGAGGTATTGAGAGCTATCTCCAGGTCCTGTATTTTCTAAGTATCATCGGTGGGGCCATTCTCCTCTCAAAGCGCGGAGGATACTACGCGGCCTCTCTTGCGAGCATATCATACGGCCTTCTCATAGACCTCGATTTTTACGCCGTCCTCCCCGTGAGATACAAGATCTTTCCCTCCTACTTCAACCACCGCTGGGATGAGGCCTTAACTACCATCGCCACCAATATTGTGGCTTATTTTGTCGTTGCCGTGCTCTCGGGTTATCTTGCCGGGAGGACCGAGGGCGTTGAGAAACGCCTTGCCGAACAGACCATTGATTTTGACAAGCTCTCCAGGGTTAATGAGTATATTCTGGAGAACATAACAAGCGGAATAATGACCGTTGACGATAGATTAAGGATAACATCCTTTAACAGGGCCGCCGAGATAATCTCGGGCTATTCTATCCATGATGTTTACTACAGGGGGGTTGAGGAGATTTTTCCACAGGCCTTTACGCCCGAGAGCGCGCTCTCGGGCGGTGAATCAAGGCTTGAGAAGATGGTGAAGAAAAAAGACGGTTCCGATGTCTTTATCGGGTTCAGGTTCTCTCGCGGCAGAGAGGCCGATGACGCATACATCATTATTTTTCAGGACCTCACGAAGCTTCGCTCCATGGAAGATCAACTGCGGAGGGCCGAGAAGATGAAGGCCCTTGGCGAGCTCTCCGTGGGCATAGCCCATGAGGTGAGAAACCCCCTTGCTTCAATGAGCGGTTCAATACAGATGCTCAGTGAACAGTTAAATATTACCGGTGATGACCGCTCTCTTATGGAGATAGTCATGAGGGAGGCGAGGAGGCTGAATGAGCTCATTACGGATTTTCTCCTCTTTGCCCGCCCCGCGCGCCGGGAGCGCAAGATGATAAATCTTGCCGATATACTTAACGACAATATACGTCTCTTCGCCAATTCCGTGGAGGCCGGCGAGATTAACGTTGTGAGCAGTATTAAAGAGAATATTCCCATTGAATGCGACGCAAGGCAACTTGGTCAGGTATTCTGGAACATCTTTCTAAACTCCGCCCATTCCATGCCCCCCGGGGGAGGAGAAATCAGGATCACTGCCATCATTAACGGAGCAAACACGGGGCAGGAAGGCGATGACCATATTGCGGTGCAGGGACGTTCTGTGAGCATAAGGGTAGCGGACTCTGGCAAGGGCATGGAACCGGCGGAGGTATCAAGGATATTCGATCCCTTCTATACAACGAGGCCCGAAGGCACAGGGCTCGGCCTTGCCATTGCACACAGTATCATTGAGAGCCACGGCGGGGCCATCGCCGTAACAAGTACGGTGGATAAAGGCACGGAGTTTACCATTACACTGCCCATTTTGAGTGAGGACAAGGGCCGGGTAGTGGCGTAAAATTATCTTGAGATAATCCAAAAAAAAGAATACCCTTATAGTCCACCGGGAGGCTTTGATTTAAATGCCTGATAAAACGAACAAAGAAGGCAAGAGAATCGTCGTAGTTGATGACGAGAAAGACATGAGGGCCTTTTTGGAGATACTTCTTCGAAGAAGCGGCTACTCTGCTCTGAGCTTTCCCCTTGCCGAGAGGGCCCTTGATTACTGCCGCTCCAATCCCTTTGACCTTGTTATTACCGATATACGTATGCCCGGTATGGACGGCCTTGACCTTCTTAAGGAGGTCAAGGCCATGGACGAAGGCGTGCCTGTAATAATGATAACCGCCTATGCCTCCGTTGATACGGCCATAGAGGCCATGAAGGCAGGGGCCTATGATTATCTTACCAAACCCTTTAATATCGAGGAAATTAAGCTAAATGTCGCAAAGGCCCTGAAGTTCCGCTCTCTTCAGATTGAGAACCGCCTCCTGAAGGAAAAGATAAGGTCCGAGCAGGGTATTAAAAGCATCGTCAGTCAGAGCCCTCTTATGGAGAATATCTTCAAGGTTATAAAAGGCGTTGCCGCCACAAAGGCCAGCGTCCTTATAACAGGGGAATCGGGCACCGGTAAAGAGCTTGTCGCAAGGGCCGTGCATTTTGAGGGCAGGGAGGGAACGGATGGGGAGTGGGAGAACTCCCCTTTTGTGGCAATAAACTGCGGAGCAATACCTGAGAATCTTATGGAGTCCGAGCTATTCGGCCACGTGAAGGGCGCCTTTACCGGGGCTGTCGCCGATAAGGAGGGGCTTATCGAGCAGGCCGACGGCGGTACTCTTTTTCTCGACGAGATTACGGAGATGCCCCTGGCGCTACAGGTAAAGCTCCTTCGTTTTTTACAGGAGCGTACCTTCCGAAGGGTTGGCGGCGGTGAGGATATCTCCGTGGATCTTCGTGTGATAGCCGCCTCCAATAAAGTTATTGACAGAGAGATAAAGGCCGGCAGGTTCAGGGAAGACCTCTATTACAGGCTAAATGTCATTCACATCGAGTTGCCGCCGCTACGTGAGAGGACCGTAGATATACCGCTTCTCGCCGGTTTTTTTCTTAATAAATACGCGGCCCGGCACAATAAGGCCATTAGAGCCATTTCAGAAGACGCCATGGAGAGGCTCCTCGTCGGGAAATATCCCGGCAACATCCGTGAGCTGGAAAACATCATAGAGAGGGCCGTGGCCCTTGAGGGAAGTGATACTCTTAGCTCTTCGAGCCTGCCGTTACCTTCCGCTGAAAAAGAGGCCCTTCCATCGGGTGCTTATGAGCTAAATGTTACGGATATGGGCATTGACCTTGAGAAGACCGTTGAGGATATAGAGAAGGAGATTATCTCCAAGGCCATGAAACAGGCCGGCGGCGTTAAGACAAGGGCCGCCGAGCTATTGGGACTGTCTTTCAGGTCCATGAGGTATAAGCTCAGTAAATATGAGATACACGAAGACTGAACGCGCCGGGGGCATATTGGCCATCCTTATCCTTGCATGGGTGGCCTTTTTTCTGCTTCTCACTACTACCCAGATACAGCACTATGACTCGGATATCTTCTGGGCCCTTAGGAGCGGCCAGTGGATACTCTCGAAGTGGCAGGTCCCCCGTACCGATCCCTTCAGTCACACCTTTTTGGGTAGGCCATGGATTGACTTTACCTGGGGTTTTCAGGTTATTGCCAACCTTTTTTATACAAGGCTCGGCAAGTGGACGGGTCTGTATATACTTCAGCTCCTTCTTAGCTTCACGGCCTTTGGCGTGCTCTTTTTTAATCTAAGGTCCCTCGAAAAAAGACGACTATGGATAGGGGCCCTCCTTATGGTCCTCGTCCTTGCCGGCGCCTCGCCGCGGCTTATAATAAGACCGCATTTATTCGGCTTTTTATTTATCTCCCTCTATCTACTCATCCTTAACATGAATGATAGGAGGGGTGGTTTTTTTTGGCCATTATTGCTGATTTTTCCACTTCAGGTCTTATGGGTAAATATCCACTCAAGTAGCGTGCTCGGGGTATTTATTGTCTGGAGCTATGCCTCAGGTGAGATTATTGAGGCCTTTATAAAAGAGGGGTTCAGGGCTTTCAAGGAGGTTATATCTTCTAATAAAGGGCTCTTTATCCTTGCCGTTATTCTCCCTTTTCTCACCCTCATTAACCCCTACGGCCTTAAGCTCGCCATATTCCCCTTTATTCATCAGGGAGGAGCCAATGCCGATGCCCTCCGCCACATAGGCGAGTGGCTGGGCCTGCCGTTAAAAGAGTTCTTCTTATATCTTTATCCGTCGCCCCTTAACTACTTTGCCTTTAAGGTACTCTTCTACATAGGGTTGCTCTCTTTTTTCCTCAACCGCAGAAGTCTGAAGGCGCGGGACCTTATGCTCTTTGCCGGGGCCGCGTACATGGGTATAAGCCACGCGAGATGGGTAGGGCAGTTCGGTTTTTTCGCGGCGCCTATCATCGCCTTTAACATTACGTCCTATATGAAGGCCAGGGGCGATGATGTTTTGCCTCTTCGCTGGGGTGCCCTCGGGCTTGCCCTCTTTATGAGTATATCCCTTGGCCTTGGTCTAAAGGGCTCCGAGTTCAGGCAAAACTTTGGCCTCGGCGAGAGTCTTGGAAAATACCCCGTTGGAAGCGTAAAGTTCATGAAGGATAAGGCCCTTACGGGCAGGCTATATAACGCCTACGTCTTTGGAGGATACATTATCTTCCATTACCCGGAGCTCAAGGTATTTATAGACGGCAGGACGCCTACTGTGTACTCACCGCATTTTTTCTGGAAGTTCAGGCAGAGCTCTACAAAAGCCGGCTGGGAGCGCCTTGCCGGCGAGTATGACGTGAATATGGCCCTTGTAAAACTGAATCTGCCGTTATGTAAGACCCTCTATGAATCCGGGAAATGGAGCCCCGTTGTATTCGATGACGTCTCTGTCCTGTACCTTAAAAAGGATAGCGGCTTTGATGAAGTATTATCGAAGGACACGCTTTCCTTTTCGCCCTGCTCGGGAGTGACAAAATACGTCCTCCCCGCGGGGCGTAATGAAAAACTCCTTATGAAAAAGGGACTTCAGAGGGTTATGCGCTCCATGGGAGATGGTGAAGGGGGTAGGGGGTTCGCCTATCCTCACAGGTTATTGGGGCTTCTTGAGGGTGGAATGGATGATAAGGGGCATATGGATAGGAGCGTGGCGGAGTTTCAGAAGGCCCTTAAGATAAAGGGAGAGGGCCTTACCTATTATGATCTCGGTCTGGCCCTTGGTAAGCTTGGAAGGACCGATGAGGCCATAAGCGCCTTTAAGACCTCTGTAAGATTAGAGAAGGGCTTTAAGGACGGGTATCTCGCCCTTGGTCTCACTTATTTTGATAAAAAGGATTATGAAAACTCGGCGAGATTGCTTGAAAAATACCTGAGGCTCGCCGATGACAGGGCCGAGTTAAGAGCGCTGAAAATACTTGGCAGGGTCTATTTCAGGCTCGGCAGGCTAAACCGCGCCGCGGAAATTCTAAAAAGGGCACTCTTTCTTGCCCACACAAAGGCCCTACGTGGTAAGCTTCAGTACGAACTTGGCAACACACTCTTTGAGGCAGGCAGGCTTATTGATGGCGCACGTTATTACAGCCGCGCCATGGATAATGATAAGGGGTATGAGAAGGTGCTACTGAATCTCGCAGAAAGGTTCAGCTCAAACAAAGAGAGGGATAAGGCCACTGCCATGAGGGCCATACTGCAAAAAGTATCAAAAAAAGAGTAAAAAGTTCATAACAACTGACAATAATTGTCACTTCCTCTTCGCTTCTTAGATATCCCCAATTCTAACATACTGATTTTAAAGGATTTATAGCTTGGCACGGCACTTGCAATATATAAGCGCAACTGAATGAGACTTTTAAAAAAGTCCTTATATCAAATTTTAGAAACATACACCAAAAGGAGGAAACAAATGTCAATCAACACAGCAGTAACAAAATTTAGAGAGAACCGCGGCGGCTTTACCCTTGTAGAGCTCCTCATAGTCGTTGCGATTATCGCCATCCTGGCCGCCATCGCTATTCCCCAGTTCACCAAATACAGGCTGAGGGCCTATGCCACGGCGATTGATTCCGACGCCAAGAATGCCTATACCGCGGCGCAGGCTTACCTGACGGACTACCCCACCGAAACGATAACCAATATGGCCAAGCTCGCCTCAGGTGGATTCACGCCATCTCCCAACATAACCATGAATCCAGCCGTAGGTACGATGACACTCACCGGAGGTAGTATCACACTGCAGCATGCCACGCTTCTGGCACAGTACCCCGGTAATGCCGCTGCTTATAATGAGCTGATTAATTTTGACGGTAACATCACACAGGTTGTACTTCCCTAATTAATCTTCACAACCTTCCTGCAATAAAAAAAGAAGGGGCCTTCGGCCCCTTCTTTTTTTTGTCTATTATTCATGTTATAGAAGATTGTTCATAGTTAAGTTGAAGATGTCATCTTTGAATGAAAAGCAGGGCATGGACAAATGCAGGAGGAGCGGGGGGGTACGAAGAGGTTTTATATATATCCCTCCCTTTAGAGCAAAACAGGAAAGGTAGATCAAGGCCCCCCCTTACAGCGATTGGGCAGGGTCCGTCCCTAACCGGCCTTTTTTTCTTCCACACCCTTTATCTCAACAGAGGTGTGTCCAAATACCTGAAACCTGTTTGTCTTTACCTTTATGTCGCAGGGGTTGCAGTGGCCGAAGACGCCGCATGGCCGGTATATATCCTCAAGCT
>CAZSAY010000064.1:0-9551 GCA_964605225.1 uncultured Thermodesulfobacteriota bacterium | reverse complement strand
TCCGCTTTCTTTTGGAAAAAAGAAAGCTTGGCAAAGAAAACCAATAGGGGAGCGACAAGGGCTACTAACGTCTCCTGTGGCCGCCCTTGGATACTACCGCTACTCTGGCAAAAAGCTTGACAAAGAAAACCAATAGGGGGCGATATGGGCTACTAACGTCTCCTGCGGCCGCCCTTGGATACTGCCGCTACTCTGGCAAAAAGCTTGACAAAGAAAACCAATAGGGGGGCGATATGGGCTACTAACGTCTCCTGCGGCCGCCCTTGGATACTACCCTTGCCCTACATCAAGCAAATATTTCCCTTCTTAAAAACCTATGGCAAAAGTAGCTAACGCCTCATCCTCGCCGGGATTTTTATCATGGACATTGGCGTTGGAGAGATGGCCAAGACGGATCCCCACACGGGCCCGCTCTGTAATCTGATAGGCAAAGTTCACGGCAAGACGAAAGGTGAAAACGCCGCCAAGGTTTCTGCTTGAGCCCTGATGATAGCCGCCCATGGCCGCTACCGGTGTTATGACGAGCTTACGGTAGGAAAGGTCGGAATAAAAACCGGCGTAACCGTAAAAGGCGCCGTCCGTATTAGCGAGGCCGCCGATAAGAGGGCCTACGAAAAAGTATTTTTTTCCGAACCTCAACTCAAGGTTGGCCTCACCGGCGCCGTCGCCGTCGTCTTTATTATGAAAGGAATAGGCCCCAAGCCCGATATCCACGTAGTTGTACGAGTCCCCGAGGACGCTGAAGTTGCCGGAGCGGTAAAAAGGCTCGCCAGGCGTGCCTGCCATGGCAACCGAAGAAGCGAAAAGCATTAGGGCAACTATAATGCCAACCGTAAAATAATGGCGCACAGCAGTCTCCTTTTAAGGGTTGGGTTTTTGAATATACTTGAGAGAAAGATGTTTGAGGGCAAATATAACACGCAAGAGACAAGGGTGTAAAGGGGTTAAATACCCCGGGGGACCTTCAATGGCAATGAACAGCGCCCCATATTGCTATTTTTTGCCAGAGTAGCGGCAGTATCCAGGGATGGCCACAGGTGAAGTTAGTGGCCCTTATTGACCCCCTATTGGTTTTCTTTGTTTTACTTTCTTTTTTCCAAAAGAAAGTAAAGCAAACCCGCCTTTTCAAGTACTCGCCAGCCACGGCCCAGATTTGAGAGGGCAAGGTTATATGAGCGGCGAAGCCGCATCATCTCTTTCACCATGGCGGGACGCCTGATACAATTGCCAAGGAGTTGTCCCGGCCTTACCACGCCGAATTTTTCATCGAGACAGGCGTAGAGCTCCGGCGAGACGGCTTCCCCTGCCTCATCGCTTACAGCACGCATTATAAAAAAGGGAACCCCCTTCTTTGCGGCTACTGAGGCCAGCCCCGCGCTCTCCATATCAATGGCCAGCGCGCCTGTCTTTTGATAAAATTTTTTTTTGGCCGAACCATCGAGAAGGGGCTTTTCCGTGCTTATAATGGGGCCCTGCCTGACGCTGATGCCGTTATTATCAAGGGCCTTTGAGGCAAACTCAACCGCCCCTTTATCAAGACCGTGGATTTCTCCGCCCTCGTCCATAACAGCGCTTGCGAGAACAAGGTCTCCGGCCTTCAGCTCAGGTGAGAGTCCGCCTGAGATACCGAGGCCAAGGAGCGCATCCGCTCCCTCTTGAAGAAGAAGACTGGCCCCCGCGGCCGCCCTCTTCTGGCCCACACCTGAGAGCGCCACGTTAATAGACCCGCCCTCCGGTCCGCCAGCCCCCTTCAGGGTATATACCCCCTCCCCATCGCCGCCTTTCCACCTGCCTCGCCCGAAGAGGGCGTGGGCCTCTGCCTTCATGGCAATCACAAGACCGATGCTCACAGGCCCTGTCTTTTAAGTACAGGCAGGACCCAGTCGGGGGGGCACTTTAAGGCCACCTCGTCCTGCCGGCTCCGGCCGCCCGCTTTCAGGGACCTGTACACGCCAAGGGCCCAGAGCGGAAAATATAACCTGTAGCCATGATATTTTAGATAAAAGACCCTGGGAAAACCCGTACCTGTATAGAACCGCTCATCCCAGTTGCCGTCTGACCTCTGCGTCCTCGTGAGATAATCAACTCCACGGATTACCGCCGCATCGTCATGCCCCACAACGGCCATAAGCCCCATAATGGCCCAGCCGGTCTGCGAGGGCGTAGACTCGCCCATCCCGGCAAGGGAGGCGTCGTTATAACTGCGGCACGTCTCTCCCCAACCGCCGTCAAGGTTCTGTATGGAACGTAGCCAGTCCGCGGCCTTCTGTATGTAGGGCTGGTTCATATCCTCGCCTGCCTGCTTAAGCGCCACAAGCACGGACCATGTGCCGTATATGTAGTTTACACCCCAGCGGCCGAACCACGCGCCGCATTCTTCCTGCTCGGCCCGCAAAAACTCAATGGCCCTCGCTACTACCGGGAAATCCCTACGATAACCGAGCATTGAGAGCACCTCCACACAGCGCCCCGTAACATCAGAGGTGCTCGGGTCAAGGAGGGCCCCGTGGTCGGCAAAGGGTATATCGTTGAGATAGGTGTAGCTGTTGTCTATATCAAAGGCCCCCCAGCCGCCATCGGAACTCTGCATGCCTATAATCCAGTTTACGGCCTTTGCCAGAGGCTCCAGATTCTCTTTATTATCCAGGGCCCCGGCCCGGAGCAGTGACATGACCACCATGGCCGTATCATCGGTATCGGGATAAAAGTTGTTCTCAAACTGAAAGGCCCATCCGCCGGGTTCAAGCCCGGGGGCATTGGACGACCAATCCCCGGGAACCATTATCTGCTTATCAAAGAGCCATTTAAGGGCCCTCTTCTCGGCCAAACCCCCTCCAAACCCGCTACCCGCCTCTTCCATGGCCGATAGGGCGAGACAGCTATCCCATACAGGGGAGAAACAGGGCTGACAAAAGCTCTCCTCACCCTTATCAAGAAGAAGATCGTCAAGGGCCTTTATGCCGTGAGCCATTTCGGGGTGCTCTTCACTGTATCCAAGGACGTGAAGGGCGATAAGGCAGTTGACCATGGGCGGGAATATGGCCCCGATACCGCCCTCGCCGCGCATCCTCTCCAGGATAAAAGACTCGGCAAGGCGCTCGGCCTTATCCCTCCATAGACGTGAGATAACGGGGTCGGCCCGCTTTAAGAGACGGTCGAGGAATATGAAAAGGTTCTTTCGAAGACGCCCGGAGACGTATCCGTCGATATTACGAATACCCTCGGTTGGTGAGACAAAGAGCTCGGGTAGCCCTTCTTCGGGCCGTAAATGGCAGACCGTGCGCCTTGAGCAAAAGACAAGCAAGGTGACAATGACCGTACGGGACCAGTAGGATACCTTATCAATGTGAAAAAAGAACCACCTCGGCAGAAGCATAATCTGCACAGGTATGGCGGGCACGGTGCGCCAGGGGAGTTGACCGTAGAGGGCGAGCATGATGCGCGTAAAGACATTGACTTTTACGGCGCCTCCAAGGCTCAGGATGAGTTGCCTGGCACGAACCATAAGGGGAGCGTCCGTGGATTCTCCTGAGAGCTTAAGGGCGAAGTAGGCCTTCACCGTGGCGCTTATATCTGAGACACCGCCCTCGTAGAGAGACCATCCCCCATCGGCAAGCTGAGTCCTTCTTATATAAGAGACGAGACGCTCCCTTAGCCCGCTCTCAATATCCCTCTCAAGAAAACGCTGAAGGATAAGATACTCGGCCGGTATGGTCACGTCGGCCTCAAGGTCAAAGGCCCAGAAACCGGCGGTGTCCTGCCGGAGACCCAGGGCCTTGGCTCCGGAGCCGAGGGCCTCCTTCAGTCTTGAAGCGAGAGACCCCCTGGAGCCGACCATGGACTCAAGAGGAGGCGCTACTCGGAGGTGAATCTTTTCCTCCGATAAAATGGCCGAAGTTTTTTTTCCGCTCAAGGCACTTCCTTTTAATAAATAATTACTTACATGGATAGACATTAAAACTTGATAAATTAATTGTACCCATGTTTTGTCCTATTGCAAGCAAAAAACCCTCTTAACTGCCTCCCGGTGGTCTTTTCCTGATAACCCGGATCACCCCTGAAAGCGGACTTAGCACCTCTTTAGCATCGTCATACCCCTTTATTCAAGGCAAACTCTTAAACGGGTTTTTTGCTTGACTCTTAATGGCGTTAGCCCTAAAATGTGAAAATCATCATATCTCTCAAGGGTGTCCTAACCATTTAGACACCAACGCAAGGCCTATGCGTATCAATACCATGGCCTCTTTTTTTTTAAACTGTATCTTTGGAAACTTGCCCCAATCCGAGTAACCTGACTTAAGGAGGGCCATACCCCGTGTCCAGAATCAAGATAGCCATAGTGGGAGTAGGCAACTGCGCGAGTTCCCTTATTCAAGGCGTGCATTACTACAGGGGTATGAGCCCTGAAGAAGCCGTCGGCCTCATGCACTGGGATATAGGCGGATACTCTCCAGGTGAGATTGAACCTGTCTGCGCCTTTGATATTGACGGGCGAAAGGTTGGTACAGACCTCAGCGAGGCTATCTTCGCGGACCCCAACTGCACCGTTACCTTCAAGGCGGATATCCCTCAATCAGGCGTTATGGTACGGATGGGTCGCATCCTCGACGGTTATCCGGCACACATGGAGGAATACAAAAAAGAACGCCGTTTTCTCCCCTCCGATGAGAAAGAGCCGGAAGAGGGCGATATCGTCTCCGCCTTAAGAGACTCCGGCGCCGAGATACTCCTTAACTACCTGCCCGTGGGCTCCGAGGAGGCCACGCGCTTTTACGCCGAATGCGCCCTCAAGGCGGGACTCGCCTTTGTAAACAACATGCCCGTCTTCATAGCGAGCGACCCGGCGTGGGCAAAACGCTTCGAGGCAAAGGGTCTACCCATAATCGGAGACGATATAAAGGCCCAGCTCGGGGCCACAATTACGCATAGGACACTTACGAACCTCTTTAAGAATCGCGGCGTATCCCTTGACAGGACCTATCAGCTCAATACGGGCGGCAACACCGACTTTCTCAACATGTTGCACCGGCCCCGCCTGCAATCAAAAAAAATATCAAAGACAGAGGCCGTCCAATCCGTTGCCGGCGAGCGCCTTGATGACGAGAACATACACGTTGGTCCCAGTGATTATGTACCCTGGCAAAAAGACAACAAGATATGCTTTATAAGGATGGAGGGCAGGCTCTTCGGCGACGTGCCCATGAACCTTGAGCTACGCCTCTCCGTGGAAGACTCGCCGAACTCGGCGGGTGTAGCCATAGACGCCGTGCGGTGCTGTAAGCTCGCCCTTGATAGAGGCATAGGAGGCGTACTACACTCGCCTGCCGCATACCTGATGAAGCACCCGCCCGTTCAATTTAACGATGACGAGGCCTACGCCATGATGGAGGCCTTCATCAACGGGACCTTCAGCGAAGACGAAGAATCGGGGCTCGTCGTGGAAAAACAAAAAAAGGCCACCTGCCTGTAAGACGCTGACAAGTTTATATAAAAAACAAGAGGGTCCCCTGTATAATAAAGGGACCCTCTTTTGATATGAACTATCGGGCAACTCAAATAAAAAAATGCCTATCCTGCGTCTCGGTGTAAAATGCCTCTTAAAAAAAATCAACAGAGACTTGGGCCCAGGATAACCCGCTCTTTAAAAAAACTTACCCCCCACCTTCCTCAAATATAAAGGCAATACCGCCCTCCCAATTTTCACTCCCAACCAGACCTGCCCTACCTTTTATGGTCTTTCAGGACAAGGGGTTTTCTGTTTTTAAGCTTTTTACGAAGGCCTTTTACAAGCCCCTCGTAGGAAGACCTCTGTATTATCTGGTTAAACTGAGTGCGGTAGTTGCTTACAAGGCTTACGCCCTCGATGATGATATCATAGGCCACCCAACCGCGCTCCTTCTTCATCATCCTGTAATCTATGGGCACCTCTGAGTCTTTACGCGTACGCACCTTTGTCCGAACAATGCCCCTTGTGTGCTTTTTGTTTATCTTCTCGCCGGTATACAAGACCTTTGCGTCGTAGTTGGCCTCTATCTGATCCATGTAGGAGGCCTCAAGGAGGGCGCTGAAGAGGCGGACAAACTCATGCTTCTCTTTCTCCGTGCGCTTTCTCCAGTGTATGCCAAGAGACCTTTTTGTCATCTCATCAAAGTCTATGGTCTCTTCCACAAGGGCGCGGACCCTGGACCTTCTCTCGGCCCTGTGGGACTCACCCTGTAAGGCCGGGTCATTCAGTATGGCGAGAGCGCTGTCTATGGTTAACCTTACATGGGGGGTCAACGGTGCGGTAGCGGCGTAAGAGGGCCCTGAGAGGGCAAGGACTATTAAAAAAGCTGTAATTAACTTGCAGAGTTTTTTCATGACAACACCTCCCCGCAAGAGAGAGCCGTCTCTATTCTTTTATAACGCTCTCACGATGCTGCTGATAGGCGTTCCTGATGAATATGTACGGGTCAAGGGCGTCGCGCTTGATATCCTCATAGAGACCTATATCAAGGGATACTCTATTTAATTTATCAAAGGCGTTTATCCCGATTACGATCTCACGGTCGTTGGGAAGAATATAGGCCGTGGGACTGAGAAAGATATCGGCCACCATGCCAATGGTATCCCTTATGTTAGAGGGACCGTACACGGGCAGATTTATATACACACCCGGTCCCACGCCATAAAAACCAAGCGTCTGCCCGAAGTCCTCCTCGTGCATCTCAAGGTTCCAGTATTTCCTGGCGGGGTCCATGAAACCGGCTACCCCGACAGTGGTGTTTATGGCAAAGCGCTCGAGCTCAATGCCGGCGTTTTTGAACTTCAACTGGAAGAGATTATTGGCGAAACGCACGGGCATGAAGACGTTATCGAAAAATCTTCTCACCGCCACACGGCCGGGTTCGGGAACGACATGGCTGTAGCCCAGGGCAACTGGACGGAAGAACCAGAAGTAGAGCTTGTCGTTAAATTTAAAGATGACCCTGTTGAAAACCTCGATGGGGTCTGCCACGGCCGCCGCCTCACCATCGACTATATCGTCAAACTCATCCTCGTCCTCCAGGTACTGCTCGTCTTGCACGGCAGGAGGAGCCGCTTCGGGAGTTTTGACTTCTTCGCTAACTGCGGCAGGTGTCTGAAAAGACCGACCCGACCTTCTCCTGGAAAGGGGTCTCTCAGGTGCCGCATTTACGCCTTTATCCTCCGCAGTGGGACTTACGGCTATAGTACCTGCCCCTGTGGGGAGAGTTGTACTCTCCTCTTGTACCTCGCCTGAAGTCAGACCCTTATCTTTTTTATGACCCCATGGATTAATCTTATGGAAAAAGCGCTTCAGCTCATGATTGCCCGAGGGCTGCCAGCCCGGTGCGATGGTACCGTTGAGTACGGCGGCGCCCCGTGTAGCCTTGTCGATACCCGTAGTGGCCTTCACCGTAGCAGGAGCGGCCTTCACCGCGGCGGCGGGCGCGGGCTTCTTCTCGGCCTTACCAACAGCGCTATCGCCAACCTCCTCGGCGGCACGTTTCTCGGCAACCCCCTTTTTACTCGGGGGAAGAATCTTATGAAAAAACCCCTTTAGAAAATCGAGTGAATGGTCATCGCCAGAAGAGTGTTGCCATCCCGGTGCTATGGTGCCGGGGACGGCCTTGACCTTCTTACCCTCGCTGGTTGTGAATACCACAGAAGATTTACCGGCTTTCTTATTTTTTTCATAAGAGTCTGAATACTTGGGATAGGTTCTCTTCTTGTATTTATGGGGCACATAACCCTCGCCAACCCCGCCGCCGTTGGTATATACCGCGTTGCTCCCCTTTTCCGGCGCGGGAGTCACAGCGGTATTGGCAGGTTGCTCTTCCCCTTCATAGGAATCTGAATACTTGGGGTAGGCTCTCTGCTTATGAGGCTTGGGCACATAACCCTCGCCAACCCCGCCGTTGGTAATGTACGTCGAACCTGAAGCCCCTGCCCCATCAGAATCAGCGCCAAAGGCTATGGCGCCGCCATGAAATGAGAGGACAAGGACAAAGGCCACGGCAATCATCAATCTATCGTATATCCATGAAAAACGCATAACAACCCTCCTTTTTTTCCCTCCGAATATGCGCTACTTAGCGCTGAAAATATATTTACTTATAAGCTCCTCAATGCTTACCGATGACTCCGTATCGTCGATAGTATCGCCGTTTTCAAGCGCCTCTTCGGCGCCGCCGGGCACTATCTTTATCACCTTCTCACCTATGAGACCGTTGGTCCGAACGGCGGCGATGGAATCAGACGGTATCTTCACCCCTCTGTGTATCTTCAACTCTACGTTGGCAAGATAATCCTTAAGACCAATGCTACCCACAGAGCCTATATCAACACCGGCTATCTCCACCCTCGCTCCGGAACGGAGCCCTGCCGTTGAGTCGAACTCCGCTGTGACGCTGTAAGTGCCCTTGTTGAGAAAACCCACGTTTCCGAAGCTCACGGCGATATAGGCCATGGCCACAATTCCAATGACAACGAAGACCCCAACAATAACCTCTACGGTATGCTGTCTCATTACTCCCCCTGCTTCTTCAATCGAATACGAACCCTATCATAGTACAGAGCGCGTAAAAAAACTAATAAATCTGTATGGGGCCATCGGGGCTCCCCGCCAAAAACTGCCTTACAATGGGATTATCGGACTCGGCTATCTCTTCAGGGGTGCCGCTGTCTATAATCTCACCGTCGTGCAGCATGGCGACCTTATCGGATATCTTCATAACCTCGCCGATGTTGTGGCTTATGACTATGTCCGTACACGCCACATCGGCGGTGCATGTCGTCATTAGCTGATGTATGTTGTTCTCTACTATGGGGTCAAGCCCCGTGGTAGGCTCGTCAAAAAACATATACTCGGGCCGCATCACAAGGGCCCTCGCGAGCCCCACCCTCTTTGCCATGCCGCCGCTTATCTCATCGGGGTACTTGTCTCCCATGCCGGCCATGCCTATCATCTTAAGCATCTCTTTTGAGCGCTCGATTATCTCAACTTCCTTCATGGAAGACAACTCTCTCATCTGAAAGGCGATATTGTCAAGAACCGTCATCGAATCAAAGAGCGCGGCGAACTGAAAGACCATGCCGAACTTTCTCTTCATATGCTGGAGTTCCCTTTTGCTCATCTTAGTTATGTCCTCGCCGTCTACGGTGATGCTTCCGCTATCAGGCCTCATGACGCCGATGAGGTGTTTTAAGAGCACGCTCTTGCCGCCGCCGCTCCGGCCGATAATCGTGGTTATCTCACCCTTTTTTATGGTGAGGTTAACGCCGCGAAGGACCTGCTGGCCGTTAAAAGACTTCCTGAGTTCTTTTATCACTATCATTACTCTCTCCTCTTGCCCCTTCTCCCCCCCCCCTCTCACCCTTGCCCTTGCGCGTTAATATAGCCCCCGCTCAGAGGAGGAGTGATGTAAGAAAATAGTCAAGAACAAAGATAAGCACAGAGGCCATGACCACGGCCTCCGTAGTAGCGTTGCTTACGCCCTTGGCCCCGTGCTCGCAGTTATAACCCTTGTAGCAACAGACCCATGAGAGGA
>CAZSAY010000063.1:0-10001 GCA_964605225.1 uncultured Thermodesulfobacteriota bacterium | reverse complement strand
CCCCGGCCAAGGCGGGGCTCATCGCGGCATCTTTCGCCTTTGTCAACCTCTTCGCGAGGCCCCTCGGAGGCGTTCTCTCCGATATCCTGAAGAACAGAAAGACGATTATGCTTATCTACATGTTCGGCATTGCCGCGGGTTTCTTCGGGATGGCCAATATCCACTCGAACTGGCCTATTGTCATGGCTGTTGTACTCACCATCGCCTGCAGTATGTTTGTTCAGGGCGCAGAGGGCGCAACCTTCGCCATTATTCCCATGGTAAAGAGGCGTCTTACGGGACAGGTATCAGGTATGGCCGGCTCATACGGTAACGTGGGCGCCGTCTTTTATCTCACCGTGCTCAGCATGGTGGAGCCCAACACATTCTTTTATATCATCTCCGCTGGAGCCGCTTTCAGCTTTGTCTTCTGTTTTCTCTTCCTGAAGGAGCCTGAAGGCGCCTTTGGAGAGGAGTATCACATGTCCAGCGTGGACAGGGAGATAGAGAGAGAGGCCGGCCACTCGTCATAAGGTTGGCGGAGTAAAGAACTCTTTTCAGAGGGCCTTTAGCCTTGGAGGGAAAGAGAGTATAGATTGCTCATTGAGCCTTCACCGCACTTTATAGTGTGCGGTGAAGGCTTTTTTTATATCCGCTATTTTAAAGAAGTGCATATGAGGGGCTTTTTACTCCAGGTTATATCAATAGGCAGGGTCTTATCTTTGCTTCAAGGCCTTCTTTTGGGCCGAGAACATCCTCTCTACACCCGAAAGGTCTTTTTTGATCTGAATTTTCTCATACAGGCCTGTGCCCTCTGCCAGGCTTTTCGTCTCTTGGGCCTGCCCCATGCCGACTTCAAGGAGAATATCCCCGCCGGGTTTTAACATGTCGGCGGCGCCTCTGATAAGTCTCTTTATGTAATCGAGTCCATGAGGGCCGCCGAGAAGCGCAATCGCCGGTTCATAGAGACTTATCTCCGGGGCAAGACCCTTCATATCGGGGTCCGGTATATAGGGAGGGTTTGCCACGATGAGGTCATAGGATTGGTCCTTTTTAAGAGGCCGGAGAAGGTCGCCCTGTAAAAATCTGATTTTCTCTGCCACCTTGTTGCGAGAAGCGTTCCCGCGGGCTACGTTAAGGGCCTCGGGGCTTATATCAATGGCCGTGATACTTACGTCAGCGAACTCACGGGCAATGGCCACGCTAATGCACCCCGAACCCGTGCAGGGTTCGAGGACGGTTTTGGGCCCCTCTCCGTTATTGAGTATAGAGAGGGCTTCGTCAACGAGAAGCTCCGTCTCGGGCCGTGGTATGAGCACGGCCTTCGTGACCTTTATGATAGAGCCCCGAAAATCCGTAAAACCCGTAATATATGCAAGGGGCTCTCTTGCCTTTCTCCTCTTTAGTATCTCGTCCAGCTTTTTTTGTTCCGCATCGTCAAGACTTCGTAGCGGGTTTAAAAAGAGCTCGAACCTCTTAACTCCAAGCACCTCGGAGACTATCCACTGGGCCTCGATACCGGCCTCCTCTGTGCCTGCCATGGTAAGCTCTTTTTTGGCAAGTGTTATGGCTTCTATTACCGTAATATTTTTTATCTTACTCATGACGGTTTCTCGCGAAGCCGCCGGTATGGCGGCTCCGTAGTAATGCGGGCATCTACAATAGGCGCGCCTACGGTAAAGTGATAGAGGCTCTGAAAGGTATTATCACCTTGCTTAAATCCCGCGAACTCGTGAAGCAGATCATCATAAAAGCACCCTATGCCCGTGCCGCGAAGCCCCACTGCCTCGGCGGTGAGATAGAGGACCTGACCTATCATACCGGCCTCAATAAAGAGGTCCCTGTACGAGGACGGATTCTGTTCGATATTTTCCCTGAACCTCGCAAGCATGGAAGCCGAGAAAACCCCCTCGCCGGCGATATCCTGCTGGCAGGATATGAAGCGGGCCTCATCTGTAAGGTCGCCCTCCATGAGGAGATAAAGGCCTTCATACCCGCTCGGCTCCCATAAAAACCCGTCTCGCATATGCTCTTTCAGCTCCCTCGTATCATCATTATTTCTCATGAGCATATAAAGCCCCTTTTGAAATCCCTCTACCCTGTGGATAAAGATAAGAAGATTGAGTTGTGGTTTTCCATTCAGGGCGTCAAAGGGCGCGCATGCCGGGGTGGGGATTGTCTTGTCAATAATGGAGAAAAAACTTTCTTTCGTTGCTCCAGCCTTGGGGTTAAAGGCCTGGGCGCTCCGTCTTTTGCGTATGACCTCGGCTCCTGTTAGCTCCGTACAATTATCCACAAGCAATTTATGGGGCCGTAACGGTGGAGATGGCTCGTACTTTTGTCTCTCTTTTTCCGTACACTTCGTTACCTCTTCAATAATAGGCCACTGGACGTGGTCGGCGCTGAGGCTGTTGGGCCTGCCGCACAAACTCATGGCCCTGAAGGCCTTTAATATATCTTCTCCAATGTTACTATCCTCGGCCTTTACCGCGGCCTTATGGACAAAGAAGGCTCCCTCAACGCGTTCTTCTTCGTCTGGAGTCCATTTTGTCCCATTAAAGCCCAGCATATCCCCTGTATCCTCATCAGAGAGGGTGTAAAGGGGGGTTATGGACCATCCAAGGAGGGCCGCTGAAAAGCTCATGGACCCGAGTGCGTGTCCAGTGTCAATAGAGGAGTAGCGAAAGGCCCGCGAGCCGTACTTCCAGGCCTCTCTCCAGTCTATGCTTGTAAGGCAGGTGATGAAACCATCTGCCTTGAAGGTGTTTTTTATCTTTTCCGTGAGGGCTTCCCCTAAGGCGGCCCGTTTTTCAAGGGCGTGCTTTTGAGGTCGATAATGAAAGACCCCCCTTGAAGGCGACTCATCGAGGGTGATGATATATGCCTCCGTGGGGTGCAGGTTCCCGCTTGAGGGGTTCATCCGAAGGGCCCAGGTGCTACCCATAAAGGACTTTATCGCCGAGAGCCCCACTCCGAGCTCAAGAAAGGCCGATATATTCTCAGTGTTAAATGGCCTCGCCTTTTCGCTCCTTACAAAGAGTCCCTCGTAGCCGCAGGCAGGGTCTACCTTAAGTAGCGGCAGGGTAATGTCTTCGGCCCCATCATAAAGGCGGTAGGGATTTGGTTCCGTTGCCCAGTCCATGAACCCCGGGGACGGGGCGTAGCGCTCGGGCAGGTGTTTGGTCTTCTCGTGATAATCAAGTACGCATTGCGCTTTTTTCCCATTCACTATCCGTTCTCCGGAGTCTAAAACTAACTCTTTTTGAGCTTAAGGGAGACGGAGTTTATACAGTATCTTTTTCCTCCGGGACCGGGGCCGTCATCAAAGACGTGGCCGAGGTGCGCGCCGCATACTGCGCAGAGGACCTCTTCCCTCCTCATATTATGGCTGTCATCAAGTGCGGTATCCACGTTTTTACCCTTAAGTGGGCTCGTAAAGCTCGGCCATCCCGTGCCTGAATCGAACTTCGCTCCTGAATCAAAGAGCAACGCCCCGCAGGAGGCGCATTCGTAGCGCCCTTCTGCCTTGCAGTCGTGGTATTTTCCCGTAAAGGCCCTTTCCGTGCCCTTCTTGCGCATTACCTCAAACTCAATTGGGGTTAGAATCTCACTCCACTCTTTCTCTGTTTTCCTGATTTTTTTCATATGCTCACCTTTTTTCCCTTAAGGGTTAAGGTAATTCTCCCTATGGGCGATAAGTATTAGAAGATAGCCGCTTAGAGGGCATGTATCCAATGCCCTGAGCGGTGTATACCATTGTTTCACCCTTTATAACCTTAAAAAAAGGCTTGAATGGGAGGTCCTACATTGTCAAGTGTTTCACGATATTTCCTTAAATATTTTATCTGTCTCGTCCTTATATCAGGGGCTGTTGCCTCCTTAATATACATCAAGGAGAGGGGTGCGGAGAAGGAAATATTGTCTGCCCGCGAAAAGAATCTGGTCTCCATGGAGAATGAAGATGTGGCCGCCAAGATAGCCGATGTAGTAAGCGACCTGCGTTTCATATCCACGGTGCATGAGGTTCAAGCCTTCTTGCATGACGAGGCCCTTGGGGCCGACATTATCCCGGATATATCCACATACTGCATGAATAAATCATACTGCGACCATGTGAGGATTATTGATAGTAACGGTATGGAGCGCCTGAGGGTGGAATCACATGACGGAGGAATTATTATCACACCGAAGAGCGAGCTTCAGGATAAGTCCCATCGTTATTACTTCAAGAAGACCATGACCCTTGGTCCTGGAGAGGTCTACGTCTCTCCCATGGACCTTAATATGGAACACGGCAGGATAGATTTTCCGATCAAGCCCGTCATACGCTTCGGCACGCCTCTATTTGACGGGTTGGGGCATAAAAAGGGGATAATGATAATCACCTACAGGGGTAGTGTAATACTGAAGAGATTTGAAAAAATCGCATCAGGTTCATCGGGGCGTGTAATGCTCATCAACCCCGAGGGATATTATCTCTACGGTCCAAGACCGGCCACGGAGTGGGGATTTATGATTGATGAGAGAAAAGACATGACCATGGAGAAGCAGTTCCCGCAGATATGGAAGAAGATTAAGGGGGCGGATAAGGGACAGTTTTTCCTTGGAGGGTCTTTTTATGCCTTTAGTACAGTTCATCTCCTGCCCGAACATAAAGGTGGTTATACTCTGAAGGTAGCCTCACGCGTGCCCATGGGGGTCTTCTTTTTGGCCGAGAAGAATAATAAGTTCATATTACTCTATGGACTCTTTTTGGTCGTGGCGGCCTTTATAGTGCATTTTTTAGCTAAAAACAAGGTGCATAAAGAGGTACTTGAGAGTGAACTCCTTGAAAAAGAGGGTAGATACAGAAATGTTCACGAGATGGCCTTTGACGGTATAATTTTAGCCGATTCAAGGGGTGTAATTATTGAAGCCAACAGGAGCGCGGAGCACATCTTTGGTTATGGAATTAGCGGGGGGCTTTGCGGCCATAACATCGTAGAACTTATCCCCGAGAAGTTGAGGGAGGCCCATTGTCATGGCTTTGGCCGTTTTATAGAGACAGGCGAAAAACGCATTCACGGTAGTGTGGTGGAGGTGATGGGGCTTAGAACGGACGGTAAGGTCTTTCCCATGGAGCTCATAATAAACAGCTTTACGAGCGGCGGACAAGCCCTCATAACGGGTACGATACGGGATATAACGGAGAGAAAGCAGGCTGAAGAGGAGATGAAGTTAATTAACAGTGACCTTATGAAGAAAAAGGAAGACCTGAACCGGGCGCGCATCGCCGCCGAGGAGGCCAACAGGGCAAAGAGCGCCTTTCTCGCCAATATGAGCCACGAGATACGAACCCCAATGAACGGCGTCATAGGCATGACGGGGCTTATCCTCGATACGGAGCTTACCGTAGAGCAGAGAGAATACGCCGAGACCATAAAAAAGAGCGGCGAAAGCCTCCTGACGCTTATAAACGATATACTTGATTTTTCAAAGATAGAGGCCGGTAAAATAGAGCTTGAGTCCGTGGACTTCAACATCAGGGGTCTTGTAGAGGATACCTGCGATTTACTTGCCATGCGCGCCCATGAGAAGGGCCTTGAGTTCATCTCGGAGATTGAGCCTGCCGTGCCATGGAGTCTCAAAGGAGACCCCGGAAGGGTAAGGCAGATTATCACAAACCTTGCGGGCAACGCCATAAAGTTTACTGCGAGCGGTGAGATTGTTGTGAGGACGAGCCTCGCGGAGCAAGGAGCGGGGTATATAATGCTCTGCTTTGAGATTAAAGACACGGGCATAGGCATCCCTGAAGATAAGATAGGAGGCCTCTTCGATGCCTTTACGCAGGCCGATGCCTCGACTACGAGAAAATACGGCGGCACAGGGCTGGGGCTAAGCATATCAAAGAGACTTGCCGCCATGATGGGCGGTCACATGGGCGCCGAGAGCGAGTTTGGCAAGGGCTCGACCTTCTGGTTTACCGTGGCCTTTTCAAGGTCTGAAGAAGCGGAGCTCTGTCCATGGAGAGCAAGCGAGATACAGGGCATCAAGGTCCTTGTAGTTGATGATAACAGGACAAACCGCCGTCTCATCGGCCTGCTCCTCGATTCATGGGGATGTAGGCACGAGGAGGCCCATGATGGTGAGAGCGCGCTTAAAAAACTTCGCGCCGCCGTAGAGGAATCCACCCCCTATGATATATGTCTACTGGATATGCAGATGCCCGCCATGGATGGAGAAAGCCTCGGCGCGCTCATACACGAAGACAGGGAGATAAACGGCGCGGGGCTGATAATGATGACATCCATGGGAGAGCGCGGAGACGCGGGGAGGCTCTCAAGGCTGGGCTTTTCCGCTTATATTACAAAACCCATCAAGCAATCGCGCCTTTATGATTGCCTTACCCTTGTTTACGGCTCGTCAAAATTGCCTCCCGAAGAGCGTCCTTCGGGGATTATTACACGCCATAGTATAGATGAGAAGAAAAACCTTGGCAGGAGAATCCTCCTTGCCGAGGACAACCCTACGAATCAGAAGGTGGCGACAGCCATACTTCGAAAGCTCGGTTGCAGGACCGATGTCGCTGGTAACGGTCTTGAGGCCATAAAGGCCCTTGAGACAGTACCCTATGATTTTGTGCTTATGGATTGCCAGATGCCGGAGATGGACGGCTACGAGGCCACCCGGTGGATACGCTCCAAAGAAAGCTTTGTGCGCGACCACGAGATACCCATAATAGCCATGACCGCCAACGCCCTTGCCGGTGACAGGGAAGAATGCCTGGCCGCGGGGATGAACGATTATATATCCAAACCCGTAACGCCAAAGGCCCTTGGTACCCTTATCGAAAAATGGGCTATGAAGGGAAAGCCTCATGAAAGTGAGAAAGCGGCACAAGGACCCGTGGCGGATAGATTAAAGGGTGAGGAGGATACAACCGTTATATTTGATAGAGATGCTTTTCTAGACCGTCTCATGGGCGACGAGGGACTGGCCCGTGAGATAATAGGGGCCTTCATAACGGATATCAGCGATCAGATAGGCGCGGTAAATGATTGGAACGGCTATGGTGATATAGATGTCTTCCGGCGCGGCGCTCATAGCATAAAGGGGGCCTCATCAAATGTTGGGGCCATGGCCATGAGCCGGGCCGCGGCCGGGATGGAGGAAGCGGCAAAGGCGGGGCTTGTTAAGGAGGCCCTGGCCCTCCGGCCCATCCTTGAAGAGGGGCTGGTACAATTTAAAGAAGCGGCAAGGGACTTTTGTGATAAGGATATTGATCCGTCCGAAGAGCGGCCATCAGAAGGAGGAAAGGTTTTATGAAGATTCTCGTAGCGGAAGACGATAGCACCTCCCGCAGTATACTCGGAGTGGTGCTTGCAAAGCTGGGCTATGATGTGGTTGCCGTGGCTGACGGCAACGCCGCCTGGGAGGAGCTTAAACAAGTGGATTCACCGCGCCTTGCCGTACTGGACTGGGATATGCCGGGTAGAAGCGGCCCCGAGGTATGCGCCAAGGTGAGGGAAAAGGGCGATGAAGAGTATACATATCTCATACTCCTTACTGCAAATAGCTCTCAGGATGATATTGTCAAAGGCATGAAGGCAGGCGCCGATGACTATATTGTAAAGCCTTACAACCGCTCCGAACTTGAGGTGCGCGTAAAGGCCGGCACAAGGATTATCGAGCTCCAGAGCGAGCTCCTCGCGGCAAAAGAGGAGATAAAGGTCCAATCGCGTACCGATACACTTACGGGGATAGCAAACAGGAGAGCCATATTCGAGCACCTCGACGGTGAGCTCAACCGTAATGAGAGAGAAAAGAAGAGTATCAGCATCGCCATGCTTGATGTAGACCACTTCAAGGCCGTGAATGATACGTATGGACATCAGGCCGGGGACGCGGTGCTTACGGAATTCGTTGCCCGCATATCCAACAATATAAGGCCCTATGATTGTGTGGGACGCTATGGAGGCGAGGAGTTTCTCCTCGTACTGCCCGGCACCAATGAGGGGAATGCCGCCATAGTCTGTGAGAGAATTTTAAATAATGTTCAGTCCGAGCCCTTTAATCTTGACGGGGTGAGCATTGATGTTACGGTAAGTATAGGCCTCGCTACATGGAGCGGCAGAGAGGATGTGGACAAACTTGTGGCCGCCGCAGACAGCGCCCTTTACATGGCCAAGGAGCGGGGTAGAAACTGCGTGGTCTTTGCATAGGTAAAAAATTCCCCATTCAAGGTCATATAAAGACAAAATGTGCCCAATGGCCGGAGTAATCCCCATTGGGCACTCTTGCGTTTTTTTGCCGACATACTCGGTTTCGCGCCGTCCTATATGGTTATCCATCTCAATATTAAAAATTAAAGTTAAATGGCACAGTTGTTGCTTCATTTATCTCACAGGAAGTCTTAATAGGAGTGAGGTTTATGGACAGGTCTATATTTGTGGCCCTCTCGGGGCTAAGAGCGGGGATAGAGAGGCTGAATGTGGGTAGTAATAACCTCGCCAACATCAATACCTCGGGTTTCAGGAAGTTTAGGCCCATTTTTTCCGTTGCCTCGCCCGGCGGGCAGGGGACAAGGGCCTTTGTAGCCCCCCAAAGCCCGGCCATTGACTCATCTGAGGGCGCCATGACAAGGAGCGAGAGGCCCCTTGACCTTGCCATCGAGGGTAAGGGCTTTTTTGTGGTGAAGACGCCGCGGGGGACTCGTTATACGAGGCAGGGCGACTTCAAGATAGACAAAAAGGGCAGGCTCAGTACGCAGGCGGGGTTTTCGCTTCTTGGCCAAGGCGGCCCCTTGAGGCTTACTTCCTCTGATGTGGAGATAGACGCCTCAGGTTCCATCACTGAAAATGGCGCTAATGTAGGGCGGATAAAGGTAGTTAAGTTTAACGACAGCGGCAGGCTGGTTTACGAAGGCGGTGTATACAGGGCCGGTAAGGGAACCAGCCCCGAGGCCGTAAAAGGCGATAAGACAAAGGTACTTCAGGGTTTTATCGAGGGCTCCAACGTCAATCCCGTCAAGGCCATGGTGAATATGATGGAGAACCTCAGGGCATACCAGACGCAGGTGAAGATGATTCAAGCCATTGATGATATGACGAGAAAGGCCATAGAAGAGGTGGGAAAGGTTTAATGGACGAGATGAACATATATATGGGAGGGAAACTATGTTAAGGGCCCTGTGGACGGCGTCAACGGGAATGGAGGCGCAGCAACTGCGCGTGGATATGATAGCCCATAACCTGGCGAACGTAAACACCGTGGGTTTCAAAAAATCAAGACCCGATTATCAGGACCTTCTTTATGAGGAACTGCGTTCCGCCGGTGCGTCAAGCTCGCCCTCAACGGAGATACCCACGGGGCTTAACGTGGGCCAGGGCGTACGTACGGTGGCAACAGAGCACCTCTTTTCGCAGGGTAACCTGCAGAAGACGGAAAACCCCCTTGACGTTGCTATTGAGGGGAACGGGTTTTTGCAGATACTTCAGCCCGACGGCACGCTCTCCTATACACGGGACGGGGAGTTGAAGGTGGACAGCACGGGCCGTCTTGTAAACTCCGACGGCTACACCGTATCACCGGAGATAAGCATACCCGATAGCGCCCTTACCATCACCATAAGCGCCGACGGCATCGTATCCGTAACAGAGCCCGGTATTACCACACCCACGGAGGTAGGTAACATCGAGCTTGCCCGTTTTGTAAATCCCGGCGGGCTGAAACCCATAGGTAAAAACCTCTTTACCTCAACGGCATCTTCCGGTGACGCTGTTACAGCGGCCCCGGGAACGGACGGGCTCGGCACTCTGGCCCAGGGTTTTGTGGAGACATCGAACGTGAGCGTAGTGGAGGAGATGGTTGATATGATTGTTGCCCAGCGGGCCTACGAGATAAACTCCAAGGCCATTCAGACCGCTGATGAGATGCTTCAGGCCTCAAACTCAATGAAGAGGTAGTTTTTATGAAGAGGGTCCTATTATTTATACTCCTCCTGCTCTTTATCCTCCCCACGGCGGCAGGGGGGGCGGAGCCGG
>CAZSAY010000062.1:0-10173 GCA_964605225.1 uncultured Thermodesulfobacteriota bacterium | reverse complement strand
GAGGCGGCCTCTATCGGCGTAAAGCTTAACGGTACGGATACGGCCTTTCGGTGCAACCTCGTCACCCTTTCCGGCGCTGAGCCCGTGGTGATGGAGGATTACAGCGCCGGGCATATTACCACGGAAGAGGCCGGTGAGATTATTGCTGAATGTGACCGCGTCTATCGCGGTCTTGGCGTGCGTTTTTATTGCGGCACGAGTTACAGACACCTTATGGTATGGGAGAATGCCCCCGAGGGACTTTACGAGAAGCTAAAGACCATTCCTCCTCATGACATATCAGATAAAGAAATCGCCGCCTATCTTCCCGCAGGCGAGGGTGCGGAAAAACTCCGTGCTCTCATGGAGGCTTCACGGGGGCTTCTTGCCGCCCATCCCGTCAACGCGAGAAGAAAGGCCAATGGACATAACGCGGCCACGTCCATATGGCTCTGGGGTCAGGGAATGGCCCCGAGCATGCCCGGCTTTGAGGAGCGCTTTGGTATAAGCGGCGGCATCATTTCCGCCGTTGACCTTATGAAGGGTATCGGCGTATACGCAGGCCTTGAGGTAATCAACGTACCCGGCGTGACGGGTTATATTGACACCAATTACGAGGGCAAGGTAGCGGCGGCCATAGAGGCGTTGAAGGATAAGGATCTGGTTTGCGTCCACGTTGAGGCCCCTGACGAGGCCGGTCACCAGGGTAGCCTTCCCGATAAGCTAAAGGCCATTGAGGATTTTGATTCCGAGGTTGTTGGTAAGGTCGTGGCCGGGCTTGAAGGTGAGGAGTTCAAGGTCCTTGTGATTACTGACCACCCAACGCCCGTTGAGCTGAAGACCCATACCTCCGATGCCGTGCCCTTTGCCATCGCCACGGTGGAAGAGCTTGCCACGGTTAAGGATAGTAAAAAATTCTCCGAGGCAGGCGGCGCCGTCTCAGGCATACTTATCGAGGACTGCGGCGGTTTTATAAGAGACTTTCTTTCCTGACGCGCGAAGTTTCCACTGTTTTCCCCCCCCACCGCATATCGTCCATGACAGGGCCTTTAGTCCCTTGTGCTGGTCTTTAAAATGTATGATGTCTCGAATTTTTTCATCTTTATGCCTTCGTATATGCGGCATACGCGGTCGTGCATGCCGCTGGCCATCTTGCTGGCGTTGAATATGATATGGGAGCAGCCCTTGCGGTGCGCCCATCTTCTTGCTTCGAGGATGAAGCTGATACCCTTTCCGCGGTGTTCCGGCAGTGTATACCAGTAAAGGGCGTTGGCTATATTCTGATCCCCGATGGGACACTTTGAGCTGGTGAGCCCCATTACGCCGATTATCTTGTCTTCAAACTCCATGACCATGAGGTCGCAGTCCTCGTGATGTATAAGCTTGTAAACGGTATCGATATAAGCGGGCATCTCGATAACTATGCCGAACTCGTTTGCCTTGCACTCGGTAAGCCATGAGCTTATAACGGGAAACAACCGCTCAATATCTTCATCTTTAGCGTAGGCTCTTATCATGTTTTTGTACCTTCTTTAAATTCATGTAAGTTATGTGAAGTTAGGGTTGACCGCCGGGGTCTTGATGAGATGACTCGCTTGATTCAGATATGGGCATAGTAAATATCCATGTCGTCTATATCCGCGCCCCCATGCCGTCCGGGCAAACCATGGCGTTGAAGAGAGGCGCTCTCTTTATTATAGGCCTTAAAAATAAAATATAAAGGATAGAATGGTTTTTTAAATTTATGGGTAATGCGGGTATTACCCCGTGATGGCGCCGGTAAGAGTGGCGTGGAAGTATTAGGGGCACGGGGCAAAAGTCGTGGTAAGGGAAATAGGTGAGGGGATAAGGCGCTTTTGCCTGTATAACGTGAGATTGTCTTAAGTATAGAATGAAAATATCTTGACAGGAAAAAAATCTGCCTTTAGCATAAATAGATTATATTTTTTTTGTCCTTTAATTGATGTGGGGTTATCAAGGCCTTTTCCAGGGGCACCTCCGGGAGGGTGAAGTCTGGAAAGCCGGGTGCGAAAAGAGGGTAGAGGCCTGGCTTTTTGCGCCTCACCTTTTACGGCTGATATCGCCGGAGAGTAGGGGGGTAAGCGGCTTCGCGGATTTACGAGAGCCGATTAACGATAACCGCTGATTAGATGATATGAAAATGGAAATATTGGTTTCAGGAATTGTTGTTTTTATTGCCTCTATCTTTATCCATATCTTGATATGGCGGGTAAGGAGTCCGGGACAGCGCGGCTTAACGCTCTTTTTTATCTTCTTTATCTTGCCGCTCATCATCTGGTTATTCTATTCGGTTTTTGCCTTTATGGGTGTACTGCCCATGGGGTATGGCCCCGGGCTTATCGAGGGCGCGGCTATCTTACTCTTACACTACTCATTATCAGCGGCCTATATAATGACATATCCCGCTGTTGAGGCCCTCTCTCCAACGCTCGTCATCGCTCTTTTTATGGGTGAATCCTCAACCGCAACGGCTCATGAAGAACTCATCCGATTATTCCCGGAAGAATCTATCCTTACCCCGCGTATCATGGACCTTGCCCGGGCAAAGCTTGTTAGGCTTGATAACGAGACCCTCTCTCTGACGTTCAGGGGCAGGGTACTTATTCAATTTTTTATTCTCTTTCGTGCCTTCATTGGATTGAAGCCGGGCAGGGGTTAACGACTTGGACGTATCGCTGTTAAAATTATTGATATTGCTTGGTGCTACTCCTGTCTTCATATTCTGTATGCTGGCCGTTGTAATGCGTCTCTTCGCCCTTTCTGGCCGCGCCATATCGGCTCAGGTTATTGTGCTGGCATGCGCCCTGCTTGGTAACGTTCCCTTTGGCGCCCTGGTATGGTTTGTTTATCTCAGGAGGGTTTCTACGCTCAGTGAATTTATTGCGGGTATAATTTATACTTTTGTAGTCTATAACGCCCTTGCATATTCTTGTTTTCATGTCTTTAATATGAGCGATACTGCGAGAAGAATAAAGATACTTAACGAGATAAATGGTTTTGGAGAAGTGAAGATATCAGGACTGAGGTCATCTTATAGCTCCGAAGAGATGCTTGGCAACCGGATAGATCGTCTTCTCGATTCACGGCAGATAAGACGGTCAGGCAATGAATATATACTTAATTCTCAGCTCTTGTATTATACGGCAAAGGCGTTAAATTTCTGGGGCCGTGTCCTCGGGCTTGCCTCCATGAAGAGCCTTTATATGAAAAACAAGTAACTCCGCGCTTATGTGACCCCTTCTTGAAGAGTAGTTCTGTATCGCGCCGAGGTTGGGGCATAAGGACAATGGCGCGGCATAAGGTCTGAGCATAATGACAGATACGATTAACACACTTTTTCAGGAGAGCGTTAAAAATAACGGGAACCGCGACGCCTTTATCGTAAGTTCAGCCCCTGGTTACGATAGGATAAGTTACGAGAGGTTAGCCGAGATGGTGCGCGGTTTTGCCATGGGGCTACGCGGGTTGGGGATTAAAAAAGGCGATACCGTGGGCCTAATCTCCGAGAACCGTCCTGAGTGGGCCGTGGCAGACCTTGGCATCCTTCATGCCGGGGCCGTGACGGTGGCGCTTTTTCCCACACTTCCCGCCGGGCAGATTCGATATGCCCTTGAGGATTCCGGCACGGACCTTGTCATAGTGTCTGATGAGGGGCAACTCAAAAAGCTTATGGACTGGGCCGGGCAAAGACCACACAGCAGGGTAATTATCATGGACGCCCCGGCGGAAGGCGCCCCCGGAGTAGTGACCTTTGAGGAGGTCATGGGCATGGGTCTGGAAGGGCCGCCAGCGCAATTTGAAAGACTCTGGCAGAGCACCGGGCCTTCGGACATGGCGGGGATTATATACACATCGGGAACTACGGGAAGGCCTATGGGGGTTGTGCTCTCGCACCGTAACATCGTAAGTAGCGTTGAAGCCGCCGCTACCGCCGTGGCCTTTGGCCCAGGCCATACAATAGTATCATTTCTACCCCTTAATCATGTCCTTGCCAGATTATCAGACCATTATCTACCCCTATCAGTCGGCGTTTCCATAGGCTATGCCAGAAGCGCGCGGGAGATAAGGCCTCTGGTGCAAGACCTACGACCGCAGTTTATGACGCTTGTGCCAAGGGTCCTTGAGATGTTTCGCGATGGGATATTAAAGAGTGTTGAGAAAGCGCCATTAAGAGAGAAGTCGGCCTTTGAGAAGTTTTTAGCGGCGGGTACGGAGCGTTCTGTTCTTATGGAGAGAGGCGGCGCGGTGCATCCGTCCATGGACGCCCTCTGTAAAAAGGGAGACGAATTGGTCTTCAGCAGGATAAGGCGCGAACTTGGCCTTGACCGGTTGAAGTTTTTTGTCTCCGGCGGCGCGCCGCTTTCTACTTTGACGGCGAGGTTTTTTTCTGTCCTTGGCCTTGAGGTAGTAGAGGGATACGGCCTTACGGAGACCGCGGCCCTTGTTACGGTAAACAGACCTGGAAATATCAAGGCCGGCACCGTGGGCCCCCCTGTAAAGGGTGTGGAGGTCAGGTTATCTGAAGAGGGTGAGATACTTGTGAAAGGTGGCGGCGTTATGGAGGGTTACTGGAACAGGCCCGCCGAGACGGCCTCTGCCAGAGACGCAGAGGGGTGGCTTCGTACAGGTGACATGGGTGAGATGGACAGGGCGGGGTACCTCAAGATAAAGGGGCGGCTGAAGGAGATAATAGTCCTCAGTACGGGAAAGAACGTCGCTCCTCTTCCCATAGAGGAGCGTTTGAAAGAGAGTCGATATATCTCGCAGTTAATCCTCACAGGCGATAACCGAAGCGCCTTAACGGCCCTCATCGTGCCGGACTTCGGGTTGGTAAAGGCCTGGCTTAAGGGGCAGGGTGCGGAACCCTCGAAGGGGACGGAACCCTCCGAGGAAGATGTGGCCGGTAATCCCCGTGTAAAGGGGCTTATCCGGGACGAGATAAAGGGGCTTTCAGGGGGCCTTGCTGATTTTGAGCGAGTAAAGAGGTTCGCCCTCTTAACGCGGGCCTTCACCCTGGAGGGAGGCGAATTGACGCCAACGCTGAAGATAAGGCGCAGGGCAGTCCTTGAAAAATATGCAGAGGTAGTCGAGTCTTTATATCGGTAGAGGCCAGGTACGGTCTTTTAGCGCAAAGGTAAATCTTACCCTTTATTATGAGCCCCTCTAAAGCCCTTCTTTTTAGTTAGAGAGATAGTTTTATCTCCATCGATCCTTACCCAAATCTGCTGATCCCGCCCCTGTGGAAAATCCTTAACCGGTCGATAGTTATCCAACAAGTAGATATAAACGGGGCTGAAGTATTGCGCTATATTCCCTTTGCCTCCAAACTTTGCAAAGGGAGATAATACAGCGTAACGAGGTTTTTCGTCTTCTATTTCGGCTATATACTCAAGTTGACGTCTTGGGCTTCCCATGATGAGTATGGGGATGGGGTAGCTCGTGGCGTTATGCCTTCGTGCAAGGGCGGGTATCACTTCTGTATACATTGGAAAGGCCAGTACAGCCTCATCGGGGCGGGTGTGGGAACGGATATAATTGGCCAGATAACCGATATGATCGTCTGCGATGTAAGTAAGGTCAGAGACCGTTGATGAATATGATTTGGGCAGACCATCTCTTTGGTACAAGAGCCGGGTGTTTACGATATTAGTCCGTGTCGCGAATATCTTCATCGCAGTTTCTTCAATGGTTACAGAGTATGAAAGTAGGGAGAAGACCATTATCATGATAATCTCAAAAACCCCTGTATGGGACATTATAGAGCCTTGCCTATCAGCCTTTGAAATTAAGATGGGGAGGTACGGAGAGAGCTTTACTACCGCGAACCCGCCCCATAAAAGCATGGGGATGAGAGCGAACATCTGGTATTGCGGTCCGGCGGTGAGTGCCCGTAGGGTGGAGACACTTACGGCAAAGCTGAGGAGCATGGCCATTATTAAGACACGCCACTGCCCGGAGAGTTCCTTTTTGATAAAACCTTTGTAAATACAACCGTATAAAATTCCAGCCGTGAGAAAGATAAGAAATATAAATAGTAATATGAACCGGAGGTTACTGAAATTTATATATCCCCCGGAGAGTATCCGCGCGCTTATGGGCATGAGCTGAAACAAATAGACGTAATAATATGTGGAGAAGTAGCCGTAGAGCGAGTCGTGATATGCGAGATAGGCGGCCCATAGGATGAGGGGAAGCAAAAAACCTGCGAGGGCGGTATTGAATTTCAAGGCCGCCTCTCTTATGCCTTTTCGTCTCGTACCTAAGAAGGTTACAAGCATTATGGCGGCGCCTACGGATGTGATATGAATACCCACATCAAATGCGTAGAGGTTGGTAAGGCCCGTAAAGAGCCCCAGTGTGAAGAGCCGGACATTCGCCGTGCGCTCCGGCCCATTTACATGCCGCATATAAAACATAAGCATAGCGATGTAGATGGCCAACCGCGCGCCCGACCATCGTGGCATCCAGTAGGGATGGAACCCGAAGAGTATCACCGGGACAAGAATACCCAGTGCCGGGAGACGTCTGGAGTAAACTTTCAGGCAGAGGGCGTAGCAGGCCCAGACGACAAGGGTTGCCTGCAGGACAAACCAGAGACGTTGAACAAGGAGATATTCACCGAAGATTTTTTCAATAACGATATTGGCGTAAGTCCATATGGGAGGAAAGAGTGGATAAAAGTCAACATATGGTATCTTACCTGCTTTGAAAAGCGGATAGGCTAAATAGTGAAGACCCTCATCATAGGTGTCAACACCGCCGTTTAGAATTAGCGAGGTAAAGAGCTGGGCGGCCGACGTTAGTATAATAACAAGGACCCGGTCCCATTTGCCAGCGAGAGGCCTTAGGCCCAAAGGGGAGTTCTTTCTGGAGATCATTGTCCTGGATGCTCCGCTTTGTTGCATTGTTCTTTAATGAAAAGAACGTGCGCTCATGGTCCCCCCATACTTCCTCGGGTGACTCTTGATGGAAGCCTGGGGGTTAACTATAAATGACTTTTTTGAAAGGAGTGTTTGTATATTTAACTCAATTCAAGGTGTTTGTCAAATATAATTAACTTTATTTTAAGTTTTTTGTTAATTGTAGTTCATCTGGTTTAAAGATGCGGCATAGGGGGTGGTGATTCTTTATGTGAAGTGCCTGGAGGGGGGGAGGGCTTTAGAATTCAATATGGCGGCGTGCGCCGCCTCTGTACGATTAAGGCGGATTCAGGATAAAGTAAGAGAATGTGTCCTGCCAGATTCATGGCAGGGCTCTCTTACTCCACGATGAGGGGATAATCAGGTGTGGGATTAAGGGGACAGCTGTAAAGGTATCTGCCGGGTTTGAGGTTTACTTCATAGTCCTTTGTCGCGCCAGTTGTCAGGCCTCCGCCAGAGACCGATGGCAGGGTAAGTCTGCCGACTCCTTTTCCACGCAACCAGAAACCGAGGGGATAGGAGACGTTATTGTTGGTTACCCTGAAAACGGTTTTGCCGGCCTTGAGGCGAAGTACCTTGAATTTTCGCGTCTCGGCTGTATCCTTATTTATACGGACGCAGTCAGCGCTACCATGGGAGACAAACCCCTGCGGGGCCGCCTCGGCCTCGATAATCGTGCAGGGTGTCTGGTGGAGTTCGATGATAACTGGCTCTGCGCTTCGGGCGTAATTCACGTAAAACAAGCTCATGAGAATAAAGGCAAGAGATAGCCTCAGAGGCCTTGCCAAAGCCCTGCCGCTCGACTTTTTATCTTCGTATGTAAAAGTCATCTCATTATCCTCCTCAACCTCTTACGCGTTGTGATTCCATTGTCTATATTATAAGCATAGCATGTACTTTGTGCTTTGCGAGCCTTATATGAAATTTTTTTGAGCTTAAATAAAAGGACGGTTGGACGGAATCTGTTGTCTTTTTTATTTTCTTACACAAAAAGAAAGTTCAAGAGGAATGGTCCCTGGATTATTTATCATTAGTAACGCTAGTGCACCGAAATCCTATTAGTATATGCCGGCTTGTTTTCAGACGGCTGTGCCTTGCCGCGCCTCTACAGAAACCGGGTTTATCGTCCCATGAGCAGGATTTAAGGATATGGCGGTTCGGATTTGCTTCTGCGGGAGTGCCTGTCCATTCAAAAATATTTCCCGCCATATCAGAGACGCCGTAGGGGCTTAGACCGGAGTCATATTTGTCAACGGGTGTGGTCCCATGAGGGCCGGAATCCCAGATATTCGCGCGGGATTCATCCCATGTATTACCCCATGGAAAATACCGGCCGTCATTGCCTCGGGCGGCCTTTTCCCACTGATCCTCCGTGGGCAGGGAAAAGGTTTTTTTACGTGCAAAACCACCCCTCCATCGGCAATAGGCCTCGGCGTCACCGACGCTCACGAGGACAACGGGGTTATTAAGTTTATCCGTGGGGGGCATAATGCCCCCCATGGCTTTTGTTGCCTTATCCCAGAGATAAGGTCTGACTTCTCTGTAGGGATGCACGAGAAAGCCCTGTTTTTGGTAATCCTCCTCACTGATAAAGGGGACGCGGTGACCGGTTTTGTGTACAAACTGAGCGTACTGCGCCTCTGTTACGGGATATTTATCGATATAAAAATCTCCTACAAAGAGGTCCCTCTTTTTTTCTCCGTCAAACCAGCGCCATTTTTTTGCCCACGGGCCGCCGATGGAGTACGCGTAGGACGTTTGTCTCTCGTCGCTTCCGAGGGTGACCTTGCCGCCTGGGATGAATATCTGCTTGATATCATGGGGGTTTACGGGGATATGGGGCGTTTTTAGCGGGGCCTCCGGCGCGGGGGCCTTTACCGGGGGCCCGGCCTTGCCTTTCGCGATAGAGTTAAGAGAGGTAGAGAAAAGGGCGAAGAAAAAGAGAGGGAGAAGGGCGGTGAGAATATTTTCAGTTTTGAAGTGTCTCATTGGCCCGGGCTCCATCAGTTCATTGTAACAAAAACATCCCTGAATCCCTGCGTATCTTTGCCTGCCCCCGGGAGGTTGCCGGCGTCGGAAGAAAAGGCGCTGAAGCGTCCGCCGGAGCTTACCGAAGGTCTCTGGCAGTTATTGTCGCCCGCCGTGCCGCTTGTGGCCACGCTCGTAAGTCTATCGTGGATGAAAATGTCTCTAAAGCCGTTGGTGCCAGTGCCTAAAGGATAGCACATTGTAAAAAAATTGACAAAGTGCTATCAGGTTTACCCCGTTATCTCCCTATCTTTTTCCGTAAATGCATGAAAGGCAGTTCTATAAGGGTATAGAAAAAGCCTGATACGGCAAAGAGCCCGGCGAGATAGATAAGGACAAGCACTGCAAAGAGGGCCGGAGAACTTGCCTCAAAGGCTATGCCCTTTCTGGCGAGGTAGGAGAGATAGAGGTTGAGTGCCACCATGTGATAGATGTAGACGGTGTAGCTTAGCCGCGCGGTTCCCCTGACCGCCCATTTTACGGGTACGAACCTGCCTATGGGGAATGTGGTTATGTAAAGTATTATAAGGGCAAAGCCGAGCCCTACTACGGTAAACTGCCAGCAGGTATTGAAGTATCCCGCACCCATGCCGCCGTATAGATAAGAGGCGCCGAGGCATAACGCCGAGGTGGCGAGCATCAGGGCTTTCCAAATGCCGGAGAGCCTCTCCAGGCGGTCTTTGTAGTGTATGAAGACGTAAGCGGTTGTAACACCGAAAAGCAGTTGGTCGAAACGCGTATGGAAGGGGGTATAGAACCCATGGGCCCATGCCTTCGCGCTAAGCCCCGGCTCGTACAGGGCAAGCCTTATAGCGGCGCCGAGGAGAATGAATGTGACGAGGGCTGGGAAGATGTACTTCTTCGCGTATCTTATGATAAGAAACATAATGAGGGGCATTATCAGGTAGAACTGCTCTTCAATGGCCAGCGACCAGAAAAGCTCCGAGCGTCGAGCTATGACCTCTATATAGTTGTTGAGGTAAAAGAGGTGGAGGAGGAGGTCCTTGAGTATTGTGGTGTTTCGCAGGGCGAACTCACCGATCGTATACGAGTATATCGCCGTAACGAGTGCGTAGTAGAAGTAATAAGGGGGGAAGGTTCGGAGGATCCGTTTCAGGTAGAACCGCTTGAAACTGAATTTACCCTCAAAGTTGTTCTCAATGAGCTGGCCGCCGATAAGAAAACCGCTAAGGACGAAGAAGAGGTCTACGCCGTGCCACCCCCA
>CAZSAY010000061.1:0-10467 GCA_964605225.1 uncultured Thermodesulfobacteriota bacterium | reverse complement strand
CGGCAGGTTCATATGGCCGCTTAACAGCGTGTCCATTTTTACTTGACCACGTCAGACAGCGCCAACCCTACAAGGCTTCTGTCCTACCGTCTTCTTTCATTCAGATCGGAAATCAACTCAAAGGCGCTGAGCCCGTACTTCATTTTCCGTCTGTCCTTCTTGTTTATACCTATATCAAAGGCTGAGATTGGATTTTCATGCTCAAGCGTAATTTTGATTAATTTGGAGTTGGAGATCTCTTTTCCAATGGGGATGACCTTGTCTATGAGAACAAAACGGCCCATGAACTTTCCGTTTATCGACACACCCGTTTTTTCTATACCGTAGAAATACCCGCCTCTTAACCTGATGGCATTAAATGGTTTTTCAGGTCTTGGGAAAATAATTGTCGATTTTTTACCAATAGACCATACTCCCCATGCTTCAGGCAAGCTCCAGCCTCTCAGCAAATAAAGATAATTGTTAATTTCTCTATTTAAAATAGGAGAGTTGACGCTAATGGGCTTTAGCGTTCTGAAGAAGGAAGGCGGAAGGTCCATAACGTATCTTTTTAAAAAGGAATTTGTATTGTCTGATGAATATCCCGCTCTTTTAGTGATGCCCTCTTCATCAAGGAGTTTTATGATCTTTTTAGTCCTCTCCATGGCGCAGTGATGCCGTATATGATAATAGGTATCACGAAAGCATGAACTATCAAATCGTGATTCATAAGGCGTGCCGATAAACTTGAATCCATATTTTTCTACCTCATCCTCTATCTCACGCATGTAGGTCTTGAGGTTTTTCTTAACTATCTCGGAAGTATAACACTCGTTGCCAGTCTTTCCCACAACAACAGGCCAGGTAAAGATAACCCTTGCCCCTGTCTTTTTTACCATGGCCGAAAGGCGCTTTAGATTTTTTTTGAATTCCCTGGATATGGTAAAGCCCTTTTCTCCATTCCTTATTAAAATGTATTCATCGCATGTCTCGGTGGCAGTGGCTTTGTCTCCAGGCGCAAAGGGGCCGTCGTCCAGGTTATGACCTCCCCTTAGACCATGATCAATGGCATCGTAAAAACTTCTGATACTGATAGTCGATACTTTATTTATATCTCTTGCCTTACTGTGCCCGATGAAGTTGTTAAGGGTGAATATATTTTTCATGGCCATGGAGAAAGGAAGATTCGTGAATATGAAGCGCATTTTTTCGACAAAAGGCAGTTCCCTGTAATAAAAAGAATTGCTCCCCAGCTCGCCGAGGATTGATTTTACATAAAATTTTGGCAGACTGGTGCCTTCTCTGTAATACTTCCATTCGAGCGGTAGTATTATCAGGTCCCCACTGGAGAGATGGTTGCCTATGTTATAGATCCTGTGTCTCAGGGGGAAGCTGGCGTTGTCGGCGATGTTGATGGCGGGTCTTCCGAAGTGGCTCTCAAAGAGGCTCGCCACCATGCCGTGTATGGAATTGGAGCCGCTTGATATTATTATCCTGCCCGGCATGGAATCGGTGGCCTTGAGGAGGAACTCCTCGTACGAACTGTCTATGGTCCTCCGGGGTATGGCGAGTATGTCAACGGCCAGAAAATAAACAAAGGCGCATGATAGGATGGTAGCGATGCAGGCTATGAGAAATGATTTACCGCGCATATGAAGGCGTCCTAAAAATTAAAATATAGAAATTCCGACGGGGCGTTCTGGATTCCCGAGAGAATGAAATAAAATAGGATAATCCCTGCAAGTATGGCGAAGACAAGCCGCGGCCTGAAGGCAAGCCTTCCGCTGTAGGGCAAAAAACGTATTGACTCGATGCTGTTTGGCAGAAGAAAAGACACCAGTGCGAATATGATGATGTAGGCCGTGGTTTCCAGACTCGCCATGGCCGGCGCCTTAAAGGCCATGACGCCTTCGAGCCACGTGGAGATAAAACTGACTATGGAAGCGGACTTCGAAGATGCGCTTATACCGTTTATTCCAGCCATGCCCTTAAGCACGTTGAGTGCGCCTTTGAAGGACTCTGCCCTGAAAAAGACCCATGTAGCGTTAAGAAAGATAAAGGTAGAGAGCCAGGCAATCGGCGCGGGCATCTTGAGACCCATCTTGCCCCAGAACCTGTGCACCACCATTACGGCTCCGTGCATGGCCCCCCACAGGACGAATGTCCAGCCGGCGCCGTGCCATAGGCCGCCAAGGAGGAACGTAACGAAGAGATTGAAGTAAATGCGGTATTGCCCGCACCTGTTTCCTCCAAGGGGTATGTAAACGTAGTCTCTAAGCCAGTTGGAAAGGGTTATGTGCCAGCGCCGCCAGAACTCCTGTACGCTTCTGGCCTTATATGGCGAGTTGAAGTTTATGGGAAGCCTTATGTTAAAGAGCAGGGCCGCGCCTATGGCCATGTCCGTATAGCCGGAAAAATCGTAGTAGATCTGAAAGGTGTAACTGAGGCTTGCGCCCCAGGCCTCGAAGAGGCCGAGCGCATGATGGGCGTTAAAACCGGCGTTGGCCCATAGGGCGAAGGAGTCGGCGACAACGACTTTTTTGAAGAGACCGAGGCAGAAGATAAAAATACCCGTTGATACATTAGACCAGTTCAGGGTTTTTGTCTTGAGACGCATGAACTGGGGCATCATCTCGCGGTGGTGTACGATAGGGCCTGCGATTAACTGCGGAAAAAAGGATACGAAGAGACAGTAGTTTGGAAAATCATACTCCTGAGTGTCCTTCTGGTAGCTGTCCACGAGGTATGCTATCTGCTGGAAGGTGAAAAAACTTATGGCCAGCGGCAGGGCCAGCCCAAGGGGCTCGGCCCCGGAGTTGATGACCCGGTTGAGGTTTACTATGAAAAAGTCTGTGTATTTGAAAAATGCGAGAAGTGAGAGGTTGAAAAATATTCCTGCCCCGAGTATCCACTTTAGTCTCTGTCGCTGATGACCGGTTTTATTCTTTGTGCGGTGAAGGGCCCTTCCAACCCCGAAGTTTACGATCATTGAACTTATTATAAGGAAGAGGTAGAGAGGGTTCCAGTATCCGTAGAAAAAGAGAGAGGCCAGTACAAGCCATGCCTTTCCCGCTGTTATAAGGCGAAGACGGTTGAGAACAAAGTATACTACGACCACAAGGGGGAGAAAGAGGAAGATGTATATCTGGGAATTAAAGAGCATGGATAATATGTCTTTTTAGTGGTTTGTTAGTGGCCATTATCAGGGGGTTAAGACCGCTTAATGTTAGCTATATTTTTTGACCTTATTTAAAGCCGATGCGCCTGAGAGGATCGGGGTTTTTCTCTCATGTCTTTTGTAAAGGCAAGGTGGTTACGTGAGGCGGGCATTGCCTCCCTGTATACCCCGTAGCTTCGTGCATGGCCTTTGTCCCTTGTAACCTTTAAAAAAACTTCACACCTTTTTCCTTTTGTGTGCGTTTTTTGTCGGCGACGTAACCCTCTTTGGATTAAGCATCTTTTTCCATGTCTTCTCATCCATAAGACCCTTCTCAAGGACTATCTCACGGACGCTCCTGCCCGTCCGTTCAGATTCCTTGGCGACCTCGGCGGCCCTCTCATAACCGATAAGGGGGTTAAGGATGGTGGCAAGGGCCACGGAACCCTCGAAGTTGGCGAGGCATTTTTCAGCTACAGGTTCTATCCCCTGAAGACACCTTGCGGTAAAGCTATAAATGGCCGAGGTGAGTATCTTAATGGACTGGAGAATATTATAGTTTATCACCGGGCCCATGACGTTAAGCTCGAATTGGCCGGCCTGCGCCGCCATGGTAACGGCCGTGTCGTTTCCTATTACCTGAAAGCATACCATGTTCATCATCTCGGCCATGACGGGGTTGACCTTTCCCGGCATGATGGACGAGCCGGGCTGAACCGCGGGGAGCCTTATCTCACCAATGCCTGTCCTTGGGCCGGAGGAGAGGAGGCGCAGATCATTGGCGATTTTTATAAGCCCTATGGCAAGTCCGCGAAGGCTTGCCGAAAAGGTTGAAAAGTCTCCCATGCTTGAGAGGTATTCAAAGCATTCGCCGCCCTCTGTCTTTTTAAGCCCCTTTATCTTCGTGGTCTTTGTTAGTTCCCGAATCACCCTTGTCCTGTACGAGGCCGCGGTATTTAGCCCCGTGCCAACGGCCGTTCCTCCAAGGCCTATCCTCTTAAGCCCTTCGGCGGCGGCCTCTATCTGAATCCTGGAAGACCTTAAGATAGCGGCGTAGGCGGCGAATTCGCTCCCCAGGGTTACGGGCACGGCGTCCTGAAGGTGCGTTCTTCCGGATTTTATAATTGACTCAAAGTCAACGGCCTTTGCCTCGAGGCCCTCTATAAGTCCGACAACGGCGTCTTGAAGCCCACGGGTAGATAAGAGCACGGCCACGCGCATGAAGGTAGGAAAGGTATCGTTTGTGGATTGGCCCCTGTTTACATCATCGTTTGGGTGGATTACGTTGTAATCACCCCTTGGGCGTCTTAGAATCTCAAGGGCCCTGTTGGCTATGACCTCGTTGGCGTTCATGTTGTGACTGGTTCCGGCCCCGGCCTGATATACGTCCACTACGAATTGTGCGTGGTGTCTACCGGATATTATCTCATCAGCGGCCTTGATTATGGCCGCGGCCTGTTTTTTTGTAAGTAGCCCAAGGGTGAGGTTCGCCGAGGCCGCCGCCCTTTTCACCATGGCCGTGGCCTTTATGAAGACAGGTTCAGGGGGGATATTGCTTATGGCGAAATTTTTCATGGCGCGCACGGTCTGCGCCCCGTAGTAGGCTTCTAACGGTACCTTTACCTTACCAAGGGTGTCGTGCTCGATTCTGAATTCAATCTTTTTCATGATGAGCCCTCTAAGAGTCTTCGATTAAATCGCGGTAAGGCCCAAGGGGAAGACTGATGTCAATGTGCCCGGCAAGGGTCTTTTGCGTTTTACCTTCTACAATTATCTTTACCCTTTTAACGGCCCCGTAGTTGAGGGTAATGCTGTTTACAATGGAGTATATGGTCTGCATCTCCGCTGAAGTGCCTCCAGGGTGGTTATCCCTTATGGCCCGGGTGAAGTTAAGGATAGCGTTATCACCTTTTATCTCAACGCCAAGGAGCTTTGTCCCCCTTGGTATTGCCGTGCCGGAATCGGCCCATGAGAGGATGGTGAATGTCTCCCGTATCTCACTCTTTAGATTGCCTTTTTTTATGCTTCTGCCAAGGGCTTTCAGGCCTTCTTTGTGGGCTATGTAGATTTTAATATTGCGTCTTGCCCGGACGCTGTGGCCGCCTGTCTTTGGAACTCTGTGATGAAATCTCTGAAATACAAAGATAGCGGCAACGCCGATACAGAGAAGGATTATGAGAATCTTTAAGATAGAGCCGGAAGAGGAAGCCCCCTTCTTGCGCTTTTTTCTCTTTTGACCGGTTTTTGCCCTTTTTTTGCTTTTTTTTGCCATTTATACGCTCTAAAGGGCCTTTTTTGAAATATCAGTAAGTTCCGGAGCAGGTAGTTTTTCTCCAAAAAAGAGCCTTCCAACCCTGACAAAACGCTCCGGCGAATCAGTGACAAAGAATCTATGCTCACCGGCACCATTGTGGACGCCTTTTTCAAGGCCTCTTTCCAGAAGCAGTCTCTTAACCTCTTTTGCCGTGGACTCTGCGGAGTCTACGAGCCTTACGCCGCCTCCCATGACACCAGCGATGGCCTCTTTAAGAAGGGGGTAATGCGTGCACCCCAGGACCAGTGTATCAATGGCCCCGTTCTTAAGCTCGGCAAGGTATCTTGCCGCGATGAGGGCCGTTGCTTCATCTTTAATAAAACCCTCTTCAACAAGGGGCACAAAGAGCGGGCAGGCCTTTTCAATGACATAGGCAGAGCCTTTTATGGATTTTATTATAGACGAGTACGCGTGGCACCCCATGGTGCCCTCAGTTCCGATTACGCCTATTTTACCATGGCCGCCTCCGGAGAGGGCCGCCCGGGCGCCGGGCTCAATGACGCCTATTACGGGGATATCAAAGGCCTCTCGTAGCTCATTTACGGCGTAGGCGCTTGCCGTATTGCATGCCGCCACGATGAGCTTTACGCCTTTATCACGTAGAAAAGCGCTGTTCTCCAGAGAGTACCTTATCACCGTCTCTCTTGATTTTGTTCCATAAGGCACGCGTGCCGTATCGCCGAGATAGACGGTGCTCTCAGCGGGCATAAGGTTTATTATCTCTTTTAAGACGGTAAGGCCGCCTATGCCGGAGTCAAAGACCCCTATGGGGCTGTTGTTCATCTTCAGGTACTCTCGCTCTTTTTTTTGGGCATAACGAATTTTTGTATTATATAATATACTTATATAAAATAAAATCTACTTTATAAGGTCCCTTTGAGAAAGGCAAGGACATGGATAATAACGAGATAGCGCGTAATTTTACCGAGATAGCCGATCTCCTTGAGATAAAGGGGGCAAACCCCTTCAGGATACGCTCATACAGAAACGCCGCCCTTGTAATAGAGGGCTATCCCGAGAGTTTCAAGAGGCTTATGGAAAAAGGCCCCGAGGCCTTGAAGGGAATACCCGGCATAGGCGAATCCATACGGGAAAAAATTGTAGAGATGCTGGCATCGGGAAAATGCACTTTTCATGAGAACCTCCTTGGAGAACTCCCTGATGGCATATTGGATATATTAAAACTCAACGGAGTGGGGCCCAAGAAGACATCGGAGTTTTACCGCCTTCTCGGCATAGGCTCTGTCGATGAGCTTGAGAGGACCGCCCTTGCGGGCGGACTCCGGGAACTACCCGGTATGGGAGTGAAATCAGAGGAGAAGATACTCCGTGCCATTGTAGCCTTTAGAAAGATAAGCGGAAGGTTCAACCTTGCCGTGGCCTGGTCCGAGGCCATAGGCGTTATGGATTATATAAGTACCGTAGTGGGTGTGGAAGAGGTGAGCGCGGCGGGAAGCCTTCGAAGGTGGTGTGAATCCATAGGAGATATTGATATACTCGCTGTCTCAGAAAATGGCGAGGCCCTTATGAAGGCATTTACTGCTCAACCCGATGTAAGAGATGTAATCATGCAGGGGCACACCAAATCTACAGTACTCCTTGGAAGCGGCTTTCAGGTAGACCTTCGGGCAGTGAAAAAAGAGTCCTTCGGGGCGGCCCTGCAGTATTTTACCGGCTCAAAGGCGCACAATATCGCCATGCGGGAGAGGGCGGTGAAGATGGGGCTTAAGATAAACGAGTATGGAGTATTTGATAAAGAGAAAAAGTCCATAGCCGGGGCCACGGAGGAAGATGTGTACAGGGCCGTGGGGCTTCCCTTTATAAGACCGGAGTTACGGGAAAATACCGGTGAGATCGAGGCGGCCCTTGAGGGGAGACTTCCCGAGGCCCTTGAGCTTGCCCATATAAAAGGCGACCTTCACTCCCATACCAACCATAGCGACGGGTCGGCCACTATCGGGGAGATGGCCGCGGCCGCCATGGAGCGCGGCTACGAGTACCTTGCCGTTACGGACCACTCAAAGGCACTTGGCGTTGCCCACGGCCTTGACACCGCGAGGGCGGCCCGTGAGATGGAGACCATAGATTCTTTTAACGAGAAGATGCAGATGTCAGGCGCCTCCTTCAGGCTCCTCAAGGGCGCCGAGGTGGACATCATGGCCGATGGCTCCCTTGACCATCCCCCTGAGCTTCTCCAGGAGATGGACTGCGTTGTAGGCTCCATACATTCGGGTTTCTCCATGACTGAGGCGCGTATGACAGAGAGGATAATAAAGGCCATGAGCACGGGGCTGATAGACATACTGGCCCATCCCACGGGCAGGCTCATTTCAAGAAGGCCGCCCTTTGATATGGATATGGGAGCCGTAATGGACGCGGCTCTTGAGTATAAGGTGGCGATGGAGCTGAACTCTTGTACGGAAAGACTGGACCTTAAGGACTCCCATCTGAGGCTTGCCGGACAAAGGGGCATTATGGTCGCCATATCAACGGACGCCCATTCCACGCTTCAGCTTGGAAACATGGTTTTTGGTATCCATACGGCGGCAAGGGGTTGGCTTGGCCCCCGAAACATCATAAATACACTGGGGCTAAGTGAACTTATGGCCTTTTTCACTGCCCGAAGGTCGGGAGGGACTCGATAAAGGCCTATTTTGAAATGGGTGGGGGTGAGGGAGGAGATCTGTAAGGGTGAGGTGCCCACGTTATCGCATATAGGGAAAGATAATCTCCACGACAAAACCCGTAAGGGTCGTCCCGGCTGTCTCTTCGTAGGGCAGGCCTCCCTGGGCCGCTTCTTTTTCATCGGCCCTCTCGTTTAGAAAATTTCTTATAACGGCGCCTCTTTTCACGGCAAGGCCTTCTTCCGCGGCCTTGTTCTTCTCACCCTTGATAGCGGAGAAAATAGGCCGTATCTGAACGTGTTTTCCCCTGGAGTTCAAGCTCTCACGCGCCGAGCTTATTCTCTGCAACAAGGCCTTGCCCTCCGGCAGCAGCCCCGTGCTATCACTACCAAAGAGGGCCTTTTCGCTTATTAGCACTGAGAGGGTCTCTTTACCCCTTAAGATGCTGAGCAGCCCCATATCAATGTCTTCTTTCATGGCAGTTAAAAGTTCCCTGTATTCACCGCCGCCCGTGGGGTAAATATCCTTAACCTTTTTATCGTCAGTTTTTTTGGAGCTATAGGCATCAAGCTTTTTTCGTAGTTCCGCGTTTTCGCTCGTCTTGCCCTTCACTACGGCTACAAGGGAGCTTATCTCCTCGGATTTTTTCATGTTACCCTCTACAAGGGCCTCGTTCCTTGTCCTCAGTTCCTCGTTGTCTTTTTTTATAGAGGCTATCTCCTCAAGGTGATCCTTGTTGGCCTTCTCGGCCGTTACGGCCTGAAGCCTCGCGGCATCGGTCTCCTCCAATGCCCTTTTGAGTGCTGAAGACCTTACGCAACCGCCAAAAACAAGAAAAAGCGCCATTAAGGCAAAGATTGCTTTTTTCATAAGAGGGTATCTTCCTTTACGTGCTATTTAATGGGAGCTTATTTCAAGGCGGTGAGTACTAAAAGAGTCTTAAATCTATTAGATGAGAGTGCCCTTGTCAATAGATAAGAAGTGTTAAATACAAGTAGCTCTGAGTAGGGCTCTTTTCGTGGTGAGTTTTAATGCCGCCAAGGCTCAGGCCGGGGCCTTCTTCAGGCGTTTTCCCTGAGTGAGGGCTTCGACCTTTACCTTTACAATCCTGTTGGCCTCTACATCGACTATGGTGAAGCGTCTGTCTTTATATATGACAAACTCGCCGCCCCTCGGTATCCTCTGCAGTTTTACAAGGAGAAAGCCGGCAAGTGTGTTGAACTCCTCTTCTTCCTCGTCGATGATAATGCCCTCATCCTCAAGGTCGCCGATGGAGATAGTGGCGTCAAGTATGAGGGTGCCGTCTTTGAGCCTTTCCACAAGACCGCCCTTGCCCACATCGTACTCGTCCTCTATCTCACCGACTATCTCCTCGAGTATATCCTCGATGGTCACAAGGCCGTCAACATCTCCGTGTTCATCGACGACTATGGCTATGTGTACCTTTCTTCGCTGCATCTCACGAAGGAGCTTGCTTATGAGTATGGTGCTGGGGACAAAGTATGGCGGACGCATGATATCCCTTAAGATAATGGGCCCTCCCTGCTCTACTGATCTGAAGACGTCTTTATTGAAGAGTATACCTACAATCCTGTCAACGCTGCCTTTATATATGGGGTACCTTGAGAAACCCGCGTCAGAGATAATCTTCAGGATTGACTCTGATGGCGTATTAACGTCTATGGCGGAGAACTTTGGTTTCGGGACCATGACCTCTCTTACAGTGGTATCGGCAAATTGGAATACACCGTGGAGAAGCGCCGCCTCCGTCTCCTCAAAGACCCCTGAGGCGCGGCCTTCTTTTATAAAATATTTTATCTCTTCCTCGGATATGAAGGTCCTCTCTTCATCGGCCTTGACGCCCATGACCTTCATTACCAGTTTTGTCGAAGAGGTAAGTATCTTAACGAGTACAGCGGTGATGCGGGTGAAGAAATCAAGGGGACGGGCCGAGAAACAGGCTATCTTTTCCGCGTATCGAAGGGCAAGGGATTTTGGCACAAGCTCACCTATGATGAGCGAGGCATAGGATATGAAAATTACGACTATGGCAACGGAGAGAAACTCCGCCGAGTGCCTGAAGAGGGCGAAGGGTATGGCGGTAAAGATTGGTTTGATGTATTTTATGGCCACAAGACCGCCGAGGACAGAGGCGATGGTGGTTACAAGTGTGATGCCTACCTGTACCGTGGCGAGAAAGCTCTCAGGCCTCTCCTTCATCCGCTTGACGCGTTTGGCGGATCCCCGGCCTTCCTCGGCGAGCCTGTTTATCTCGGCGCGTCTTGACGAGATAATGGCTATCTCGGCGCCGGAGAAAAAACCGTTTATGATGATAAGAACCAGGATTATAACAGCCTGAATAATAAAGCCTTCGGCTGACACACATTCTCCTT
>CAZSAY010000060.1:0-11360 GCA_964605225.1 uncultured Thermodesulfobacteriota bacterium | reverse complement strand
AGTACTCTAAATTCGAATGGCAGGTGTCTCAAAATCATTGACAGATTCCGGCCTGCCTCAACCTCTTTCAAAATACCAACAATCTGCGTCTCCTTATAACGTGACTTCTTCATAACTGGCTCTCCTTTCTTTAACTTCAGTATACAGGAGAACTCCAATTATCACTGGTACTATTATAGGGGAGGGTTACACTGCCAATGAACCTTGACCGGGATACCATCAATAAACTCAAGCCTTAAAGGGTGGGGTTATTTTGACGCTTACATTAAAGGTGGCGACGAATAGCCTTTCGATGAACGATAGCTCTGTGTTCATAAGTACAGTGTACACAGTGCGGTTATATATTTTGAATATACTCCATAAACATGCTTCTACCTGACCAGTTCCAGAATCTTATATCCTGTTCAATAAAGAGCCATTTGATCACTTTCATAATTAATTCTATGGAGAAGCCCTCTTTAAAAACGACGTCTTTGTATTCATATAAGAAGTCGTCTGGGTCTTCGCAATCGTACACTCTACCGATACCATCTACTAGCTTGTTAAAGATATTTATATCCGCATTCTTCTTTGTCCTCAAATCGCCTAATATGTCTGCGTGCTTGGGATTGCTTTTCCCATTCATGAAAATTTCATTCTCAACATGAATGACAAAGTCAAAACCTTTATTAAGCACGGCGGGTCTCTCTAAATATATACTACGACCCGAACTTAGAAGCTCTACATTATAGCGATATTTTGAAGTCAAGTTACCTTTGCCAGTTCCAGCTTGTTCTATAATAAACTCATCTAGAACAAGTTGCCTAAGAGCATTTCTGTCCTTTTCGTGGTTACCACTAAATGACTCTAGCTTTACAGTTAAATTGACCTCTGGATGCAATACCATTATAATTTTTTCCAGCTTCGAACTAAAACTTCGTACTTTCCCTTGCCTCTATTCTCGGATTTACAATTAATAAACCTATTAGCTTCAACTTCCAATATATCAAAGTCCTTATAAAGTGACTTAATAAGGTTGGTATTTGAGTTGGAGAGCAACGTAGTACAGTTACGTTCTGCAAGCTTACTGAAGGCATCGGCAAGCTCCTTCTGGTTGTTCTCATTGAAGTCGTCTTTACTATATTTTGTAAAAGAAGCTGTGGCGTTAATGGGGTGGTATGGAGGGTCAAAATAAACAAAATCTTCCGCGCTTGCTAGACGAACTGTAGATAGAAAATCTTTGTTCATTATTTTCACATTAGCTACATTGAGATATTCAGAGATAGCTCTTAAATTATTTTCATCTGCTATGTTAGGATTCTTGTATCTACCGAATGGTACGTTAAACTCACCTTTGGAATTTTCGCGATAGAGACCATTAAAGCAAGTTTTATTTAGAAAAATGAAGCGACTTGCCCTTCTAACCTTAGACAGTTTTTTAGGGTTCCAGTTTTTTCGTACATGGTAAAAATATTTTTCCTCATTTTTATGCCTCTTTAGACTTCTGATAAGCGCATCGACATCATCTCTAATCACTTCATAAGCATTAATGAGTTCAATATTTACATCAGAGATTATGGCTCGTTTTGGCATTAAAGCAAATAGCAATGCTCCGCCACCTACAAATGGCTCAATATACGTTTCAAATTTATCAGGCACATCATGTAAAAGTAGCTTTATAAGTTGACGCTTGCCACCAGCCCATTTTACAAATGGCTTTGGCTGTAACATGATTGTCGTTTTGTTGTTTCGCTTTGCATGTTTGGCTTGATGCATGCTCTGGCCCCATATCTTAAATATTCATAAGTTGCGTGTCAATTTTACCAGCGAGAAGTCATATTGGTAAACTAAACAGTAATAATACGTAGTAGCCTCTGGAATTATAGGGACACCATACTTAATTATCCGCCCACACTATAACTTCAGCAAGTTAATTAGGTCGGGTAGCGCAAAGCTCCACCTAAGTGTTTTTCACCACACCTGCCCCCACCTACCTAATCTCCCGTAATCTTTCACGGCTTTTACTTTTCACCCACACTGCGTGGCCTTAGCTTAGCGCCATGTGTTTTTTAAGAAGGGCCACGATTCCGGCATGCACTCCCCTTGAGGCGAAGGTGAGGGCAGTATCACCGGTCTTTGTCTCGGCGTTCACGTCGGCGCCTTTATCAAGGAGTATCTCCACTGCGCGGGTATGCCCTCCGCCAGCGGCAAAAAGCAGGGCCGTAACGCCGCCCTGAGCCTTGGCGTTCACATCAGCGCCCTTCTCGATGAGCGCCTCTACGACCTTGTGATGCCCTCCGCCAGAGGCGGCTATGAGAGGCGTAATGCCTTCCTCGGACTCGGCTTTTACATCTGCGCCTTTTTTCAGAAGCACATCCACAACGGCGATATTCCCTTGTATAGAGGCGAATATCAAGGGCGTAATGCCTTCCTCATTCTTTGAGTTTACCTCTGCGCCTATACTCAAGAGGTTTGTTACCCTCTCGCTATCTCCGGCGATGGCCGCGTCGGCCAGTTCTGAGTTGAGATTTTTCCCGCCTGCACATATCACATCCGATGAGCCCATATGACCCTCCTTTTACGGTATATATAAAAATCCTTGCCCGGTGGCCTCTCCCACCGGGAACGGTTCACTTTAACCCTCTTTTTCGCCCCTATTTTACAAGGACGCCCACGATGATGCTAAAAATACTGATAACGATGGAGCCGAGTATGGCCACGCCGAGCCCATTTACCTCAAAGCCACCAACAAGGGAACCAACTATGAGGAGCACAACGCCGTTTATTATAAAGGTAAAGAGCCCCAGGCTCAAGACATTGATGGGAAGGGTGAGGATAAATAGCAGTGGCTTGATTATGAGGTTCAAAACTCCGAGCAGTATGGCCGCCTCGATTATGGGGCCGTACCCCGTGGCCTCCATGCCAGGCACTATGTAGACGGCCAGGGCTATGCCCATGGCGAGTATGGCAAGGCGAAGCGCCAGGCTTCTCATGTTTTTTTCCCGAGTCAGGTGTATTTGCCGGAAGGTGAATGCCTGCACCGGCCTTTCTGGTCTGTTCATATCTATCGCCGCTTTTTAGCCTGTATTGCCGCAGAGGGCCATAAAACAGGGGAAAACCATGTTACTTCGTCGTTTGTAGAAACGTTTTAAGGCCCCTGATCCTCAAAAAAGGCCAAAAACGTTACCCTTTATTAAGAACGGATAACATTTCGTCATGTATCGAACCGTTAGAGGCAAGACAAAGGGGCTTGAAGTTTGAAAATTCCTCTCCCTCAAAGCCCGTTACACGGCCTCCGGCCTCCTCTACTATGAGGACAGCCGCCGCCGTATCCCATGGCGAGAGCTTCATCTCCCAGAAACCATCGAAACGCCCGCATGCTACATATGATAGGTCCAGGGCCGCGGCTCCGGCCCTCCTTATGGCCTGCGCCTTTATGGAAAAGTCCCTGAAGTGGTCGAAGTTGTTTTGCTTTGACGTTCGTAGATCATAGGGAAAACCCGTGGCAAGGAGGCTCCTCTCAAGGGAAGGCGTCTCTGATACGCTTATGGCTTCATCGTTAAGGGTGGCCCCGCAGTGCTTTTGCGCCATAAAGAGCTCATCAAGCATGGGGTTATATACGACTCCAAGGGTTACCTCGCCATGGTCCTCAAAGGCGATGGAGACGCAGAACACGGGGTTGCCGTGGGCGTAGTTCGTTGTGCCGTCAAGGGGGTCTATTATCCAACGATAACCGCCCCTTGTGGTCAACTCGTCGCTCTCTTCGGTGATAATGCCGTGGTCCGGGAAGTCCCGCCTTATCCGTCCAACTATGAGCCCCTCGGATTTTCGGTCCATCTCCGTAACGATATCAACCTCTCCCTTGAAGTCCACTTTTCCGGGACGGCCGAGGCGTTCTTTTAAAATCGATCCGGCCTCACGGGCCATCTCACGGGCCGTCTTTTTTATCGCCTTCAAGGTCACATCCTATAAGGGAAGATTAAAGGTCTGCAGATGATACGCTAATCTGCTTTTTTGGCAGATGGACAACCCGCGCAGGCAGGCTTTGCATCTCCACCGGATGGCGCCTTGGCCGGGGGAGCCGAGAGGGGTTTACGGGCATAATCACTCTGATACCAACCCGTGCCCTTCAGGACAAAGCTCGACCGTGATATAAGTTTTTCTACCTTCTTACCGTCGCAATAACGGCATTCTTTTACAGGCTCATCGGAAAACTTCTGCATTACCTCAAAGACCTTCTCGCAATCCGGACACCTGTACTCGTATATGGGCATTAAAAAAAACCTCCTACTCAATCTCTATATATTCAATATCTAGTATCTATTTTATGCACGCAGCCCCTTTTTGTCAACCTGAGGTAGCCTTCCTGTGCCCTGTAAAGACGGGAGAACGTCCCCCTGGCGCGCTTTTTTCCTATTAAAAACCCCATGGCATAGCAAAAAAAACAGATAAGGAGGCCTCCCGGGCTCTGCCTCGCCTCAACACTTATTGATACAAGATTAACCGCATATAAGCTGACTATAATCCGCGTCCAAGGTTAAGGGAGTTTTGACTGGGGAGGGTGCCCGGTATTACAAAATTTATTTTACAAGATAGGAGCCTACCGTCTCTTTTGAACCCTCGAAGGAGGAGAGGGTCTTTTTCTTCCACTCGGCCCTGACATTATAAGCCGTAGGCGCCTCGTAGTATGAATCGAGGGCCTCTCTTAATAACCCTGTCATGGCGCCCACATAGGCCCTTGTCCTCTGACGCCCCTCTATCTTGAAGGCGCTAACGCCGGCCTCGATAAGAGATGGGATTATCTCCAGGACATTCAGGGATTCCGGCTCTTCAAGGGCATAGGCGGTCTTCCCATCGGGCATGAGGTAACGCGCCTTACAGCACGTGGGGTACGGTGACGATTCTTCGGAGGAGAGCCTGTTAAGGAGGACGTTATTAAGGGATATGCTCATGGAGCCGCTCTCGCCGCTCTTGAAACGGACAAACCTCGATGGCGAGCAGGCCCCTTCCGTATTGGTGGAGGCCCCTGTCACATAGGACGAGAGATAACACCTGCCCTCGATATTTATACATAACCCCCCAAGGGCGAAGACCTCTATCTCCACATCAGTGCGCTCTTTTAACGCCTTTATCTCTTCTATGGTAAGAACCCTTGGTAATACGACACGCCGAACCCCGAAGTGGCGGGCGTAAAAATTGATGCTCTCGTAGTTCGATGCGCTCGCCTGAGTGCTGAGGTGGATATTTATATGGGGGTACTTTTCTCTGGCGTAGCGGAGTATGCCGAGATTCGCGATAATAACGGCGTCAGCGCCGAGCTCCACGGCCCTGTCCACGGCCCTCTGCCAGATAACGTAATCACCAAGCTGAGGAAAGGTGTTTATGGCAACAAAGAATTTTTTATTTTTTTTTCTTATGAGCTCAATGCCTGCGGCGAGATCTTTATCTGAGAAATTCAAGCCCTCGAAGTTGCGGGCGTTTGTGGCGTCACGAAAACCCAGGTACACGGCATCGGCCCCGCCCTCTACGGCGGCCTTCAGCGAAGGGAGGTTACCCGCCGGGGCGATTACCTCGGCCCTTTTAAAAGATTTATCCATTCAAAACCTTCCGCTTTCTTTTGGAAAAAAGAAAGCTTGGCAAAGAAAACCAATTGGGGATCAATGAGGCCACTAATGTCACCTGTGGCCACCCCTGGATACTACCGTTGCCCTGGCAAAGAAAGCCAATAGGGGGCGTACTGCCCCGGATATTAAACTTAACTGCAAACAGCCCCGTTGTCCTTTAGAAGGGCACGTCATCAAGGTCGCCCGACGACGCGGACGGCGGCGGCGAGGAAGGAGCGCCGCCTCCGGCGCCCCTGGAGCCCAGCATCTGCATAGTATTGGCGATTATCTCCGTCATATACTTTTTGGTACCCTCTTTATCTTCCCAACTGCGGGTCTGAATCTTCCCCTCTATATAAACCTGCTTGCCCTTTGAGAGAAACTCCCCGCATATCTCGCCAAGTCTGCCAAATGCCGCTATCTTATGCCACTCCGTCTTTGTAACCTTCTCGCCATCCTTGGTATAACTCTCTGTTGTGGCAAGGCTGAAATTCGCCACGGCCACGCCGCTTGGCAGATAGCGCATCTCCGGGTCGCCGCCCAGATTTCCTAGAAGGATTACCTTATTTACACCGGCCATAAAAGACTCCTTTTTATAATTTTTTTAATCACAAACCAACCCGCCCGCGAGAGGGCCGGGACAAAACAAATCTACGCAAAAGGTATATAGATAATTTACCAGTATGGCCCGTAAAGTCAAGACTCAAGATAATATCCCCTGAGTGGAGTTAAAGTAAAAATTGACTTCCATCTTGTAAAAAAGTAGAATTTTATTATGTACTTAAGGACTATTCTGGTCTGGGTGGCCGGACTTCCCGTAACAGGCGTCTTATTTTCCATAATACTACTCTCCCTCCTTGTTGACAGAAGCGGGCGTATCGTACACTCCATAGGGGCCTTCTGGTGTAGAATTATACTTGCCCTTGCCGGTGTAAGGGTTGAGGTGAGAGGCCGTGAGAATATACCCGGCAGGGGAAAGAGCGGCCCCGTAATATTTCTTTCCAACCATCAGGGGGCTTTTGACATACCAATCTTGCAGGCATATATCCCCACTCAATTTCGCTGGGTAGCCAAAAAAAGCCTCTTCAGCATACCTGTTGTGGGCTGGACCATGACCCTTGCCGGATACATAGGCATTGAGAGAGAACACTCGAAGAGGGCCTTAAGGGGGCTACTTCGGGCCGCGGAAAAGATTAAAAGCGGCACATCGGTACTTGTATTTCCCGAGGGCACGCGTAGCGCAACGGGCAGGCTGTTGCCCTTTAAAAAAGGGGCCTTTCTTCTGGCCAGAAAGAGCGGCGCGTCCATTGTCCCCCTTGCCGTGGACGGCACAAAGGATATAATGAAAAAAGGGTCCCTTATGATGGCCCCGGCCCATGCAACGCTATCCATAGGCCGGCCGTTTTCCACAGAGGGTAAGACCGAAGAAGAACTCATGCGCAAGACGCGCGAAGATATAAAAAACCTACTGGGACGATAAGGGATATGGCCGCAAGAAGGCGGCAAACTCAGCATAAGGAAGAAGATGAACAATAAAGAAGGGATTTTAAGGGTAATACCCCTTGGCGGGCTCGGCGAGATAGGTCTTAATATGATGGTCATGGAGTATGACGACTCCATTATAGTAGTAGACTGCGGGCTCATGTTTCCCGAGGATTACATGCTGGGCATTGATTTTGTCATACCCGACATAAGTTATCTCATAGAGAATAAAGAGAAGGTAAAGGGATTTTTCATCACCCACGGCCACGAGGACCACACAGGGGCCCTGCCCTTTGTCTTAAAGCAGGTCAATGCCCCTGTATACGGCACTGCCCTTACGTTGGGGCTGATTGAGGCCAAGCTCACGGAACACGGCATGCTTGAGGATACTGTCTTTGAGATGGTTCGCCCCAGAGACAAGGTGGTAACGGGTCCATTCGAGGTGGAATTTCTCCGCGTAAGCCACTCCATCGTAGACGGCTGTTCCCTTGCCATCACCACGCCGGTCGGTGTGGTCATTCACACAGGGGACTTTAAGATAGACCAGACGCCTGTTGACGGCGAGGTTATTGATTACGCCCGTTTTTCCGAGTACGGCGAACGCGGGGTCCTCGCCCTCTTCTCTGACTCCACAAACGTGGAAAAGGCCGGTTATACCCTCTCGGAAAAAGAGATAGGCTCGAACATAGAGGCCATATTGCGAGAGGCCAAAGGCCGCATAATCCTTGCCACCTTCGCCTCTCACATACACAGGATGCAGCAGGTCTTCGACGCCTGCACCCGATGCGGGAGAAAGGTCATCCTTAACGGCAGGAGCATGGTCAACAACGTGGAGATAGCCATGAGGCTCGGTTATCTAAGCGCCCCCGAGGGGCTTATCGTTGATATGAAACGGCAAAAAGACCTGGCCCGGGACAAAGTTCTGCTCCTTACCACAGGCAGCCAGGGCGAGCCCATGAGCGCCCTCACACGCATGGCCATGAACAACCACAAACAGATAAAGGTAGAGGAAGGCGATACCGTCATACTCTCATCAAAGCTCATACCCGGCAACGAAAAGGCCATTACCGCCATGATGAACCATCTCTACAGGCGGGGCGCCACGGTCATATACGAGAAGGTATCTGAGATACACGTCTCGGGACACGCAAGCAGGGAAGAACTGAAGATAATGCTCAACATGACAAGGCCTAAGTTTTTCATGCCCGTACACGGCGAGTACCGCCACCTTGTGCTTCACTCCAGGCTTGCCGGGACCGTGGGCATACCAAAAGAAAACATCATTGTGGCCGAAGACGGCGATGTAATAGAGTTTGGCGCAACTAAGGCCGAAAAAAACGGCACCGTTGACTCGGGCCGCGTCCTCGTAGACGGCAAGGGCCTTGGCGAGACAGGCGATATGGTCTTGAAGGACAGACGCCATCTTGCCCGTGACGGCATGGTCATAGCCCTACTTTCCCTCAACGAGACAACAGGCGCCATCATATACGGGCCTGACATCATCACAAGGGGCTTTGCCTTTAAAGACGAGAGCCCCGAGCTTCGTGAGGGGGCCAAAGAGCTTATATTGCAGACCCTCGAAGAGCTCAACAGCGAGGCGAAGCGAGAGCAGCTTGAGGTGGAAAAAGAGATAAAAAGGGCCCTTAGAAAATTTTTCAACCGTACAATAGAGAGAAGGCCCGTTATACTTCCCCTTGTTATAGAGATATAATTGGGTGTATAATAAAAAAATAGCAAAAAATAAGGCAAGGGCATAACCGGAGAGTAGTAGCTGTAATGAAGGCGTAGAGGAAGGGGTATATTCGAGGCATTAAGTAATATTTTCTATTGTTTTTCCTTGCCAGGCTTTTTGCCATGGCAACGGTAGTATCCAAGGGTGGCCGCAGGTGATGTTATAGGCCTTATCGTCCCCCTATTGGTTTTCTTTGCCAAGCTTTCTTTTTTCCAAAAGAAAGCGGAAGGTTTGTCTTTATCTTACTTTTTTTTGGAAAAAAAGTAAGGAGGCGTACATGAGAAAAGGTTTCTTTTATATTCTTTTCTTTTTCATCATGCTCGCGGCCTTTACCGTAGTGGCCGATGAGCGGCCCATGATGCCCGCGCCGGTAGACAGGCTGGCAGAGCATTATGACCAGCAAAAGGGCTCTACCATAAAGCGTGACAAGTGGGGGGTAATGGACCCCACGCCCCTGGTCATATCCCTTAAATACCTTCCAAAAGACAAGTACAACTTCGTGGACTGGGCACGGGCCATAAAAGAGGGGATAATCGCCCCGAAGGACTCCATTATGGGGGGGCCGCCTCCCGCGCCGCCGTCCTACAACGAAGACGTCCTTATAAAGGCCAAGCTGAAGTTCATGCCTGATGTCATCTTTCCCCATTCAGTTCACAACGCCTGGTTTAAATGCGCCCCCTGCCACCCGAAGATATTCAAGAAAAAGGCCGGTGCAAGCGGCATCTCCATGCTGGGTATATGGAAGGGCCAGTTCTGCGGCAGATGCCACGACAAAGTGGCCTTCCCCATAAGAAACTGCTTCAAGTGCCACTCCGTAAAAAACCTGGAAAAAAGGCGCCGGGGCAGGACAAAGAGCATGGCCGAATACAGGGCCGCGCAAGCAAATTCTCCACACCCCTTTACAAAACACACTTCCAGTGATAAAAAGAGAGGATGGCGTTCTTTGTGGAAACGTTAATTTTAAAAAACGGTGCATAGGATGAACATATCGAGCGCATGCCCTAAAGAAGAGCTTATCGCCATTATCGAGCTCATTGATGAGCTGAGCATCTGTGTGACGCATGAGGGGGCTGAGTCCCTGCTGACACGGGCAAAAGAGCTATTAAGCGCTGATTGCGCTGTCTGCGGCACGGGCATGATAAACGAAAAAGGGGCCATATCCATAAGCACTATCTTCGATTCCGGCTATCCCGGCGAATGGCTCAACCTCTACTTCAAGGAAGGGCTCTATCGCCACGACCCCGTGGTGCGGCACCACATGAGATTTTCAGAGCCCGAGCTATGGTCTAATATAAGAAAAGGCTTTACAGACGAGAAGGCGCGGGCAGTGACAGAGTGGGCCGGTGGGTATGGTCTTGGATACGGCATCTCATCAAGCGTGTATATTCCCACAACGGGGATGTTCAGTCTCTTTTGTTTTGCCTCGGCAAAGGACGTATTTACGGAGCGCCATAAATTCCTCCTCGGCGCCCTTACCCTGCACCTCAACATGGCAATTACAGAGAGCTCAAGGAACGATCCTGCCTGTAGAACGGAAGGGGCGGCAAAAGGGCCTCTTATTCAATAAACAGATACAGCTCAATAAACACATACACCTCGTAAGGAGCGCAGAATGGGTTACAGAGACTTTTCCAGAACAGAGCTTACCCTTGTACTTGAGATTATTCATGCGAGCCTTGCCTGCAGGAATGATTCTGACCTCCAAAAACTCGTGGCGAGGATAAAAGACCTTGTCTATGCCGACCACGGCATCTGTGGTATAGGTACTATCAGCGGTGGAAGGCTTTCAAGCGTCAAGAAGATATTCAACCTTGATTATCCCGGCCAGTGGATGAAGCTCTACGCCTCAAAGGAGCTTTACAAGGTAGACCCCATTATACGCCACAAGATTAAGACAACAGGAAGCTACTTCTGGAAAGAAGCCACTGAGAATATTACGGGAAAGGAGGACATCTCCTTCATGTCTACCGCAGGAGACTTCGGTCTGAGGTACGGTCTTGCCACTGGTTTCAAGGGCCCTACATCAGATATGGCGAGCATATTCTCATTCTCCGGCCCAAGCGACTGTTTTCTGGATCACCACAAGAAGATACTGGACACCCTTGTTCCCCATGTTCATATAGCTCTTGAGAGGGTCTGCGCCATAGAGAGGAAGAAGGCGATGGACTTATCGGGGAGGGAACAAGAGGTACTTGCCTGGGTCAAGGAGGGCAAGACGAACTGGGAGATATCAATGATACTCAGTATAAGCGAGAGGACGGTAAAGTTTCATGTACAGAACATCGAACACAAACTCAACGCCGTCAATAAAGCCCATGCGATAGCCCTTGCGATGGAACATGGTCTGGTTGTGTAGTAACCCAGTAATAGAACTTCGGGCTCTTCTCTATGGCCACTTCCCTGAATTCATCGAGGTCCAGACTTATGACAGCGGCCTTTACGCTGTCGGGCATTACGATAAAATTTCCTACCGTCCTTACGGGTATGCCGGTAAAGCGAAGAAGGCGATAATACCTGTTGTCCACCACCATGACCAGATGCCTTATCTTCATCTTCAGGCTCCA
>CAZSAY010000059.1:0-11379 GCA_964605225.1 uncultured Thermodesulfobacteriota bacterium | reverse complement strand
CAGATAGTCGTTGACAGGGTGGAGTCAAAGATAACCGATACCGTGAGGGCCAATATCTTCTGGATGGTGGATAAGGACTATACCATAGGCAGACCCCTTACCTTCAAGTGCGCAACTCAGGATGTCAAGGGCACGATAGATAAGATATACCAGAGGTTTGACCCGGCCTCCATCGAGGTCGTGGAGAGAGACGCCTCTGTTATAAAACCATCAGAGGTGGCCGAGGTGGAGATAAAGCTCGATAAACCCGTTGTAGTGGATCCCTTTTCGAAGATTCAGGAGACGGGACGCTTTGTCCTTGAGCATGACGGCTTCACCGTAGCCGGAGGAATTATTCTATAACCCACGGGGCCTGATAAGGGGGCTAACTAAGTGGGATAAAAGGGGCCAATAGGGGGGGGGGCGAACTGAGTGGGATAAAAGGGGCGAATAGGGTTTTAATAAAGGGGGCTGATCCCTGGGGCGCGGGGGCTGATATTGGGGCATGGAAAGGGGATGAAGACGGGGTATATTAAGGGGGGGGGTGAAAAAGGGCCTCATCTGGATAAATTGAATTTCATCAAATGAAGAGCCGGATAAAAAATATGAACAAAAAGGTGAGAGATAAGAAGGGCAGGGGATGGAGTCTCTTAAGAGGCAAGAGCGGCTTTACCCTCATAGAGCTCATGGTGGTCATAGTCATCCTCGGTATCCTCGCGGCGATTATAGCCCCGCGTATAATAGGACGCACCGATGAGGCCAAGGTGACAGAGGCCAGGGTTCAGATAAAGAACTTCGAGACATCCATAAAACTCTACAAGCTTGATAACGGCCGTTATCCCTCAACGGAACAGGGGCTTGACGCCCTTATCGCAAAACCCGCCGCAGGTCTTATCCCCAGGAACTGGCGAAAGGGCGGGTATCTTGAGAACAGCAGGATACCCATGGATCCATGGGGCAATCCATACATATACGCCTCGCCCGGTCTTCACGGGGATTATGACATACTCTCTCTTGGAGGCGATGGCGCAAGAGGCGGCGAGGGCTTTGACAGTGACGTGGAGAGCTGGGACCTCAACTGAGAGTAAAGACAACGGAGCCGGTTTTACACTCATAGAGCTTATCGTTGTCATCGCCATACTTGCCTCCGTTCTCCTCATAGCCTTTCCCGGCATGAGCGTCCTTGAAGGTTATGGTTTTCGCTCGGACGCGAGGAGGGTTGCCGGACTCTTTCGCTACCTTGACGATACGGCAACTACGGAAGGGGTATATTACAGGGTCTGGTTTTATCCCGAAGAGGAGGGTTTGAGGGTGGAGACCTCTTCAGACGGTGAGCAATTTGTATCGGCAAGAGACCCCGACATAGGGGGCTTTAGCATCGGCAGGGCCACTGAGATAGAGGATGTCGTCATAGCCGGGCTTGGAATCATCTCAGTGGGCGAGGCCGCGGTAGTTTTCAACCCTTCGGCAGGGGCCGATCCCTTCAGCCTCCATCTTCGAAGAGGCGACGAGAAACTTACCTTACGCTACAACCCCTATTCCGGCAAAGTCAAGATAATTCAAGGTCATGTTTAGAAGACCCCTCATTCACGCGCGGACGCGCCATGGAAGCCCCTTATCAGAGAGAGGTTTTACCCTCCTTGAGATAATGGTAGCCCTTGCCATCCTCGGCGGGGTTATTGTTACGGCCCTTGCCAGCATCAATTATCACCTTACAGTCGTGGACAGCAATATAAACAAGACCCTCTCCTCCATGCTTGCCGTGGAGAAGTTGGAAGAGGTGAGGCTTTACGGCGAACCAAAGCATAACGAAGGGAAGTTTGCCCCGGATTATGAGGGGTTTTCCTGGAGTTACAGAGAACAAAGGGCCCCTTTTACGGGAATGAGGACGGAATCCATGACTGTGAGCCGTACCGGCGAGCCCGGAGTAACCATAAAGACCATGATACCGGAGAAGTAGATATGGCCTTAATGGAGAGGAGAGTGAGGCAGGGCCCTGCATGTCTCCGCGGCTTTCAAGAGCGTGGTTTTACCCTTATCGAACTCCTTATAGCCGTTGCCATCCTCGCCGTGATTATTACGGCCATATACGCTACCCTTTTTAATGTCCTTTCCACAAGGGAGAATGTTCAGGCGCAGATGGACCGCCTGCGGGAATTTCGCCGTTTTTCACAGATATTCTCAAAAGAGGTGCGCGCCTCTTTTGTCAGTCCCTCGAACGCTCTCTCGCAATGGAGCGGTGAGGGCACGGATACTTCTGCCACATCTCCTGCTTCCACGCCTCCCGCGAGCATCACAATGACTTTTTTCACCTACCCCTCGGGCAGGGCCCGCTCAGGGGACCTCATGGCCGTAAGCTACAGCGCTGAAGAGACCGAAACGGGCCTTACCCTCTTCCGGGAGTCATGGAATCCATACACGGGTGTAAGGGGGGTAAAGGCCGAGGTCATGGAGGGTATCAAGGGTTTTGGCGCCCAATTTTACGATGGCGAAAAATGGGTAGACTCATGGGATGGCGTGGCGAAAAAATCGGTCCCCCGCGCTGTAAGAGTCTCCATGGAGATAGAGGCCCTTGAGGGCGTTAATACATTGACCGCAACCGTAGCAACCATGGTAAAGTGAAAATGGCGAGAAAAGGGAATATGCCGGGGGGAGAGAAAGGCTTCGCCCTTATCATAACGCTCCTTGTAACGGCTATTATTGTAAGCGTTCTCGCCGAGATAGTCTTCTCCGTGCACATGGACACGGCGAGTACGGGAAGCTACATCGATTATCAGACCGCCTCCTTTATCGCCAGAGATGGTATTAGCGTGGGTAGAAAGCTGGCCCTTGATATTAATGAGGATGGATACACTTATCTTGATGAAGATGATGGCCCCGAGGTCTTTGATGACCTTGACAGTAATGGGGGCCGTCTTGATGTTAAGCTCTCCGATGAGTCGGGGCGCCTTTCCCTTAATGCCATTGTTTACAAGAACGGGGAGATAAATAAGGTATATTATGATATGTATGTAAGGCTCCTTCAAGAGCTCGGGCTCTCCGCCACCCTTGCGGATACCCTCGCTGACTGGATAGATTCTAATGACACGGCCAGAAAAGACGGCGCTGAGAACAGTGACTATTATCTCCGTCTTGACCATCCCTATATCTCAAAGGGAGGGCCTCTTACGAGCGTGGAGGAGCTCTACCTTGTCAAGGGATACGGAAAAGATGAGGTGAAAAAACTCTCGGAATTTGTTACCGTCTATACGGACGGCAAGATAAATATCAACACAGCGCCGCGTGAGGTACTGGACGCGCTCTCTGCTGATATCTCAGATGACCTTGCCCGTGGTATTGTATCCTACAGAAAAGGAGCACCTTTTCACGAGACCTCGGAGATAAGAAAGGTCACCGGGTTAGAGCAGATAGGTTTTAATCTGCAGGATAAGATAATAGTAAAGAGTAATATTTTCAGGGCATCTGTCACGGCCCGTAAGGGTAAGGCACAGAGCAGGGCCGAGGCCGTATTCAAGAACGGTGATAAAGACGCCGTAACATATTTTTACAGGCAGAGATAGTGGCGAGACCTATTCTTATAATTGATATGGGACGAGAGTCCGTGAGGTGTTGTGCCCTGGTCGCAGGCCGTTCCGCGGCAGAGGTCAATTTCGAGACTACCCTTAATGGAGACATGAAAGGGGCCGTCACGAGGCTTCTAAAGGAGATGGAGGGGGCCGGGTTCGGGGCCTTCGGCAGGGTCTACCTCGGCGTTCCCGCTGATTCGGTAACCATGCGGGTGGTGCAGGTAGCTCTTGATGATAGGAAAAAGGTAGGGGAGGTATTGCCCTTTGAGCTTGAGGAGAGTCTTGTCCGCGGCACGGAGGACTTTATCTTTGACGCCGCTACCCTCTCTGACGGCAGAGTGTTGGCTGTTGCCCTTGAGAAGACGGTTTTGCGGCAATACATTGATACCCTCAAGGGGCTTGGCCTTGAGCCCTTCTGGGTTGGGAGCTCGCTACTGGCAAAGGAGAGGCTCCTCGAAAAGATTAGTGAGGGCGCCGGGCCGGCGGCCTTTATTGATAGTGAATCCCTGATCATCTCCGATGGCAGGGGGCCGCTTCTTTATAAGAGCGTGCGCGGTGAGATGGATGTAAAGTTGGCCCTTGCCAGTATCGAGGCAGATGGTCTGGAGGTAAAGACCTTTTATTACTGTGGTGAGGGTTCCAGGGGCCTGGTCCCATCGGGGCGCGAGGCCGTCCCGGCCGGTGGCGGGGATGAAAGGTTTGCCGGGCTCCGCGCACTTACCCTTCAGATAGAAGAGGGGTTAAAGGGGGCGGTCAACTTCAGAAAAGGTGAGTTTGCCGATACCGAGGCCTTTGACAGGGCAAGGAAGGGGTTTAAGGTAACCGTAGCCCTTATGGTACTTGTGGCCATCTTTTGGGGCGGATTTGTTTACCTTCAATCACGGCGGATATCAGGAGATTTGGCCCATATAAAAGGCGAGATTCTTGCTTCCTACAAAAGGGCCTTTCCCGCGGAAGCGGCGGTGCGGGACCCGCTCTATCAGCTTGAGATAAAGCTCAAAGAGCAAAGTGCAGATATGGGGCTAATGGGCCGGGGCGTAGAGGTGCTTGAAAACTTGAGGCTCCTGGCCAGGGCCGGCGGCGCGGCAGGCGTCACCCTGTATCAGCTCTCTATGAGCGGCCACAGGGTGACGGCAAAGGGCAAGGCCCCTTCTTTTGAGCAGACCGTGAAGTTCAAGACGGAACTGCTTAAATTGAAGGCCTTCGGGACACCCGCGCTTACGGATGTAAAGACAAGCGTTAGCGGCGGGGTTACGTTTTCCATAGTCCTTGATCGCGAGGATTCGGGCCTTACTTCATAGGCCCTGAAAATGAGGACAAGATAAGGTTCAGGTTTATGGATAAGGGAAAATTTTTAAAGGGTCTTTCCGAAGGACAGCTCCTTGTTCTGAAGTTTGTTCTTGCCTTTTTGGTGCTGGTGCTCTTTATGGGGACTACATATAACTATGTAGCGGGAAAGAGGGCCGCGTTAATGGCAAGGGAGCGGGAGCTCGGCGAGTTCCGGGCCTTGATGACAAAATTTTCAGTCCGGCGCGAAACCATGGAACCTGTGAAAAAGAGGCTTGCAGGCTCTGCCATGGCGGCCTCTCCTGTTAACGCCATGGAAGAGATAGGCACACAGCTTGGCATAAAAGAGAACCTGCAGTCTTTCAAGGCCGTTGAAGAGTCCGTTGAGGACGGCTATGAGATAAAGAGCGTTGAGGTATCCGTCAAGGGTATTACGCTTAATCAACTCGTTAATCTTATCTACGAGATTGATCGGTACCCGGGGTTAATGCTTGTAAAAAACATGGACTTGGAGACAGGTTTTGAGGATAATAAACAGTTGGACTGCGTTTTGAAGGTTCTTCTCATAAATGAGGCCCCTTCGTAAGGGGTTTTTTCAAGGGTAACGCCCTCTGTGCGGGCGTTGCCGGGGATACAGGCATGAAGGCAATATCCATTACAGAGGTCATGAGAGACGTAAACTGCGTAAGGTACCTGAACCTTCTTCTCATCGCTGTAGCGCTTCTCATACTGGCCCTTTTCGTCCGTGAGTATGCTGGGAAGGGGACAGATCGTACTTTTGCAGATGGCGGCATGGTTGCGGCCGGTATCCATGGCAAGGCAAGAAAAAGCGGCTTTTACGAATACGCGGTTATCGGCAGTAGCGGCGTACTTGGCATCTCCACGGTATTGAAGCCCATCCGTGCGAGGCCCGTTGAGAGGCAGGGGCAGGGTACGCTGAGTCCGGCCGCCGGGAGCTCCCAACTTACTCTCCTTGGCACGGTAACGGGCGCGGGCGAAGGAGTGTTCGCTATTTTCAAGGACAAGACCTCCGGCGAGGAGGAGGTGGTTCGCCGTGGAGAGAGCGTATTCTCCATGGGCACTCTTGTAAGTGTGAGCCGCTTCAGGGCCGTTGTGCAAAGCGGTGGAAGAAACATAACATTTTCCATGGATTTAAGTGATAAGGAAAGGGGGATGGAAGGAAACGCTAATCCCCTCTCGCGTGGCGGAAGAAACTCCTTCGGAGGTGGCATGGGTGCTTTCGCAGGTCCCGGAAGACCCGGGAACTTTAACCCTTTTACAACCCCGGCGAACAGCCTTGCCAAACCCAAGGGGCACGGTTCGTGGCTCGTAGACAAGAGGGCCCTGGACAGCGCCCTTAAGGATTCCAATAAAGTGCTCTCTGACGCAAGGTTTTACCCCTACAGGGAAGGCGGTGTTGTAAAGGGCTATCTCATCAGCCAGGTGAGATCGACGAGTGTTTTTTACGGCATGGGTATTAGAAACGGTGATATTATTCTGAGGGTAAACGACTATACCATAGACGCCCCCGAAAAGGCAATGAGCCTTATGAAGGGGTTGAAGGGCGAGACAAATGTAAAGGTTGATTTTCTGAGGCGTGGTAAGGCGCAGACATTCAAATACGAGATTAGGTAAAGAGGTCTTAAATGAATATTTTAAAAAGAGTTGTTATTTCCTGCCTGCTCCTATTATCTCTGGGCTGGTTCATGGCAGACCCCGGCGAGGTACTTGCTGCTAAATCCGGCAAGATAGCCATGAACTTTCATGACGTCGAGGTAAGTACGGTCGTGAGGTTTATAAGCGAGACTACAGGTAAGAATTTTATATACGATAACAAACTCAAGGGCAAGATAACCATCATAGCCCCGAAGGAGCTCTCGGCAAACGATGCCTTTGACCTCTTTGTCTCGGTGATGGAGCTCAAGGGCTTTGCCATTATCAACATAGGTAGCGCATACAGGGTCTCCCCCGTCTCCATGGTAAAGCAGGCCCCCATTAAGGTCTCAAGGGGCAAGGTGAGGCCAAAGAGGGTCAACGAGTTATACATGGCAAGGCTCATCCCCCTTGATTACCTCTCTCCAAAAGAACTCATGCCTGTTCTTACCCCCATGGTCTCGCGCCAGGGTTACATCTCGGCCTTTGGAAGCTCCAACTCAATCCTTGTTCTGGATACGGCCATAAATATTGATAAGATTATCAAGATGGTCGGGTTTCTTGACGTAAAGTCAACTGCCAACCCGTCGGAGCTGATTATGTTGAAGTACGCCATGGCAAAGGACATGGTGGAGATGCTGAAGAAGTATGAGTCGGGCGGCGGAGGAGTTGCCGTTGCAGGCCAACCCATGATGGGGCAGGTTACGGGGAAAAAGGTCCCCATAGCGGCCACACGCCTCAATGCCATCATCATCTTCGGTAACAAGGCGGAGAGAAAGAGGCTGAGGGAGCTTATCGCCCTTCTCGATGTAAAGGCCTCGGAGGCGGCGTCAAGGATAAAGGTATATTACCTTGAGAACGCAGATGCCGAAGAACTTGCAAAGACACTTGAAAAGGTAGTGCAATCCGCCCCTTCAGAGCCCAGCAAGGGGTTGGCAAATCCAAAAAAACCCATGAAGGCCACCTCCCGCTTTGCGGACCCCGTTGTCATCACTCCCGATATTGATACGAACTCTTTAATAATAATGGCACAGCCCGATGATTATAATGGCCTCGTAAAGGTCATAGAGAAACTTGACAGGCGGCCCCTTCAGGTTTACGTAGAGGCCATGATAGTAGAGGTCTCTGTGGACAGGGCCAAGGACCTTGGCACCAAGTGGCGCCTCGCGGCCGAGCAGAACGGTAGGCCCATCACCATAGGCGGGTTTGGCAAGGTGGACTCAAGCACTATGTCGGATATAGCAAATGGCCTCTCGGGGTTCAGCATAGGTGGGCTTGCCAACTTCTTTAATTTTTCCGTAACACAGCCTGATGGCACAAGCTCGACTCTCAGCACGCCGGGTTTGTCCGTGCTCTTCAACCTCTCGGATTTTAAAGATGTGGTGAACGTATTAAGCACTCCGCAGATACTTACATCGGACAATCAGGAGGCCGAGATAGTGGTCGGCGACAACGTACCCTTTCTGAGTTCTCTTGAGAGGGCTACAACAACGGCCAATCAGCCCGTTCTCCAGTCCATAGAGAGAAAAGATGTTGGTGTTACCCTGAGGATAACGCCGCAGATAAGCAAGGGAGACTTTATAAAACTCGATCTATATCAGGAGATTTCTTCTGTTACCCCTACGACTCAGGCCGCAGGCGTAGGCGCCTCCGACATTATAACCTCAAAGCGTTCCGCCAAGACCACTGTTGTCGTAAAGGACAAGCAGACCATTGTCATCGGCGGGCTCATACAGGATAAGATTATAAAAAATGAGACGCGCGTTCCCGTATTAAGTAATATTCCTTTACTGGGATGGCTCTTCAAGTCTACCAAGGAGAGCAAGGAAAAGACCAACCTTCTTGTATACCTCACCCCTACTATAGTGAGGGACTTCGAGGACCTCAAGGCCCTGAAGGTGAAGAAGGATAAGGAGTTCCGCAGTGGTGTGCGTAAGGCCCCTGTAGAGGGTACGGAAGATGATTTTTTTTCATCAGATGATTAACGCCTTAATAAGAAGGTATCTCCGAGATGGCAACTCAATTTGAAGTAGAGGGCGCCCCGGCGCCTGTCGTGGACAAGAGCGAGGAGGAGTCTCTTGCGTCGAAATACGGCCTGCCTTTCCGGGCCGAGCTTGACGACGATGACGTAGACCCTTTTTTTCTTGAGCAAATTCCAATAAGTTTCGTAAAGAGCAACCGTGTCCTGCCGTTAAAGAAGGATAAGGGAAGGCTTCTTGTGGCCCTTGCCGGAGCGGACTCGCTCTATGCCCTTGATGATATGGAACGGTTCTTTTCCCTCCCCCTCTCTCCCATCTTTGTGCCGGAAAAAGAGATACTTGCCCTTGCAAACCGGTTTTACGAAAAAATCTCCGGCTCGGCCAACGAGGTGATGGAAGAACTTCACACCGAGAGCCTCGACGATATCGCCAGCCAGTGGCAGGGGCCAAAAGACCTATTGGACCTCAATGACGAGGCCCCGATAATCAAACTCCTGAACTCCGTACTCGGTCAGGCCGTAAAAGATCGCGCCAGCGATATTCACATAGAGCCCTTTGAGAAAAAGATAGACGTGCGTTTCAGGATAGACGGTGTGCTCTACCCGGTGCTCTCGCCGCCACGTGTTATTCAGGATGCCCTTGTCTCAAGGGTGAAGATAATGGCGGGACTTAATATCGCCGAGAAGAGACTCCCTCAGGACGGCAGGATAAGGCTCCTTGTGGCAGGTAAGGATATAGACGTCCGTGTTTCCATCGTGCCCACCGCCTTTGGCGAGCGCGTGGTAATGAGGCTCCTTGATAGAAAGTTCGGACTTGTGACCCTTGCCAAATTGGGGCTGGACGCCGGGAGGATAGGCGAGATTAAGAGCCTTCTCTCCATGAGCAACGGTATCGTACTTGTTACCGGCCCTACGGGTTCAGGTAAGACTACGAGTCTCTATGCCTATCTGAACAGCATAAACAGCAAGGAGCGTAATATTATAACCGTGGAAGACCCCGTGGAGTATCAGATACAGGGTATCGGCCAGATACAGGTGGCCCCGAAGATAGACCTTACCTTTGCTACAGGGCTTCGTTCCATATTAAGGCAGGACCCTGATGTGATAATGGTAGGCGAGATTCGAGATATGGAGACCGCCGAGATGGCGGTGCAGGCCTCCATGACAGGTCACCTCGTGCTCTCTACCCTCCATACCAACGACGCGCCCACGGCCGTTACAAGGCTCGTTGACATGGGTATTGAGCAGTTTCTCGTGGCCTCTTCCCTGGTGGCCGTTATCTCGCAGAGACTTGTAAGGACGCTCTGCGGTAAATGCAGGGAGTCCTACGCCCCGGGTGAGGAAGAAAAGGCCCTCTTCGGTGAGGACGAGCCGCCCGAGACGCTTTACAGGCCTCGTGGCTGTGAGGGGTGTTTCAAGACCGGTTTTTACGGCCAGACCGGCATCTTCGAGTTTATGATAGTGGACCAGGGGCTCCGGTCTATCATATTAAAGAATCCCGATGCCGTTACCCTGCGCGGCTATCTCGCCGAAAAAGGGGTAAAGACCCTGAGGGACGACGGCCTTGATAAGGCGAGAAAGGGGATTACGAGTCTTGAAGAGGTTGTGAGGGTCACTCATTTTGATTGAGGTCCACATTTATCATGCCCATATTCCATTACAAGGCCTATGATAACCTCGGAAAAGAGGTAAGCGGGCAGATAGAGGCCTCGGGGGTGCGCGACGCCTCTGCGAGGCTTAAAAAAGAGGGGCTCTACCCTCGTGATGTCTCCGTTGAGGCCAAAAAGCTGGAGCTTACGGCCTGGGTGAAGTCCCATCTGCCAAGTGGCGGCAACCTGGACCTTGCCTCGGCCTCCCGTCAGCTCTCCACGCTCCTCTCATCAGGGGCCTCTCTCCATGAGTCCCTCGAAATTATAGTTAAAGAGACGGAGAATGCGGTCCTCAGGGTACGCTTCATCGATGTTAAGGAGAGGCTCGCAGGGGGAAGTTCCTTTGCCAGGGCCCTTGATGCACAGGGCGGCGCCTTTCCTGAGATGTACTGCCGTATGGTCGAGGCCGGTGAAGAGACGGGGACCCTTGATAGCGTCATGACCCGCCTTGCCGATTACCTTGAGGCAAGGGACAGGGTCTATGAAAAGTTGAAGACCGCCCTTATATATCCCGTCCTTATGACCATCGTCGGCATGGCCGTCTTGTCTTTTCTCGTCATATTCGTTATCCCCAAGATTACCACTATCTTCGAGGATACTGATACTGCCCTGCCGCTTATTACCGTAATACTTCTCGCCGTCACCTCTTTTCTACGGACCTTCTGGCCCCTTATCGCTCTCGTGGCCGTGGTCCTCCCGTGGGGGCTGTCAAAGTATGTAAAGAGGCCGGGAGGCAAGGCCCTTAAGGACAGGTTTATCATAAAAATACCCGTCCTCGGGAAGACGATTAAGAAGTTTTATCTCTCTACCATGACTCGTACCCTTGGAAGCCTTCTAAGTAGCGGCGTACCCCTCCTCCGGGCCCTTGATATGACGGGAAAGGTCGTAAACCACACCCTCTTTCAGAAGGTCTTTGACAGGGCCGTAAAGGACGTCACAGAGGGAGGGGACCTCTCAAAGAGTCTCTCTACCTCGAACCTTCTGCCCGGCATGATAGTCTACATGACGGCCATAGGCGAGAAGAGCGGACAACTCCCGGAGATGCTCCTAAAGGTTGCCGACTCTTATGAGAAAGAGTTTAATACCTCCGTGGAAAGGGGGCTTGCCCTTATGGAGCCCGTGCTCATACTTCTTATGGGCGCGGCCGTGGGCTTTATAGTCCTCGCCATACTTCTGCCTATCTTTGAGCTGAATCAGATAGTAAAGTAATACAAAAACCTTCCGCTTTCTTTTGGAAAAAAGAAAGCTTGGCAAAGAAAACCAATAG
>CAZSAY010000058.1:0-12181 GCA_964605225.1 uncultured Thermodesulfobacteriota bacterium | reverse complement strand
GGGAAGAGGCCGTGGGCTCGTTGATTATCCTCTTTACATCAAGGCCGGCTATCTTACCGGCGTCTTTTGTGGCCTGACGCTGTGCGTCATTGAAGTATGCGGGCACGGTGATGACGGCCTCTGATACGGCCTCGCCAAGGTAGGCCTCGGCGGCGCGCTTGAGTTTTTGAAGTATTACGGCTGATATCTCCGGAGGAAGATATTCTTTTCCCATATTTGCCGACTTTACGGCGGCGCGGCCCTGAGCGTCTTTGATGGCCTTGTAGGGGACCATCTTCATCTCTTCGTTGACCTCGTCGAATTTACGGCCCATAAAGCGTTTTATGGAGAATATGGTATCCTCGGGGTTTGTAACGGCCTGCCTCTTGGCGACCTGCCCCACAAGGGTCTCCTTGTCTTTTGTAAAGGCTACAACAGAGGGGGTAATTCGGCTACCCTCCTCGTTGACTATTACCTTCGGCTCTCCGGCCTCCATTACAGCTACGACGGAGTTCGTCGTGCCAAGGTCAATGCCTATTATCTTTCCCATTGCTTCCTCCTTGATACTCTTTTTTATAGTAATCCACGGCCTTGAACCGTATGAATTCTCCTTTGCCTTAGTAATGTAGGGACGCGGCCCTGTAATGTCAAGGCATGGGGTCAAGTTTTGTTATAATATGCGTTAATATTACGGGATACAGTGCGAATGGGGAGAAGAAAGGAAGAGAATGAGTCGATTAAATATCTCCGAGGAGGTTCTGGAGTATGGCCGTTGTTACTATGGCCGCTGTCTCTACCCGCAGTATCCTCGGCCCGAGGCCGCAGGTAATATACCCCGCCTCTCCCGCAAGACTCAGTTCTTCATCGGTAAAGCCGCCTTCAGGACCGATAAGTATGGCAAGGTCTTTTGGCACTCTACCCCCCAGGCTCGCGACGGCCTCGGCAACGGGCATGCCGCCGCCCTCGTAAAAGAGGAGTTTTACCCCGGCCCCGGCCACAGAGTCCATGGCCAAGGCGAGCCCACCCCTGCAGGCAAGGGCTGGCACGATAGAACGGCGGCACTGCTTTACGGCCCCAATGGCGATACGGCGCCATCTCTCAACCTTTTCCGCTGTCCTCGCGGCGCGTAGTACCGGGACGCTGTGCCCGGCGTAATAAAAGATTATTGATCTTACGCCAAGCTCCGTGGCCTTCTGCACGATAAGGTCGGGTTTCTGTGCCTTTGTAAGAGCGCAGATAAGGGAAATATTCAGAGAAGACTCTGCCCGTGAAGGGACCGTACCCTTAATGGCAACATCTGCCCATAGCTTACCTATAGAGCGAATCACCCCCTGAGCCTCCAGCCCCCTGCCGTTAAAGAGTGCCACCTTATCGCCTTCTTTTAACCTCAGGACCTTGAGATGGTGTAGCTCATCCGCCTTTAAGGAGACACTCGATGAGTCCTCTGTCATATCTTCAACGTAAAATCTCCTCAAGCCCCCGCCTCCTCTTTAGTAGCGCCACGGCTTAATACAAGGCAAGCCCACTCATGGTCAACAAGCCGCCTTCTTACCCTCATCCCAAGCCCCCTGTAAAGGGAGACAAGGGGCGGGGCCTGCTCACGGAGTATGCCGGAGAGGACGATATGCCCGCCGCCGCGCACCCTTTCCACAAGTCCCGGGGCGAGCCGCCGTAGCTCCTCGGAAAAGATATTGGCCGTAATGATGGAAAATTTTCCCCGGACACGGGATAGGGGGCGACTACTCAGGCGGGCCTTTACATTATTGTCTTTCAGATTTTTCCGTGCTACCTTCATGGCCAGAGGGTCTATCTCCAGCCCAAGCGCTCCGCTTGCGCCAAGCTTCAGGGCCGCTATCATGAGGATACCCGAGCCCGTGCCAACGTCAAGGAGGCGTCTTTTTGCCCGTGACGCATCGGTAGAGCCAAGAAGGTCTACCAGGGCCTTAAGGCACATCTTTGTAGTAGGGTGAGAGCCTGTGCCAAAGGCCATGGAGGGATCTATTATTACCTCCTCCTCGCCGGGCCTTTTCACGGCCCTTGACCAACGGGTCCTTATAAAAAGCCCCCTGCCGACTTTGATGCCGGGGCCGCGGCAGGCCAGCCTCAGGGGCCTTATACCTCTTCGCCATGCCACGGACCAGTCACGGTCCTCTACTGTAGCGAGTCTCGCGGTCCAGCCAAGGGCCTTTAGCCCCTCTTTAAGGGTAGAGAGGGTAGAGCCCCCCCCTTTGGGAAGGCATGCCGTAAGGGTCTGCTCATTTGCCGGTTCAACGGCGCTACCGGCGCATCGGTTGGACTCTATTACAGCGTTGCTACCGGCCTTGATAAGGCAGGTTATGGCCGCATCCTTGCCGGCAAAAGGACCGGAGGCCCTTATCTCCGTCCATATCTTGAACATGGCAGGCAATCAGGACCGCATGTTTATGAACTGTAGGGCCACATCAAGGTCGCGGGCCTTCATGTCCTGAATAACGGCCTGCAGGTCATCGAGTTTTTTCCCCGAGACACGTATCTGGTCGTCCTGAATCTGCGCCTGAACCTTTAGTTTGAGCCCCTTTATCATCTTTACCATGGACTTTGCCTTATCCGTGGGGATGCCCTGCGTAACCTTTATAACCTGTTTTTTCATGTCCCCGGACATATCCTCAACTTTCTGAAAATCAAGGGATTTAAGAGGAACGCCGCGCTTTACGAGCCTCGCCTCCACCATATCAACAAGGGCCTTGAGCCTCGCGTCGCTATCTCCTGTAACTATTATCTCTTCTTTTTTATCCCAGGTAAGGGCGCACTTTGAACCCTTGAAGTCATAACGGTTCTTGAGCTCGGCGCTGGCCTGATTTACGGCGTTATCCACTTCCTGAACATCTACCTTTGAGACGATATCAAAACTTGACATAAGAGAATTTTACCTCCTTGATTGTTTACCGTACCTCTTATCATTGGACTATAACGGACGTGCCCTCTGGCGGTGAAAATTTAAATAATTCGTCTCCAATGGGCGCGTTTATCTTTATATTGGAAAAGTTCACCTCCGTGGTATTGCCGTAGTGGTCCTTAAGTATGAACTTTTTAACGAGCATGGTCTTAGTATCCACAAAAAGGGAGAGGGTTTTTATCTGTGGATGAGTATCCCTTGGTTCGAGCTTTATGGTAAGGGAGCCGGCCTTCACGGGAGCGGCGGAGGGGATAAAGTATTTTCTGATACTGCCCATGCCGGAGAGAAAGTCGGTGGAGATATCGGGCCTTTTGCCCTCACTCTTGAAGGCCTGATTGAGGTCGGGCTGATAAAACCAGAGGACCTTGTCACTGCCTACTATCTCATCGGTTATTTTCCCCCTGTAAGTCCACCTTATCATGCCGGGTTTTTTAAAGTATACCTTCCCTCCCGAGGCCCCGTCCATGGAGGCCAACCCTTTTGAGGTCTGAGTAAAGTCGGCCTTGAGGGTCTTGATGGCCTGATACCGTTTCTCAAGGCGGCCGATAAAGTCTTTCTCGGCCCCGGCTTTTTTGCCACCGGCAAGCGCGCAAGGGCTCGTAGTAAGGATAAGAAGCGAGACAAAGGAAAGAGCAAATATGAATCTTAAAAATGATCTCATCTATGAACGCCTCAAGACTTCCCTTGGTTTACTTCCCTGCGGCGGGCCTACTATGCCGTCCTTTTCCATCTTCTCAATGAGGCGGGCCGCCGTATTGTAGCCAATTCTGAACCTTCTCTGAAGGTATGATGTGGAGAGCATCTCCATGGTCGAGGCCAACTCAACGGCCTCGTCATAACGGCGCAGAAACTCCTCGCCGAGGTCTTCGTCATCATCGCGCTCTTCGGCGCTCTCGTATTCTTTTATCATCTCCTCGTCATAGGCGGGAGCGGCCTGCTCCTTCCAAAAGGCGCTAAGTTTTTTAATCTCATCCTCAGAGACATATACGCCGTGCACCCTCTTCAGCCTTGATGTGGTAGGCGGTAAAAAGAGCATATCACCCTGGCCGAGAAGCGTCTCCGCCCCCGAGGCGTCGAGTATGGTACGTGAATCCGTGCGTGTTGGGAGCTGAAAGGCGATGCGCGCCGGGAGGTTTGTTTTTATAAGACCTGTCACTACGTCCACCGAGGGCCTCTGCGTGGCAACGATAAGGTGAATACCCGCGGCGCGCGCCATCTGGGAGATGCGTACAAGGCTCTCTTCCACGTCTTTACCGGAGGTCATCATGAGGTCGGCAAGCTCGTCTATAATAACTACTATATATGGCATACGTTTGTGCTCGTAGGCGGGGTCAACGTTCACGCCCTCTTCGGCGAGGATGTGATTATACATGTCAATATTCTTTGCGCCCTTCTCGGTCATGAGCCTGTATCGTTTTGTCATCTCAACGACGATGCTCTTAAGCGCCGCCGAGGCCTTGCGGGGGTTTGTGATAACAGGGGTAATAAGGTGAGGGATGCCCTCGTAAGCCGTTAGCTCAAGCATCTTCGGGTCTATCATGAGAAAACGCACGTCATCGGGGGTGGCCTTGAAAAGTATGCTTGATATCATGGAGTTTACGGAGACGGATTTGCCCGAACCCGTGGCCCCGGCAATGAGTAGATGGGGCATCTTTGCGAGGTCCTCTATGAAGGGCTTGCCGGCGATGTCCTTTCCAATGGCCAGGCTGAGGCATGACCTCGCCTTTTTGAAGCCGTCATGCTCGACGAGCTCACGAAAGTGTATCCTGTTTTTTTCGCTATTTGGAACCTCAATGCCCACTACGGCCTTTCCGGGTATGGGGGCTATTATCCTGATGGACATGGCCTTCATGGCAAGGGCAAGGTCGTTGGAGAGGTTAAGGATTCTGTTTACCTTTATACCCGGGGCGGGTTCAAACTCGTACATGGTGACAACAGGGCCGGGCCTTACCTCTACCACCTTGCCTGTGACGCCAAAATCGGCGAGCTTCTTGGCGAGCACCCTTGATTGCTCAAGGAGCAGGTCCCTGTCGATGGTCCCCTTATCCTCGGTGGCGCTATCGAGCAGATCAAGGCCGGGAAGGGTAAAGTTGCCCGCAGGTGCGCTAAACTCAAGGGCTTCTTCCGCATGGGCGGAAGGCGCTTTTTCGGGAGAATTTTCCACGGCCTCTGCGGGCGCCGGGTCAGGGGCCCTCTGCTCCGTAATGATAGGCGGCTCCACAGGGGCGGGGGCCGCCTGGATAAGGGCCTTATCAGCCTCTTGCTTTTCTTTATTCTCCTTCAGGGCAAGGGCTTTTTTGTCTTTTAGACGTGCCGCTCTTTTAATGGACTTCTCTTTTTGCCTTTTTTTAAGGCCATTCTCAAGGGAGCATATAAAGCCCCCCGTAGCCTTAAAGCCCCGGAGTATCACCTGAATGAAAGACATGCCCGTAATGGCCAGCACGGAGATAAGCACGGCGGCTATGAGGGCTATGAGGGCGCCGCCAAAACCAAAGTAGGAAGAGAGAAAATTACCGATAGTGTCTCCGATGATACCGCCCGAATCGGCGACCTCAAAAACCAGCCTTGAGAGGGCCGAGAGGGCGGGTATGAAGATTATAAAACCCAGAGGCGCCAGGGCGCTTACCTTGAAGACCCTTCTGAAGAGGAACCTTATGGATAGAAGGGCGAGAAAGAATGGGAATGTATATGAGGTATAACCGATGGATGTACGAAGCCCCCAGGAGAGAAAGTCTCCCACAACACCGCCGCGGCTGGCGGGATCGCCCACGGAGTAAAGAGAGACGCCAACGTATACGGCAAGGGCCAGAAGGACTATGCCAAGGACTTCCTGTTTAATGCCTGTCCCGTCGCCGCCTGCTTTTCCTCTTGCAGGGGCCCTCGGGGGGCCCTTTTTATCTCTCTTTTTTTTTCTACTCAAAAAAAACTTCTCCTCAGGCAGATGCGCCTGTCTCAAAATAAAGAAAGCGGGAACCTTTGTCAGGGTCTCTCACGGCCCGGGTACTACAAAAAAAACTGCTGGTTCATGGCTTTTTGAATTGTTTACTGAGGGTAATGCCCTGAAACTGGTAAGATGAGCCTATTTTGGGACCATATGTCTTTTCCGGGATGTTTCTCATCCTCTCGTAGGCGAGCTTGCAGAAGGTCTGTCCGTGACTTATCATAAAGGGCACGTCATGGGCCCGGACCTCAAGCACGGCCTTTGTGCCTTTCACCTCACCGCTTTGCCCGTAGCCGAAGCCGGGGTCGAAAAACCCCGCGTAATGGGTGCGAAGCTCACCTGAGCCTGCCTCGTAGGCGGCCATCTCGGCGGCATAACCCGTTGGTATACGGATTTTTTCTCTGGAAGATAATATATAAAACTCCTCGGGTTCAAGGATAAGGGTAGAGTTTTTGCCCCCTGTTACCGGCTCCCAGAAGTCGTTTATATTGTAATGGTCTCTCGTTGCAAGGTCAACTACGTGGCTGTTTTTCCTGGACTTATACCCCACAACGCCGTTCATGGACTCCCCGGAGAGGTCCACGCTCATAAAGAGACCGCGTAAGATGCTTACATCACTCGCCCGTCCGTCGCCATCTCCGTCATAGAGAAGGCCCTCGTCCCTCTGAAGGGCCCTTAACCCCATATCGCTCACTACGGCGTCTCCGTCCATGAGGCGGAGCTGAACGAGGCTTTGGCCCTGCCTGACTCCTATGGTAAAGGACCGGGGCAGTATCTCAAGAAAGAGCCCGCCCCTGTAGCCCGGGGTTATTTGGTCAAAACGGGGGTTCTTATCGCTTAAAACCCTTGCGAAGACATCAAGCCTGCCCGTTGTGCTCTTTGGGTTGGCCCGTCCCATGACACCCTCTGGAAGGCTTAATTTTTCCATAAGGGGTATGAGGTATACATGTCCCTTCTCGAGTATGCCGCCATTGGAGATATCTATCTCATACATGACGAGGTCGGACTCGTCGCCGGAATCGGCGCCAAGGCGTTCGAGGACGCCATGAGACTCGGGTAAAAAGCTTGATACAAGGCGAAAGGCCTTTGCGCCGAGGCGAAGATCAACGCTTGCCGGTTGTATCTGCTCCTCGGTTACAGGTTCCGTGGAAGAGGAAATATTTCCCCCCTGAACAAGACCCTTAAGGTCCTGATAGCTGAATAGCCCCCCTTTGGAGCCGCCTTCTTTAACACTCATAGAATAATACCCCGTCTCTAAGCTAATCCGATCAAGTGCAGAGGCGGCTTTATCCCGCCTTTAACGATACCTGGATTTACAGTACAGTAATCTTACGATGTTATAGCAGTAGACCAGCCGCGTCAAGGGCAATGTGGCGCACAGGGACGCTCCCGAAAGGGCCAAAACCCCCTGGAGAGGGAAAAAAGCGTCGTATTGATGATTTTTAAGGATATTAAGGAGATTTTTTGGGGCCAGGCAGGTGGATAGAACTATAGAACGGTGAAGTAACTCGAAGCGCGTAAGGGTTACCCGCCGGAGATGGGTCAGGCGAACATTAGGCCGGCCTTGGAGATCCCGTAGACCTTTTTGGCCCATACGATACGCGCGCTTTTCTCTATACCGAGCTCTTCTATAAAGACCCGTACGGCATCGTCTTCGTCAAAGGGCAGATATCCCTTCATCCTAATGCCTACTCCACCCTGGGAGAGGTCTGTTACCCTCACAGGGACCCGGATGTCTCCTTTAAAGATTTCACAGGCTCTGTGCGAAAGGTCCCTAACCCTCTTTCTTCTGTCTTCATGACTATCGCCTGCGGTAAAGCCGCAGTAAGGACAGGGCATTTTTTCTTCAGTAGAGGCGCTATAGAAAGGATTTTGACAGCGTGCGCATTCCAACTTGACCATGGAGTCGGAATTCATAAGTATAATACCTTGTAAAAAACCATTTTTATATTAAATTTCCCACGTTTTGATTAACATTAAAAATATTAACATAAAAGCTCTTTGCTGTCAAATATTTTTCACAATCACCGTATATGCAACACAAAACGTTTAAAGCTTCACAATAAAAGCCGATATGAGGTCTTTTATCCGTGAGAGACAAAAGGGGTAGCGATACTGAAAGGGGTCTATTATCTTGACCTTTTCAGGGCTATCTGTTAAAGAATACCCGTGGCTAAGAAGAGAGGCAAGGCAACGAACAAAGGTCTAAGGGGCTTTCATTTGTTTATAGCCCTTATCTTTGCGATAACTCTGCTCGCCGTCTTCGGCGATAAGGGCCTTACTGACGTCTGGAGGCTCAAGCACGCCCGCGATGATATTTTAAAGACTAACCGCGTCCTTGAGGGAGAAAACAGGGGTCTTGAGAAAAAGATAGCCTTGCTAAAAAAGGACAAGCGGTATATCGAGGAGATAGCCCGCGATGAGTTGGGAATGATCGGACCCAATGATGTCATATACAGATTCAGGGACGTGCGGCAGGCGGTCGAGGCCCCCAATTGAGAGATATAGAGATATAATGAAGAGGAAGTTGACTATAGCCGGCGTTCAGATGTCTTCATCGGAGGACCTGCAGGGTAACCTCAAAAAGGCCGGCTCACTTATAAGACTTGCCGCCGAGAAGGGCGCGAAGATAATCACCTTGCCCCAGCTCTTTAATCGTCCGTGGTTTCCTGCCGTTGTGGATGAGGACAATTTTTCTCTCGCCGAGGAAGAAGACGGGGAGAGCATAAGCTTTTTAAGGGGCATTGCGAAAGAGCTTAAGGTCGTCATCATAGCGGGCATATTCGAAAAAGCCGGCCCGGATTACTTCAACACCGCCTTTGTCATCGGCGATGACGGCGCCATAACAGGCAGATACCGCAAAATCCATGTGCCTCAGATACCACTCTGGGAGGAGAGGACTTACTTCAAGCCCGGGGACCTTGGTTTTCCCGTTTTCAAGACCCCCTACGCCACCATAGGCGTTCAGCTTTGCTGGGACGTATTTTTTCCCGAGGGTTTTCGTGTCCTTGCGCTAAAGGGGGCGGAGATAGTCTTCACTCCCACGGCCTCGGCCTTTGTCCATTCCAAAAAAAAATGGGAGCGCGCCATCTCGGCGGCGGCCCACGCAAACGGTATCTTTATCTTCAGGGCCAACAGGGTTGGCGGGGAAAAGGAACAGGAATTTTACGGAAGGAGCTTCTGCGTCCGTCCCGACGGCGAGTTCATATCAAAGCCGAGCGGTGCCTCGGAGGGTATTATACTATCGGAGATAGAACTGGCGGATATAGCTACAACAAGATCATCATGGGTCTTTCTTAAAGACAGAAGACCTGATGAATATGAGGAGATAGTGGTTAAGAATGCTTGAGATAATAAAAAAATCTGTAATGGAAGCCCTCGGCGAGATGATCGACGAGGGATTTTTTGATACCCTCGCCGAAGCGCCCGAGCCCATCATATCTCAGCCAAGGACAAAGGGTTTTGGAGATCTATCCACGAACGTAGCCATGAAGCTTGCGCGCTCTCAGCGCAAAAACCCCGGCGACATAGCACTTGTCCTCTCACGGAAGGTCTCAAGCTGTGAGGTGCTTGAAAAATGCGAGGTGGCGGCCCCGGGTTTTCTCAACTTTTTCATCAAAAAATCCTGCTGGGCAAGACTTCTTAAAGAAATACTTCAAAAGGGCGAGGAGTACGGCAGGCTGAGTATTGGAGCCGGAGAGAAGGTGCAGGTGGAGTTTGTGAGCGCCAACCCCACGGGCCCTCTGCATATAGGGCACGGAAGAGGCGCGGCCGTGGGCGACGCCATAAGTAAGATACTCGGCGCGGCTGGTTATGATGTTACAAAAGAGTTTTATATAAATGATATGGGCCGCCAGATAGATGTCCTTGGCAGGTCCGTATTGCTTCGCGCGAAGGAACGGCTCGGCGAGGCCGTGGAGATGCCCGAAGACTCATACCACGGGAACTACATAAAGGACGTGGCCGCGGAGTTTATCGAGGCCGAGGGCAAGGCCTTTATGGATATGAACGAGGATGAGGCCGTAGCTCTTTTCAAGGACTACGCCTCGAAGGCCCTTCTCGGTGATATAAAAAAAGACCTCTCCGCCTTTAACGTAGAATTTGACGTCTGGTACAGCGAGAAAAGCCTCTATGAGAAAGACCTTGTTAAAAAGGCCATGGATGAGCTTAAAAAACGCGATTTTATATACGAAGAAGAAGGCGCCGTATGGTTCAAGTCAACGGCATTTGGTGATGATAAAGACAGGGTTCTCATAAAGGCCGATGGCGAGAAGACCTACTTTGCCTCTGATATCGCCTACCACGGCGACAAGCTCGAGAGAGGCTTCACCACCATAATAAACGTATGGGGCGCCGACCATCACGGTTACGAGGCAAGGGTACGGGCCTTTATAGAGGCCATGGGACGGACCAGTGATGCCCTGAAAGTGGTCTTTATCCAGCTCGTGGCCCTCCTTCGCGATGGCCAGCCCGTGGCCATGGGAAAGAGATCCGGTGAGTTTGTAACATTGCGGCAGGTCATGGACGAAGTGGGCTCCGATGCGGCGAGGTTCTTTTTCTTGACGAGAAGGAGCGATGCGCACCTTGACTTTGACCTTGAGCTCGCCAAACAGCAGACCTCGGAGAACCCTGTGTTTTATGTGCAGTACTGCTTTGCCAGGATACTTAGCATATTCGAGTTCGCCGGGGAAAAGGGCTTTACATGTCCTGAAAACTTTACGGCCAAAGACCTTGAACGCCTTGGTCTGCCTGAAGAGATAGAGATAATAAAACACCTTGCAAACTTCGAGTCTGTCATAGAAAAGAGCGCGCGCGAGCTTGAGCCCCACAGGATCACCTTTTACCTCATGGGGCTGGCCGGGCTCTTTCACCCCTATTACAACAAAAACAGGGTGGTAACTGAAGACCGGGGTTTAACGGAGGCGAGACTTCTGCTTCTTAAGGCTACGGGCACCGTGACAGGCATCGGCCTCGGGCTTCTCGGGATATCGGCCCCGGAGAAGATGTAAGGGCATGAGGCCTTCACCGGTAGTCCAGATGTTGACAGCTTATAAAAACATATGTTAATCTAAAAAATTGAGGGCCAACGGGGCCGGTTAAATAATGGGGCCGGTTAAATAAGTTGGTTCTATGGCTTCAAATCATCATAAGAGTTTCAAGGTCATTTAGTAAGGTTTCCAAAGTCTTCCATGGTGGGCGTGGCTCAACGGTTAGAGCACTGGACTGTGACTCCGGGGGTTGGGGGTTCGAATCCCCTCGCCCACCCCAGTTTTTTTCTTACAAAATCATCGCGAACATCATAAAGGAGGTTATCCTTACGGGATAGCCTTTTTTGTTTCCACGGGGCATGAACGCGGCCTCCGGGCCCTCTGCCGGGCCTCTGGAAATGCTATCATGGGTTGCCCCCATGCCCTTTGCCTCGCGCTCATGAGAGCAATCCGGGTTTTGGCCCGTCTTAAAGATAGAAGGGCTTTTTTTTAAATATAAAAAACCCTTTTTTTATATTGTAAAAGAGGTTTATTGATGATAAACTTTTAATGTTGAACTTATTCATAACCACTTGAAATATAAGAGTTTTAGACAAATCCCCCCTGAGAGGACGAGAGATAATTCACCGAAACCATGAGAAAGAAAGATTTTCCTGACTTTAACCCTCTATCATTGCGATAACAGGGGGCAAAAGGGAAGGATTGTGGGCTCAAACTGAAAAAAAGGAAAAGAGAACTTGACCAAAACCAGTACAGAAGATCAAAAGGCAGAGCAGAGCGGCATGGCTTATGACGAAAAATCAATCAAGGTCCTTGGCGGGCTTGAGGCCGTTAGAAAACGTCCTGCCATGTACATCGGCTCCACGGGCCCCATGGGTCTGCACCACCTTGTATACGAGGTAGTGGATAACGCCATTGACGAGTCCCTTGCCGGGTTCTGCAATAACGTCGACGTTATCATACACGAGGACAACTCCGTAACCATAGTGGACGACGGCAGAGGCATTCCCGTAAAGGAGCACCCCGAGAAAAAACGCCCCACAGTGGAGGTTGTCCTTACGGAGCTACATGCTGGAGGCAAGTTCGAGAACAAGGCCTATAAGGTCTCGGGAGGGCTTCACGGAGTTGGTGTAACGGTAGTTAACTTTCTATCAAAAAAACTCGATGTTGAGATAAGCCGCGGCGGCCAGGTCTACTCCCAGAGCTACGACCACGGCGCTCCCGTCACAAAATTAACGATAACGGGCAAGACTAAAAAGACCGGAACCACCATTACCTTTCTCCCCGATGACGAGATATTCGAGACAACGGAGTTCAGCTTCGACACCCTCAGCCACC
>CAZSAY010000057.1:0-12186 GCA_964605225.1 uncultured Thermodesulfobacteriota bacterium | reverse complement strand
AAAAAGTACTCTAAATTCGAATGGCAGGTGTCTCAAAATCATTGACAGATTCCGGGTTATGCTGGAGTTTCGTAGTGGCTTGGATCAGGAGTTATCAATTGATCTGAATCAGATTAGGATCAGTGATGATAATCAGTTTATTGGTTGCTCTGCCTTTGATGTAGGGGGACTTCTATTGCCTTGTCTTCATAGTCTGCATACTAGTCCTATTTATCAGAACTATGAAGGTTCATTTGCCCCACGCTCAAAGACTTTTTTTCTTACGAAATTAGAGTGGAATGACAATGTAGTACGGTTGTCAGGATTGCGTCGTAAACTCGCTCTCATTAATCTTATATTTGTAGTTCCAGAAGACTTTAATTTTAAGAATATTGATTGGTATGGAAAAGAGCTAACAGAGTGAAAGATAAGGGATGACAGCTTGGTAGGTTGGGTAGAGCGTATCTCTACGCAACAAATTGCTTTTTTACATCATAATATAAAGAGGGGCAGACCTGATGATAAGGTCTGCCCCTCTTTTTTTTGTTTTGTCTTTTAGAGCCGCCCTCAGCCCGTGTAATCCTCTCCGGCGAACTGAACGGCTCCGGCGTCGTCGCACCTTGGCGGCGATACGGCGTGAACTCCGCCGCATTTGGGGCATCTATCTACAAAGGTCTTCAGGACAAAGGCCTCACCACAGCCCTGGCATTTTATGCTAAGGCCGCCGTTTGGCAGTTCCTGCCCGGCGATGCCTCCGTCGTGGGCGGCGCTTACAAACTCCACGAGCTCGCGTCCCTCAGAAAAAGGCCCTCCGCCACTGGGGCCGCAGCTTCCACAATCTCCCATATTAAAATCCTCCCTTTCTTGTATTTGTTAATATTATATCAACACAGGGGAAAAAAGCAATTTTAGATGAGTGGCTGTGAAAAAAAATGGCCTGAAAAGGCCCCTCTGTGATAAAAATATACTATGGTAGAGAATAAATCCGACGAGGCCGCTCTCCGCGAGATTGAGTCTCTGCGAGAGCAGATAGAGCGCCATAATAACAGCTACTACATCCTTGATAACCCCGAGGTGACTGACGCGGAATACGACCGCCTCATGCGCCGCCTTGAAGCCCTTGAGGCGCGCTACCCCGCCCTTGTAACCGCTGATTCTCCCACTCAGAAGGTGGGGGCAAGGCCAGGTGAGGCATTTGCCGAGGTCAAGCACAGCCTGCCCATGCTCTCTCTTGCCAATGCCTTTAACGCGGAAGAGGTCAAAAAGTTTGACGAGAGGGTTAAAAAAATACTGCAGTTACCGTCTGATTATTCCGTGGAGTACGCGGCGGAGCCCAAGATGGACGGCCTTGCCGTTGAGCTTGTATATGAGAATGGTTCGCTGGTGCGCGCCCTGACGCGAGGCGACGGCCTTACAGGAGAGCTCGTTACAGATAACATAAGAACCATAAAGAGCATACCTCATAGGCTTACAACAGACAATGGGGTCCTGCCCTCTCGCCTTGATGCACGCGGCGAGGTCATAATGCCCCTTGATAGTTTCAGTAGACTGAACAAAGAGCAGGAGGCCAAGGGCAAGGCCCCCTTTGCCAACCCCAGAAACGCCGCCGCCGGGTCTCTTCGTCAGCTCGACGCCGCCGTAACAGCGGGGCGCTCTCTTGATATTTTCTGTTATGGACTTGGAGTGGTGGAGTGGGCTGAGGGGGGGCGAAGTCTTAAGAGCCACATGGAGGGCCTTGAGTTTTTGCGCGCCCTGGGGCTTAAAGTCAATCCTCTGGCCCGTATCGTTAATGGCGTTGATGGGGTATACGCATATTTTGAGGAGATAAAAGAGGGCCGCGCGGACCTTGACTATGAGCTTGACGGCACGGTGATAAAGGTGAACGACCTTACACTTCAGGCCCGTCTCGGCCAGCTTACACGGAGCCCACGCTGGGCAATCGCCTATAAGTTCGCCCCAAAGCAGGAGCAGACCGTGGTACAGGATATCCTCGTGGGGGTAGGCAGGACAGGGGCGCTTACGCCCGTTGCCATACTTGAACCCGTGGAGCTTGGTGGTGTTACTGTTGGCAGAGCTACGCTACATAACGAGGACGACGTTCTCCGTAAAGACGTCCGTGCAGGCGATACCGTTGTGGTGGAGCGGGCCGGAGACGTCATACCCGAGGTGGTGAGCGTAGTTACCTCGGCGCGCAACCCTGAAGATAGACCGCCTCCTTTTCATATGCCCGGCAAATGCCCTGTCTGCGGCTCACCTGTTGAAAAGACAGGGGCTATTCATTATTGTCTTGCCGGGCTTGCCTGCCCTGCACAGCTAAAAAAAAGTATCGAGCATTTTTGCTCGAAGAGCGCCATGGACATAACGGGCATGGGCGCTAAGACCGTTGAGCAGTTTGTAGATAGCGGGCTTATAGCGGACGTTGCCGGGATATACGCCTTGACAAAAGAAAAAATACTATCCCTTGGCGGGGGATGGGCGGAGCTCTCGGCCAAAAACCTTCTTAAGGCCATTTCAGATAGCAAAAGACCGCCTCTCTCGCGCCTCATATACGCCCTTGGTATAAAGGGCGTTGGCGAGCATATGGCCGGGGTGCTTGCTAAAAGGTTCGGAACCATGGAGGCCCTCATGGAGGCCGAGCTTCCGGAGCTTCTGGATTTAGCGGATATCGGGGACGTGAGCGCTCCGGGCATTAAAGAGTTTTTCAGTGAGCCCCATAACAGGGCCGTAATGGAAGCGCTAAGCCGCGCCGGGGTCAGCCCCATATCTCCCCCCGAGGCCGAGGGAACCCTCAAGGGGCTTACCTTCCTCTTTACAGGAAAGCTTGAGGACCTTTCAAGAGAGGAGGCAAAGAGGCTCGTTATCTCCTGTGGCGGCGAGACGGTCTCTTCTGTTACAAAACGACTGGACTATCTTGTGGCCGGGGAAAAACCGGGGAGCAAATACAAGAAGGCCGAGGCCCTGGGGATAAAGATAATTACCTGCGAAGATTTTATTAATATGGCGAAAAAGGCCCCCCGGCCTGACTAAAATCACTGCCATTCCCTGTGTATTACCCTAAGATAAAAAATCGAGCGCCTTATCTCTCCGGCTTCCGGCCCCGCTTGTTTTTGCCCGAAGGGCCGCGAGCAAGGCGAGTAAACCTTAAAGGGAGCAAATGTCATGGGAGGCCTTTATTTTCTTCTGCCCACACTTCTTGTTGTCTTCGTCTCTTTTCTTGTCGTAAAGGCCGCTACCATCGCCCTGATGATGACGGGCATGGACGGGCGCAAGGCCCAGTTTCAGGCCCTCTCGGCCTTCTCGGGCACGGGTTTTACCACAAAAGAGGCTGAGGCCATTGTCAATAATGATGCAAGACGAAAGATTACCACCTGGCTCATGATACTCGGCAACGCCGGTGTGGTTACGGTCATCGTCACGGCCACCTCTTCGCTGGTTACCAGCAAGGGGCTCCAGCTTCCCATTAACATCATCGTACTTTTCATCGGACTCTACGTTATCTACAAGATAGCGACGCGGCAGGGTTTTGTAAGACGCTGGGAGAGCTTCATTGAGAAAAAACTCATAAAGACAGGCACATTTGAGGAAGGCCCCACAGAAGACCTCCTCCATCTCCTTGAGGGCCACGTACTTGTGCGCGTTATCGTTAAAGAGAACTCAAGCCTCGCCGGCTCTACCTTACAGGACTCGCATCTTATGGAGCAGGGGCTCATAGTGCTTGGTATTGAGAGAGAGGGACGCTGGAAGAGCATCCCCCGGGGCACGGAGCTTATCCGCGAGGGCGACAGGCTCGTAGTCTACGGCTCGCCTGATATACTGAAGGTCCTTCTCCGGCAGGAGGCCCCGGCACACGAGAGTGCGTAAGAGCGCCGCCTTAAGGGACCCTTTTTTTGGATTTGGCGGGGGTTTTCGAGAGAGAGGTCCATTCAGGCGGGGCTCCCTTCTTAATAGACGCTATTTGCGTGACCCCGTCCCATCAGGCCTTTTTGAATATCTCCTCTTTTTTGTAAAGAGCGGCATCTCCCTCGCGGCAGATGGCCCCGTCAAGTACCTCGCCTACAAAAAAGGTATGGTCTCCCGTCTCATGGCTTGAGACGACCTTGCAGTCCAGGTACGCAAGGGCGGACTTTAATATAGGGGCGCCCGTTATCTTTGAAAAATGCGGGATACCTTTGAATTTATCAGTATCCCTGCCGGATTTAAAACCAAAGTGCTTCGCGAGCTCCAATTGCTCCGGGCCGAGGACGCTTACGGAAAAGACCTTTGAGGTCTCTATCATATGAAAAGAAAAACGGCTTTTTCCTATGGCAACGCCGATGAGCTGAGGCTTGAAGGATAGCCGTGTAATCCATACGGCGGTCATTGCGTTTATCTCATCGCCGCATTTTGTCCCTACGATGTAGACGCCGTTGAGTATTTTTTTTAAGGCCTCTCTTATCTGGTTATCCACTATACTTACTCTCCTTCAATCCCCCCCGGGGGGGTCTTATGAGTATACCTTATCCTGTGGCCGGCTCGTAGCATGGTAGTTTCGTGTATTCTACTCTCAAAGAGTGATATGTATCTCCTCATGTATTTATCTCAGCGTCCATTTTTCGCTTTTTTTCTAAAGCTGATATTATCATAATAACCCGTTGCGCGGCCCCCTGTGTTGTCGCTGTCCGTCATAATCGCGATGCCTGTTACGTGCCTGGGCTTATGGCCGAAGGCCTTTATGTAGTCTTCGAAAACATTCCTCTCTTCACTTTGCCACCTGCCTGCCAGCCTGTTGCCGCTCTCCACGGCTATCATCATCTCCCGGCCTGTATATGGGCTTGGCACGATACTGCCCTGGCCGAGCCTGTTGGCCCAGATATAATTAAGTGCGCTTCCCGGCGCCTTGATGCCGAAGAGTTTTTCTTCTATAGCTGATCGCCCTTTCATTAAAAGGGACGCCTTTTTTGGGTCATAGGCAAAGGTCACGTAAAGACGGGCGGCGAAATCGTCTCCCGCTTTTATACGGGCGTCGCCTTTTTTAAGAACGCCCTCTATCTTCCACCTCCACGAGAGCATGGGGTATTCGGCCACGTTCACGTCCATGGGCCTGTAAAGGGCCGAGGCCGAGGCATTGGCCTCGGCGCGGATATAGGCCTTTTTGCCATGAGCCTCTACTGTATAGACCGTCTTTATACCCGTAAAGCTAAGGTCCTTCCATGGCGCCGCGATGACCCCGTCCTGCTCGGAAAAATCCCCAACCCTTATAATATCGGCTTGCCCGTCCTTCTTGAGTGCCGCCGCGCCAGTGGTTTTGCCGGTGATAAAAAGAGGGGCGAAAAAAACAATGGCAAAGAGAACAAAAGCGCGGGTGCTCGAAGGATATTTTTTATTATCTCTCTTCGGGTCCATGAGGCCTCTGTTCTTATACCCGGACATGATACCCGCCCTTATGGCCGGTCTTTACTTATAATACACCCTGGTTTTCCCGGAGAGAATAGTTTTTTGATAGATGAGAGGGCTTGCAGATGATTTAAAAGTCTTTACAGGGGAAGTGCCGGGGGAGCTTTAGAACTTAACGGATACGACCTTTGAGACGCCGGGCTCTTCCATGGTGACGCCGTAGAGCTTGTCCACTACCTCCATGGTCCTTTTGTTGTGGGTAATGAGAATAAACTGGCTTACATGGGAGATATCTCGGACAAAGGTATTGAAGCGGTCTATGTTGGCCTCGTCAAGGGGCGCGTCAACCTCGTCAAGGAGGCAGAAGGGGCTGGGTTTGATGAGGAAGATGGAGAATATGAGGGATACGGCAGTAAGGGCCTTCTCGCCACCTGAGAGGAGTGTGATGTTCTGTAGTCTTTTGCCGGGAGGCTGGGCCACTATCTCTATGCCCGATTCCAGTATGTTGGACTCGTCGGTGAGCTTGAGCTCTGCCTTGCCGCCGCGGAAAAATTTTGGAAAGTTCTCTTTGAACTTGTTATTTATCTCCTCGAAGGCCGCGCTGAACCTGGCTCTGCTCGTCTTATTGATGCGGGCTATGGCCTTTAAAAGTCCATCTGTGGACCTTGTAAGGTCTTCCTGCTGGGCGAGTAAAAAGGTATGTCTCTCATCGAGCTCTCTGTATTCTTCAAGGGCCGAGAGGCTTACCTCTCCCATGGCGAGAATTTTGGCATGGAGGGCGTTGCGCTCTTCCTTGAGGGCCGCCCCTTCCCCGGGGGTTTGTCCCTCGTCTGTATCGGCTGTTTCACTGGCAGGCAGAGGCGGCAGGTCATCAAGGCCAAGGCCGTATCTTTCGTCCATCTTCTCGCCAAGACCGGCGAGCTGTAGCTCAATCTCTTTTAAGCCGAAACCAAGCGTGCCCTTAAGTTCTTCGAGTTTGCGGACCTTTTCCGTAATAACGGCGATGCCCTCATCAAGCTCTGTTATACCGGCTGTTGCAGAGGCGAGGGCCTCTTGTTCTTGCGTGCGGGTAAGCCTCGCTGACTCCAACTCGCTGTAAAGTCCCTTGAGTTTATCGCCGATAGCCAAGACCTCTCTATTTTTTTCCTCTATTTCAGTCCCTGCCAGTTCTCTTTCGCGGACCCTGGCGTTAAAGATTTCGGTGAGCTCTGTTACGAGGCGTTCGCGTTCTATTATCCTCGCCTCCAGGGCCCCGCGCCGCTCCGTAACCCTTGCAAGCTCCACCTGCGAGGCAGTCACCGCAGAGTTTATCGCCGTCTTTTTTTCCTCTATGGAGGTGATATTAACGAGAAGGCCCGTAAGTTCTTCCTCGTCTTTTTTTACGGCCTCCTCAAGTTCATCCCTCTCTCTTACGAGGGCCTTTTTCAGCTCTGTTATCCGTGATACGGCCTCTTCGGCCTCGCGTTGCTCGTTCTTAAGGTCAGCTTTACGCCGTAAAAGGGAATCAATCTCGTTCTCCTGCCGTTTTATCTCGCTTCCCGTATTGACGCGCTCAAGCTCTACTCTGTGAAGCCCGGCAGTGAGTTCATCAAGCTCGCTTCGGCCTGATGCAAGCTCTCTATCAATGACGCCGAGTCCCTCCGTAAGGGCCCCGAGTCTGGTCTCAAGCCCGGATAGAGTGTTTTTTATGCCTTTTATCTCGCCCCTTCGCTGAAGTATACCGCCGTCGGAATTACCGAGACCGCCGCCCGTTATAATGCCCTCGGGGTTCAGCTTCTCCCCGTCAAGTGTAACTACGGTCTTGAATATCCCGTCTGTATGCCAGAGAGTAATGGCCTCATCAAGGTTCTTGACGATGATGGTCTCGCCGAGAAGGGCCTCGATTATATGGTTATAACCCTCTTTTACCTTTATCTCCCCTGCAAGGGGTCTTAGACCGGGGTTTGCCGCCAAGCCCGCCGGTACGGCGCTGGGCGAGGGCCGAAGATCCTTCAAGGGCACAAAACTGCCCCTGCCGCCGGCATTGGTCTTTAGAAAACCTATGGCGTCAAGACCTTCTCCCTGACCCTCTACTATAACGTACTCAAGCCTCTCGGCAAGGGCCGCCTCTACGGCCTTTTCATAACCAGGGTTCGTATCGATGAAATCCGCCACTATGCCGTGAACGCCGCGTAGATTCCCGTCTTTCAGAATGGAACGCGCTCCGCCATGGATGTTCTCAAGGTTTGTCTCCATCTCCAGCAATGTCGTTAGCCGCGCTTTATCAGCGGCGCGGTCCTCTTTGAGCCCCTCTATCTCCACAAGGAGGGACTCTCTTTGTCCCTCAAGCTCACTGAGCCTCCCACGTAGCTTGCCAAGGGCGCTCTCCAGAGACTGGCCCCTTGCGTCAGATTTTGTCATGTCTTTTTTAAGCACATCAAGGGGGGCCCTTATAGAGAGTATCTTTCCCCGGGCCTCCACTATGCCGGCGCCGGATTTTGCCTCTTGTTCGCGGGCGCGCTCTTCGTCACCGATGGCGCTCTGCAGGGAATGCCTGATGTCCGAGAGCCTTGCCCTGCCCTGCACAAGGCGCGATTTTATACCGGCCTCTTCGGAGGAGTTGGCCTCACGCTCGCCAAGTACCACGGCAAGGTCCCTGTTTTGCCTATCAAGCTCTTTTTGCGCCTCATCTATGGAGAGAAGCGTCTCGTCGAGTGAGGACTTTGTCTCCAGAATGCCCTCTATAGCGTCCTTCTTTTTGTTCTCTATATCATCTATCTCGCCTCTTAGGCGTTCCATGTTTCTCGTAAGCTCCCCGGAGCGTATGCGGGCAAGCTCGGCCTTTCTTTCCTCGGCGCCAAGGTCTTTTTCAAGCTCAAAGACCCGTTCCTCTACGGCCCGGTACCGTGCCTCAACATCGCCAAGGCCGCGTAGGGCCTCGTCGCGCCTGCCCTCAAGCCCGGCCTTCTCGGCGACAAGGGCGAGCCCCGAGTCCTCGGCCTCTTCTATCCTCTTATTGTTTTGGCCGCGTTTTTCAATGAGTAGCGCGTACTCCATGGCGGCAAGCCTGAGGTCCAGCTCTTTCAGGGCCTCTTTGGCGGCCTTGTAGCGCTCGGCCTTCTTTGCCTGACGGTTAAGGGAGTTAAGCTGACGCTTTACCTCGCTTATGATATCGCCCACACGGAGAAGGTTTTCTTTTGTGGACTCGAGCCTCCGTATGGCCGTGTCCCTCTTGTGCTTGAATTTGTTGATGCCCGCGGCCTCCTCGAAGAGGACCCTGCGCTCCTCGGGACGGGCGTTTACAAGCCAGCTTACCTGACCCTGCTCCACTATGGAGTAGCCCTCTTTGCCTACACCCGTATCCGTAAAGAGATCCACCACGTCGCGAAGACGGCACCTTACCTTGTTAATATAGTACTCGCTATCACCAGACCTGTATAGGCGCCTTGCCACCTCTATCTCACTAAAGGAGGCAAAGCGTATAGGGGCCTTGCCACGCTCGTTCGTAAAGGTGAGGACCACCTCGGCCATGCCAACGGGTTTTCTCTCCTCCGAGCCGTTGAAGATGATGTCCTCCATCTGCTTGCCGCGAAGATGCCTCGGGTTCTGCTCACCAGTAACCCAGCGTATGGCATCAATGACATTACTTTTACCACAGCCGTTAGGGCCTATAATGGCGGCAGGCTCGGCGGCAAAGTCAAGGATAACCCTGTCTACAAAGGACTTGAAGCCCTGTACGCTCAGTTTTTTTATTCTCATGGAATGCCTTCTGAAATTAATATGTTTATTTCGCAGATATTAGCAGAAAACCAGATTTTTGTAAAGGGATAAATACAAGGGAATGTATCTGGAATGATTAGGTAATACTACATGTTGCGGATTTGCGGGGTGAGTCAGGGAACCCTTAAATTAAGGGGGGGCATTTATATGCCCCCCCCTCACAGGTCTTTTATCTGCTTAATCGCCTCAGCCCATATGCCGGGTTATTTGGCGGATTTAGTCCTTTTTTTTGAGGTATCGCCTTTTTTTGCGGCCTTTTTCGCCTTGCGCGGCCATTTGAGGGCGGCCTGTGCCGCCGAAAGCCGTGCTATGGGGACCCTGAAGGGCGAGCACGAGACATAATCGAGGCCCTGCAGATGGCAGAACTCCACGGAGGCCGGGTCTCCGCCGTGCTCTCCGCAGATACCCACCTTGATTCCGGGTCGCGTCGTGCGGCCCTTTTTGATGCCCATCTCCACGAGCATGCCCACGCCGTCCCGGTCCAGGGACTGGAAGGGGTCGGCCTTGAGGATACCCGTCTTTTTTTCATCAACATAGTCTGGAAGGAACCTCCCTGCGTCGTCTCTTGAGAGGGCGAAGGTGAGCTGTGTGAGGTCATTTGTGCCGAAGGAGAAGAACTCGGCCACCTTTGCGATGCGGTCGGCGAGTAGCGCCGCGCGCGGCACCTCTATCATGGTGCCTACAAGGTAAGGTACCTTTACCTTGCATTTCTTTATGACCTGCTCGGCCACGGCGCGTGTCCTCTCGGCGAGGATGGCTACTTCCTTAGAGTCGATAACAAGGGGAAACATTATCTCCGGCGTTACGCGCAGTTTTTTCTTTTTGCAGTTGCAGGCCGCCTCCATGATGGCCCGCACCTGCATGTCCAGTATCTCAGGGTAGGCGATGCAGAGCCTTGCGCCTCTAAGGCCGAGCATGGGGTTGGTCTCGCGGAGTTTTTCGATACTGCGTTTTACCTGCTTAAGGGGTATGTTGAGCTCCGTTGCGAGTTTTTTCTGCTCTGCCTCCCTGTGGGGCACGAACTCGTGGAGCGGTGGGTCAAGGAGGCGTATGGTGACGGGTTTTCCGGCCATGGCCGTAAGTATGCCCTCGAAGTCTTTTCTCTGATAGGGCAGGAGCTCGTCAATGGCGGCCTGCCTTGTCTCGGCATCTTCGGCAACTATCATCTTCTGTATGGCGAGACGGCGTTCCTCTGTATCGAAGAACATGTGCTCCGTCCGGCAGAGCCCGATACCCTCGGCGCCCATGCTTATGGCCCTCTCGGCGTCATAAGGCGTATCGGCGTTGGTCCTCACCTTCAGGGTACGCGCCTTGTCAACCCACTTCATCAGCGTCTTGTAGGCCGCCGGAGGCTCCGGTTTTGTGAGGGGCAGTTTTGCGCTGAAGACATCGCCAGTGGAGCCGTTCAAGGTAATGAAGTCGCCCTCGCTCAAGGTGGTTTGTCCAACGGTCATGGTTTTTTCGTTGGTATCTATCTGTAGCTCCGAGCACCCTACGATGCAGGACTTTCCCCAGCCTCTTGCTACGACGGCGGCGTGAGAGGTTTTACCTCCCGTTGCCGTGAGTATGCCCTTTGCCGCGTGCATGCCCCCAACGTCCTCGGGGCTTGTCTCCTGCCTTACGAGTATTACGTCCTCGCCCTGGGCGCACCAGTCTTCCGCGTCTTTGGCGTTAAAGACGATTTTGCCCACAGCCGCCCCGGGCACGGCCTCTATGCCATTGGCAAAGAGGTTTTTTTGCAACTCGGCATAGGGTATGGAGGGGTCTATGACGGGATAAAAGAGACCGTCTATGTCCTTTGCGGCTATCCTCGCTATGGCCTCTTCCTTTGTGGTGAGTTTTTCCTTGACCATGTCCACGGCAATCTTGAAGGTGGCCGCGGGAGAGCGTTTTCCCGTACGTGTCTGGAGGATGTAAAGTGTACCCTCTTCAATGGTAAACTCTATGTCCTGCATGTCTTTATAGTGGCCCTCGAGCTTGAGGCGCACGTCGTTCAACTGGGTGTAGGCGGCGGGCATTATTTTTTTCAGGTCGTCAAGGTGCAGGGGCGTCCGTATGCCGGCCACAACGTCCTCGCCCTGGGCGTTCATGAGGAGATCTCCGTAAAAGACGTTTTTTCCGGAGTTGGGGTCGCGCGTGAAGCAGACCCCTGTGCCGGAGTCCTCCCCTTTGTTGCCAAAGACCATCTGTACTATATTAACGCCCGTGCCCTTGAGTCCCGTCATCTTTTCAACGCGCCTGTAGGTAACGGCTTTGTCCACCATCCATGAGCCTATGACGGCGTCAATGGCGCCCCAGAGCTGATCCGTGGGGTTCTGGGGAAATGCCTCGCCCGTCTCTTTTTTATAAACTTTTTTAAGCCTGCCTATAAGGACATCGAGCTCATCTGCGTTAACATCGGTATCGAGTATACCGGCCTTTTTCTTCTTGAGCCTCTTTCTTGTAAGCTCGTTTTTTACGGCCTCGAACTCGTCGTCAAATTTTTCCCGCTCAACACCCATGGCCGTGGAGCCGTACATGAGGATAAAGCGTCTGTACGCATCAAGGGCAAACCTTCTGTTTGATGTCTTCGCGGCAAGGCCCTCGACGGATTGGTCGTTTAGCCCGAGGTTGAGGATGGTCTCCATCATTCCGGGCATGCTCTGGGCCGCGCCGGAACGCACGGAGACAAGAAGGGGGTCGGCGGGGTCACCGAGTTTTTTGCCTACAAGTCTCTCAAGCCTCTTGACGTGCTTTGCCACCTCCACGGTAAAACCCGTTGGATAGCGCTTTTTGTGTTTGAAATAATAGTCGCAGATATCTGTTGTAATGGTAAAGCCGGCCGGCACGGGAAGCCCGATATTGGTCATTTCAGCAAGCCCGGCGCCCTTTCCGCCGAGTTTTTCCTTCATGTGTCCCTTTCCTTCGGCTTTGCCTCCACCAAAGAAGTAAACATTTTTGTTCGTAGCCATACCCCCTCCAGAGAATTTTCTCGTGTGGTTTATGAAGCTTGTTAAAATTTTAAAACAGGATTTTTTTATGCTGAAACGGGTATGACCCCGGGGCCATGGCCGCTAAAAAAAGCATAGCAAAGAT